>CAJUHG010000077.1 GCA_910586005.1 uncultured Lachnospiraceae bacterium | reverse complement strand
AAAAATAAAGAAAACAAATATAAGGGGGATGTAGGGATTCATGCGTTTGTCGTGAGGAAAATTGGAAAAGGGTTGCAAAAATTTTTTATTCAAAGTATGATATAAAGGTGAAATTGGAAAAATTTGGTAAAAGTAATAGACCTATTAAAATTTTTGATACAGAAAAATTGTCAAAGCGGATATTCGCAACACTCGCAGCGCACGATGTTCGCTTTGCTACTTGCTCATAATCTCATAGCTGCTATCACAGCTTTTCAATGGGAGCTGTATTCTTAGTGAAACAAGCAAGTCCTCACCTACTGCTTATATCTCTGTGACATGGAAATGGGGGACTTTCTTGATGAGATTAACTTTAAAAATCCAAGACAATTTTAGCATAAAGACAGAAGAGAAAGAGGATGAGAGAAATGGTTCGAGATTATCAAGAATTAAATGTGTATGAGGCACTCCAACAGAGATTTCATTTTATATTTCAAGAATTTGAAAATATTTATGTGTCTTTCAGTGGTGGAAAAGATAGTGGTTTGTTGTTAAATCTTCTATTAGATTTTAAGAATCAATATTATCCAAATCGAAGGATAGGAATGTTTCATCAAGATTTTGAAGCCCAGTATTCTCTTACTACAGAGTATGTGGAACAAACATTTCAAAAATTAGAGAATGAAGTAGAGCCTTATTGGATTTGTCTTCCAATGGCAACGCGCACAGCTCTTAGCAGCTATGAAATGTATTGGTATCCTTGGGATGATACAAAAAAAGATATTTGGGTAAGACAAATGCCAAAACATTCTTATGTCATTAATATAAATAAACCCTTTAATCATTATCGTTATAAAATGCCACAAGAAGATTTAGCAAAGCAATTTGGTAGATTTTATAAAGAACAACATAAAAAGAAAAGTACAGTCTGTCTACTTGGTATGCGCGCAGAAGAGTCTATGCAACGTTACAGTGGTTTTCTAAATAAGAAATATGGTTATAAGGGAGAATGTTGGATTTCAAAACAATTTAAGGATGTTTGGTGTGCATCGCCTCTTTATGATTGGACAAATAATGATGTTTGGGCTGCTAATTTTAAGTTTGGATATGATTATAATAAATTATATGATTTGTACTATTTGGCAGGATTAAAACCAAGTCAAATGAGAGTGGCATCACCATTTAATGATTATGCAAAGGACAGTTTAAATTTGTATCGGGTGATTGATCCTGAAATATGGACAAAGCTAGTAGGTAGAGTACGAGGCGCAAATTTTGCAGCTATTTATGCAAAAACAAAAGCAATGGGATATAGAAATATTACTTTGCCAAAGGGTCACACTTGGGAATCTTATACAAAATTTTTATTAGATACATTACCAGTTAGGCTTCGGAACAATTATGTAAAAAAGTTTAGAACTTCTATTAAATTTTGGCATGAAGTTGGAGGTGGTTTACCAGAAGAGGCAATTCAAGAGCTGATAGAACATGGATATGAAATTCAAAGAAATGGAATATCTAATTATACTGTAAATAAAAATTCTAGAATTATATTTACGGGTAAAATACCAGATGATACAGATGATATTAAATCTACCAAAGATATTCCTAGTTGGAAACGCATGTGTTACTGCATTTTGAAAAATGATCATATCTGTCGGTTTATGGGATTTGGTTTGTCTAGGAAGGAAAAAGAACAAATTGATTTTATGAAGAGAAAATATGGAGGATTTATAGATGAGAAGTAATATTTACAAAAGCCCAGCCTATGGAGTAATTCCAGTTCCTATAGAAAAAATTGTACCAAATACATATAATCCTAATGCAGTTGCTCCTCCAGAAATGCGATTGCTTTATGATAGTATTAAAGAAGATGGATATACCATGCCAATTGTATGTTATTATTCTAAGAAAGATGATATTTATGTGATTGTAGATGGGTTTCACCGTTATCGAATTATGAAGGAACATAAGGATATCTATGAGCGTGAAAATGGGATGCTTCCTGTAACTGTAATAGATAAATCTATCTCCAACCGTATGGCAAGTACAATTCGGCACAATCGTGCGAGAGGCTCGCATGATGTAGATCTGATGAGTAATATTATAAAAGAACTTCATGAGATTGGCAGATCTGATGCTTGGATTGCTAAACATATGGGAATGAGTAAAGATGAAGTTTTGCGTTTAAAACAAATTACAGGATTAGCGGCATTGTTTAGAGATGTAAAATTTGGAAAGGCATGGATACCAGTAGAGGAAACAAAAGAAAAAGAAGCGAAGGTAGAAGAATCATAGAAAGTACACTCTGCGAACTTTCTATTGTTATAAATTAAAATTCTATAAAAGAATGATTGACTTAGAAGAAATATTTTAAATCTTATGATAAGAATAGGGGAGTTTCAATTTTTACAAAGATAGAAAGAATGATATTTCTATCCTTGTAAAAATTTTTAAATAATAAAAAATTATTTTATTAAACTTTCAATATCCTGATAGAAAGAAGGATAAGAGATAGTAACACAATCTCTATCATCAAAGGTTGTTTCTCCATTGGCATTTAATCCTGCAATGCAAAAAGACATAGCAATGCGGTGGTCTGCATAGGTTTTTATTTGTGTTCCATGTAGTTGATTTCCACCTTTAATAATCATACCATCTGTGGTAGGAGTCACTGTTGCTCCCATAGCTTTTAAGTTTTCTGCTACAGATACAATACGATCTGATTCTTTAACTTTTAATTCTTCTGCATTTTTAATTGTAGTTGTACCTTCCGCAAAAGCTGCCATTACAGCTATTATAGGTAATTCATCAATTAAGGTAGGAATTTGATTTCCACCAATTGTAATACCATGAAGACTACTAGATTTCACTAATATATCAGCAACAGGTTCTCCTGAAACAGTTCGTTCTTCTAACAAAGAAATATTTCCTCCCATTTCAAGGGCTACTTTTAGAATACCATTTCTGGTAGGATTAACGCCAACATTTCTAATTAATATTTCAGAATGAGGTCTAATTAATCCAAGTGCAATAAAATAAGCAGCAGAAGAAATATCTCCTGGTACATGAATACATTGTCCTTCTAGTTTAGGTTCAGGCCATATGGCAGCAGTAGTATCTATAGATAGAAGGTTTGCACCAAAACTAGCTAGCATTAGTTCTGTATGATTTCTAGATAATACAGGCTCAGTAACCTTTGTAACACCATCTCCATAAAGTCCCGCTAAAAGAATCGCTGATTTCACTTGTGCAGAAGCAATAGCAGATTGATAATGAATATGTTTAAGGTTTCCTCCTTGAATGGTAAAAGGAATACTATTAGGACTCGTTTTTTTCCAAAGTTCAGGAAAAGATCCAGAATCCCAACATTGGAATTTTGCTTTCATTTCAGAAAGAGGAGCAAAAATCCTTTTCATAGGACGTTTTCTAATAGAATGATCTCCATCTAAGGTACTTTGAAAGGATTGTCCAGCAAGAATACCAGAAATCAAGCGTGCAGTAGTTCCACTATTACCAACATTAAGAATTTGTCTTGGTGCAGTCAATCCATGCAGACCTTTCCCATGAATTAGCACTTTAAAACCATTATTTTCAATTGATATTCCAAGCTGTTGAAAGCAGGAAATAGTAGAGAGACAATCTGCACCTTGTAGACAATCAGTAACTTCTGTTAATCCATTAGAAATGGCACCGAACATAATTGCTCTATGAGAAATAGATTTATCTCCAGGAACAGAAAGTTCTCCCTGGAATGAATAATTGTTTGTAATTTTCATATTGTTACCTCTCGTAGACTGTATAATGATGTTTTCTTAATAGTAGCAAAGATTTTTGGAGAGCTTCCTCTTCATAAAATTCTATATGAAGCACACCTTCTTGAAACTCTCGATTGTGTATAATACCAATATTTTTAATATTAATCTGATTCGTGGCTAGAATTTTAGCAAGAGCAGCAATTCCGCCTATTTCATCTACCAGATCACAATAAATTTCATAAACTTTTGGAAGAGAAACCGAGTTTATAAGTGGGAGAGAATCCCTATAATCTTTGGCAGATTGAAAAAAATCTAATAAGAAGTTCTCATGAGAAGAAGCAATTTTTGTTTTTATTTGTTCTAAGGATGCAATAAAAGCATCTATCAGTTTTAGAATTTGTTCTTGATTGGTAAGACAAATTTGCTGCCACATAATAGGAGAAGAAGAAGCAATTCTTGTAATATCTTTGAATCCTCCAGCAGCTACTCGTTTCATAATTTCATCTTGATTATCTAGATCTTTGATTAGATTTACAAGGCCAGATGCTAAAATATGAGGTAAATGGCTAATAGCAGCAGTGATAAAATCATGTTCCTGATAATTTAAAATAATGGGAATACTTCCAAGGGAACAAATAAATTGCTGAAATTCCTGTACAATCTTCCAATCCACTTCAGAAGTTGGAGTAAGAATATAGTAAGCATTTTCCAATAAATAAGGAGTGGCATGTTTATATCCACTTTTTTCTGAACCTGCCATAGGATGTCCGCCAATAAAAAAGGGAGCAAGTGGCGTAGATGCAATTTTCTTATGAATAGTTGTTTTTACACTGCCAACATCAGTAATGATACAATTTTTTCCAACAAAAGATGATAACTTTTTGAGAAAATCTTCATTTTTTTGCACTGGAGCACAGAGAAAAATATAATGGCAACTTGCAAAATCTTCTGTTAAATTATCATATACTGTAGAAATAACTTGTTCCTTTTTGGCAAGAGATAATGCCTTTTTATCTACATCATATGCAATTAATGAAATCTCTGGATAAATACGGTGAATGGTTTTTGCAATAGAGCCACCAATTAAACCAAGACCAATAAAACCAATTTTTTCAGGCTTCATAGTATTTCCTTTCCTTAATAACCTTTCTGCATGCCAATATAGGCGCTTTTATCTATGTATTTATCATAAGGGAAAACCATAGAAAAGTCAACACTTTCACACGTCAAAGCACAAAAGTATCAGTATATTTTTGTAAAAAACGATTAAAAAGGTTGTAAATTTATAAATATTTTAGTAGAATATATACATCAAATAATATACTTGTATTGGAGGAATTCATATGAACGTTTATACAACTGACAAGATAAGAAATGTAGTCTTATTGGGACATGGAGGAAGCGGTAAGACAACTTTAGTGGAAGCAATGGCATATCTTTCTGGCATTACAACGCGTATGGGAAAAATAAGTGATGGAAATACACTTAGTGATTATGATAAGGAAGAAACCAAACGTCTTTTTTCAATTAATACCTCTGTAATTCCTATTCTTTGGGAAGAAACCAAGATTAATATTTTGGATACTCCAGGCTATTTTGGATTTGTAGGAGAAGTGGAAGAGGCCGTTAGTGTTGCTGATGCAGCAATTATTGTAGTATCTGGCAAAAATGGAATAGAAGTAGGAACCCAGAAAGCATGGGATATCTGTGAAAAATATAAAATTCCAAGAATGGTATTTGTTACAGAAATGGATGATGACAATGCAAGTTTTCGCCAAGTAGTGGCAGATTTACAAGAGATGTATGGAAAGCGGATTGCTCCTTTCCATCTTCCAATTCGTGAAAATGAGAAATTTGTAGGATATGTAAATGTGGTAGCACAGACTGGTAATCGTTGGGATGATAAAGGTAAAGTTGTAGAAGCAGAAATTCCAGACTATTCTCAAGCAAATTTAGAAATTTGTAGAGAAGCGCTAATGGAAGCCGTTGCAGAAACTAGTGAAGAATTTATGGACCGCTATTTTTCAGGAGAAGAATTTTCAGAGTTTGAAATTCGTTCCGCCCTTCGTACCAATGTGGTAGATGGCAGTATTGTTCCTGTTTCTATGGGTTCTAGTATATTAGTACAAGGTGTATATACCTTGTTAGATGATATTATCAAATATTTACCAAGTCCAGAAAAACGCCCATGTAAAGGTGTGAATATGAAGACAAATGAAGTATTTGATGGAGATTATGATATTGCAAAATCTAAAAGTGCATATATATTCAAGACAATTGCTGATCCATTTATTGGAAAATATTCTCTCATTAAAGTAAACTCTGGTGTGCTAAAAACAGATGATATTTTATACAATTCTGAAAAAAATATGGATGATAAAATTGGAAAAATTTATGTAATGCGTGGAAATAAAGCAATAGAAGTACCAGAACTTCATGCGGGAGACATTGGAGCACTTGCAAAATTGACAAAAGTTGCTACTAGAGATACTTTGTCTACCAAGGCAACACCAGTGGTATATGGAAAGACACAGATTTCCATCCCTTATACATATATGCGTTATAAAGCAAAGAAAAAAGGGGATGAAGATAAGATTTCTCAAGCTATGCAAAAATTAATGCAAGAGGACTTAACTTTGCGTGTGGAAAATGATAGTGCCAATGGTCAGACTTTAATTTATGGTATTGGGGATCAACATCTTGAAGTAGTGGTTAGCAAGTTAGCAGAGCGTTATAAAGTAGAAATTGAACTAAGTAGACCTAAAATTGCATTTCGTGAGACGATACGTAAGAAATCAGATGTAGAATATAAATATAAAAAGCAATCTGGTGGACATGGACAGTATGGACATGTAAAGATGACTTTTGAACCAAGTGGAGATTTAGAGACAGCTTATACCTTTGAACAGCAAGTAGTTGGAGGTGCAGTTCCAAAGAATTATTTCCCAGCAGTGGAAAAAGGATTACAAGAATCTGTATTAAAAGGGCCAATGGCAGCTTATCCGGTAGTTGGAATTAAAGCAGTTCTCTATGATGGTTCTTATCATCCAGTGGATTCTTCAGAAATGGCATTTAAGATGGCAACCATACAAGCCTTTAAAAAAGGTATGATGGCAGCTTCACCAGCTTTGTTAGAACCAATTGCAACTATGAAAGTAGTGGTTCCTGATAAGTATACAGGTGATGTTATGGGAGATTTAAATAAACGTCGAGGCCGTGTATTAGGTATGAATCCAGTAGAAATAGGAAAGACAGAAATTACAGCGGATGTACCTTATATGGAGATTTATGGTTATATGACTGACCTTCGTTCTATGACAGGAGGAAGTGGATTATTCTCCTATGAATTTGCGCGTTATGAGCAGGCTCCTTCTGATATTCAAGAAAAAGAAATAACAGCAAGAGCAGCAAAACTTGAAAAGGGAGAAGAATAATTTAATCATAGATTGTTTATGTGCAATCATAAAGAACTAATAACGGCTTACACCTTTGACCTTTTCATCTTGATAGGTATTGCTACCTAAAGTGGCGTTACATCATAGGGTGCTTACAGTTTTCTAACTGTAAGCCACCCTTTACAACAAAGATGTACTCTGTTGTGACTGCATCAGGTACTAAGGTTTTTCATGTCATGCAGTAGGTTTTCGCTACGTTTAAGATTTTACATTCACAACGATTCGTGTGAAAAACCTCTTAATCTTAACTTTTCAAAGTACAAAGAGTGCCTTCCGAGCAATCGCTCCCAACGGTTTTCTCTATGTATGTAGGATAATACAAGAGAGTGTTTTTTGGCGAGAATTTATAAGGCTCCTCCCACCGCCTAAAGGCAGTGAGTTTCCGCCTATGATAACCGAAAGGATTTTATTTATGAAAAAAAAGGTAAAGAAAAATACGGAGAGGCAAAAGCAAAATAATATTTTTAATATAAAAGAACTGAAAAGATTATATTATGAAACCATTAAAGGTAAGATTACCTTTTCCATGTTAACATTAATGATTGTTTCCCTGTCAATACTTGGAATTGTTACGAGTATATTAAACAATCATAGTACAAATTCTACATTAAGACGGAACATGATGGCAATTGCACAAGTAGCATCTGAACGTGTGGAATGGGAACTGACATCTTATCTAAATTTGGCAGAAGATTTAGGATTGACTTCACGTCTTTCTAGACAATATGTAGATCCAGAAGAAAAACAAGAAGTACTAGATGAACGTGTAAAAGCAAATGGTTTAACAAGAGGTAATATTATAGATAAAGATGGAAATAGTATCTTTACGGGAGAAAATTATAGTGACAGAGAGTATTTTAAAACAGCTATGCAGGGAAAATCCTGTGTATCAGAGCCTTTGATTAGCAAGACCACAGGCAAATTAAGTGTTATCATTGCTGCACCTCTATGGAAAAATGGAAAAGTTGACTCGGAAGTTGTGGGAGTAGTATTTGTTGTTCCAGAAGAAACTTTTTTAAATGATATTATGGTGGCAATTAAAATTAGTACGAATGGTTATGCTTATATGTTAAATAACCAAGGTACTGTAATTGCACATAAAAATATGGATTTGGTGACCAAAGAAAATTCTATGGAAGAATCAAAAACAGATTCTTCTTTGAAAGCGGTAGCAAAATTAGAAGGAAAAATGGTTGCAGGTGAAACAGGGTATGGAACTTATCGCTATGGCGGAATTAAGAAAATTATGGCATATACTCCTGTAGAAAATACAAATGGTTGGAGTATTGCTATTACAGCACCACTTTCTGATTTTAATATTGAAACAATTTTTGGAATTGTATTTACTATTTTGATGGTTATTGTATCTATTGCTATTACAGTTGTTATAGTTAAGAAATTAGCAGAAAATATTAGTGCACCTATTCGGCAATGTGCAGAACGTTTGGAAGCTTTGGCAAAGGGAGATTTACAATCAGAAGTTCCAAAGATTACTTCAAAAGATGAGACTTTAAAATTGGCAGATGCTACTCAAACAATCGTACATGGAATGGGTAAGATGATTGGGGATATAAAATTTCTTCTTGGAGAAATGGCTAATAATAATTTTGATGTACATTCTCAAGCAACAGAATATTACATAGGAGATTTTGAGGAAATTATAATTGCAGTTCGAAAGATCAATCATTCACTTAGTGCCACATTAGAACATATTAGAGAAGCAGCAGATCAAGTATCACTTGGTTCTACACAGTTATCAGAGAGTGGTCAGGCGTTGGCAGAAGGAGCTACAGACCAGGCTGCATCTATAGAAGAATTACTTGCTACTGTAAATGATGTAGCTGAACAAGTGGAACGTAACACAAAGAATGCTGTTACTACTAGTCATAAGGCAGAAGATATTGGAAAACAAGCACATACTAGCAGTAGTCATATTTTAGAGATGACACAAGCTATGAGTAAAATAAATGATGCATCTATGGAAATTTCTAATATTATTCGAACCATTGAAGAGATTGCAGACCAGACAAATCTATTATCACTGAATGCATCAATTGAAGCGGCTAGAGCGGGAGAAGCAGGACGTGGATTTGCTGTAGTAGCAGGTGAGATTGGACATCTTGCAAATCAAAGTTCAGACGCTGTGGTAGATACCAGAAAGTTAATTGAAGCAGCTTTAGCAGAGGTAAAGAGCGGAAATTATATTGCAGATAAAATGGCACAAGCACTCCAATCAGTGATAGATGGAATGGCAGAGATTGTAACATCTGTGGAAGAGGTAGCACAAAACTCCAATGAACAGAATGGAGCTATGCAACAAATTAACATTGCCATCGAACAAATTTCTGAGGTGGTACAATCTAATTCTGCAGCAGCAGAGGAAGGTTCAGCAACTAGTCAGGAATTGTCTGCGCAAGCAACAGAATTAAATGAATTAATTGATAAATTTACATTTAGAAAATTGACATAATAGGTTTCTTATAGGAATTAACAAAACAATAGAAAGCACGCTACGCGAACTTTCTATTGTTTTGTTACCTCAAATAATACTTTGATTTCATAATCTCCTACCTCATAGGAACCATGCATAAAATTTTCTACTAATGTTACTGCATTTGCATTTGCCTTATCAAGCAATCCTTTTTTTATGGCTTTTTTTTCCTCACTGCCTTTTAAATTGGAAAATGAATCGGCTACATCTGTTACACTAATTGGATTAAAAATATTGTTCTTCTCATCATAAAGTTCAAAACTATTCTGATCCACATCAGAACTAATAATTTCAGCATTAGGGAGAGTAATCTCTATTATTTTTTTTGTATCATTTTTATCAATTTGAATTTTAGAAAAATCAATTCCAGCCATTATAGTACCATCATAACTATAAATAAATGTTGCTGTTGTAAAAGGAATTTTAAATCCTTTTATTTCTCTTGAACTATCTGCCCGTTCTACATGTGTATAATTATATTCTGCAGTACATAATTTTCCAATATTTGCCATACTGATTCTAATTGTTTCACCAGAAATCTGTACTTCTTTTTGAATAATTTTTTCAACGGGAATCTCTTTAATAACTTCAACCGTTTTAATCTGTTTGCTATAGTAATACTTTGTTCCAAAAAACAAGCCGCAACAAAACAATACAATAACAAGAGAAATGATTGCCTTATGAAGTAATTTTTTCATTTGAACACCTCTTTGTAAATAGATTTATTTTTATAACCAACCTGTGATTAATACAATTAAGTAAAATATCACAGCACTTATAACCAATCCACCTATTACGATTAACAATACCTTTTTCATAGTATCCTCCATATTATTTAGCTTATAAAATTTTATTTAGCTTATCATATTTCGACTTTTTTTTCAACCAAGCGCGTCACGCTCTGAAAATCTTCTATTATCATAAAGACCAAAGCGGAGCAAAGAACTTACATACTTTGAAAGGTCAAGTATTATTGCAAGGCAAAAGGTGGTATGTTTGCCTTTTTGGGAACATACCACCTTTTGTTTTCAGTAATCTGTTTCTCTGCTTTTCTTGTAATTTTTATAGACTAATTATAAACTAAAAATCAAACGGCTTGAATTGTTCCACAAGCTATTTTGGTGCTTGAATTTCCAGAAGGTTGTGTGGAAAAATCATCTGGATGAGCATGTAAGATAATAGTCTTTCCAAGAATTTCTTCAATGGAGAAACGATTTGTTAGATATATCATCCAAGCAAAACCATTAGTTCCAAAGAGAGGAGGCATATCTCCAGCATGTGCTGGATGTTGGCAAAGGTTAGGATTAAAATGTTGTAAGGCATCTGCATAAGGGTCTTCTTCATTTCCTGAACAAGAGTTTCCTTCATGAATATGGAATCCAAATATATCTTTATTGCATGTCTCTGTACTAAAAGGAAGACCATAAACTTCTGCATTTACCAGAACATCTTTACCAACAGAATAAAATCGAACCATTCCATTGATTTCTCCTGTTCCTGGATTTCCTAGCAGCTCTGCATAGGCAATAGGCATTTGATAAAGTGCAGTTTCTAAAAAACGTTGGCTAGGATTTATATAACATTTGTTTGGGTTAGAATTTATACCTTCTGAGGCATTCCAATGTGGCCATTTTTCGGTTTCATAAGATATCATTATAAATCTCCAAGATTCTATTTCTATTTATAATATTCTTGACAAATGTTTCTTGTGTGATAAAATTTTAAAAGTATAAAGATAATTAAGATGATTCGTTCCTTATAGTTTGTGCTGACTTAATAGCAGGCAAAATTGTATTAATAAAAAATGATGAAAGGAGAGCTACCAAGAGTAAATACCTATCGTTCACCAGTAAAAAGGAATTAATAGGCAGATACCCATTTGACATATATCTATTTATATATGTTTTAGTAGCAAGATATCATATGGCAATACCATATAATCATAGAGTGTTAGAAGAAAAGTGGCAAAAGATTTGGGAGAAAGAAAAAGCATTTGCTGCTACAGAAGATTATTCCAAACCCAAATATTATGCATTAGTAGAATTTCCCTATCCATCTGGACAGGGACTTCATGTAGGACATCCAAGACCATATACTGCCCTTGATATTGTGGCAAGAAAAAGAAGAATGCAAGGATATAATGTGCTCTATCCTATGGGATGGGATGCATTTGGACTTCCTACAGAAAATTATGCAATTAAGAATAAGATTCATCCTAAGATTGTTACCAAAAATAATGTAGAACGATTTAAAGGTCAGCTTCAAGCATTGGGATATTCTTTTGATTGGGACAGAGAAGTAAATACTACAGATCCAGAATATTATCATTGGACACAGTGGATTTTTCTAAAATTATTTAAAGAGGGATTCGCTTATAAAACAGAAATGCCTATTAACTGGTGTACTTCTTGTAAAGTAGGACTTGCCAATGAAGAAGTAGTAAATGGGGTTTGTGAACGTTGTGGCGCACCTGTTGTCCGTAAGGTGAAAAGTCAATGGATGTTAAAAATCACAGAATATGCAAATAAATTGTTAGAAGGTCTAAAAAATGTTGATTATATTGAGCGTGTAAAAGTATCTCAGAAAAATTGGATTGGTAAGAGTCAAGGCGCAGAGGTAGATTTTAAAATTGTAGGAAAAGAAGAAAAACTTACAGTATATACCACAAGACCAGATACATTATTTGGAGCTACTTATATGGTAGTATCACCAGAGCATCCTATCTTAGATAAATATAAAGATGAGATTAAAAATTGGGAAGATATTACAGTTTATCGGGAACAGGCAGCAAGG
>CAJUHG010000076.1 GCA_910586005.1 uncultured Lachnospiraceae bacterium | reverse complement strand
AAGTATGAAGTCAGATAAGGATAAAATTCAAAAATATGTTCAATTTTACTTACCGAAAGAAATCCTCTCTACCAAATACACTGTGTAAATTGCAGTTATTGAAAAAGCAGTATTCAAAATACAGATTTTTGTTTCGGAATGTAAAAAGCATTAAGGGTATCATTACACAGATTGATTATTTGAGATGTCCACAGAGATAGCGAGCATCGGATTCTTGTAGCCAGAATCCCCTTTACATCTTTTCGTATGAATTAATGATAGAAGTGTGTCGAATAATATGTTATAATTTTTTTGTTGCTCACCGATACCCGCAACGGGGAGGAGGTGCTTGCATGGAATTTTTTATCTCTTTTTTAGTTACCGTTTTGGGAGGTGTAGCCTGCCACTACATCATCAAATGGTTAGACGGTGACGACAAAAGCAACAACTAGCCTGGTGAGTGCTTTGCCACTATAAAAGAAAAGAAGAATCCTCAGATGGTACTGCCATACCAATCTGGGGATTCGTTTCTTTTGCCCACATGGACTTTTTATCTCTTTTTTGCCTATTGGCATTATAGCATATGTAAAAATCTTTTTCAATATGCTTGTCACAAAAAATTATCCTTATCTGGTATCAATCAAGAAAAATTTAAAAATATTAGTTCCAATATCATCCGTTTTGTGTTAAAATACACCCTGACTGTAGTATAAAATACATAGAAAGAATATGAAGTATTGAATAATATATAACAAAGAGATGCTAACAGAAAGGAACATAAGGCATTGTCTTATGTAGTGAGGATATGATGAAAGTAGTAAAATTTGGTGGAAGTTCTTTAGCTAATGCTGGGCAATTTGCAAAGGTTGGAAAAATCATTCGTTCTGATGAGAATCGCAGATATGTGATACCGAGCGCACCTGGAAAGCGCAATTCTAAGGACACAAAAGTAACAGATATGCTCTATTGTTGTTATGAGCTTGCAGAAAAAGAAGAAAATTTCACACCAACATTAAAAAAAATTCAAGACCGTTATGCTTCTATTATTAATGGATTAAATCTAACGCTTTCTTTAAATAAAGAATTTGAAGTGATTGCGGAAAATTTTAAGAAAAAAGCAGGCGTAGATTATGCAGCTTCCCGTGGGGAATATTTAAATGGAATTATTATGGCAAATTATTTGGAATATGAATTTATAGATGCTGCAGAAGTCATTGTATTTAAGGAAGATGGCGAGTTTTTTGCAGAGAAGACAAATGAAATTTTAAAAGAAAGATTAAAAAATTGTGAGAGAGCTGTAATTCCTGGGTTTTATGGTGCAAAGGAAGATGGCACAGTAAAAACTTTCTCAAGAGGAGGTTCTGATATTACTGGTTCTATCGTGGCTAAAGCAGTTCGGGCAGATATCTATGAAAACTGGACAGATGTTTCAGGATTTTTAATTGCAGATCCAAGAATTATAGAGAAACCAGAAGTAATTAAAGTAATTACTTATAGAGAACTGCGGGAACTTTCTTATATGGGAGCAACGGTACTTCATGAGGATGCAGTATTTCCTGTTCGTGAAGAGGGTATCCCTATTAATATACGCAACACAAACGCCCCTGAGGATGAAGGAACTTTAATTGTAGAGAGTACTTGCCGTCAGCCTGATTATACTATTACTGGAATTGCTGGTAAAAAAGGATTTGTTGCAGTGAATATAGAAAAAGATATGATGAATTCAGAAGTTGGATTTGGAAGAAAAGTATTAGCAGCTTTTGAACAACATGGAATTTCTTTTGAACATGTTCCTTCTGGTATAGATACTATGACAGTATTTGTACACCAGGAAGAATTTATAGGAAAAGAACAACAGGTGTTGTCTGCTATTCATCGTCTTGCAAAACCAGATGCAATTGATTTAGAAGGAAATCTTGCATTGATTGCAGTAGTAGGACGTGGTATGAGATCTACTAGAGGAACGGCTGGAAGAATTTTCTCTGCACTTGCTCATGCAAATGTGAATGTAAAAATGATTGATCAAGGCTCTAGTGAATTAAATATTATTATTGGTGTACAAAACAGTGATTTTGAAACAGCAATTAAAGCTATTTATGATATTTTTGTAGTAACTCAAATATAATTTTGTATAGGTATGCCTTAGAGGGTATAAAATTTAATAAGTCAGATTAAGAATATATGAAACAATAAAAAATTCGCCTAGCATGTTTTCTATTGTTTATAAAGAAATCAGATGTCTATTTTATAGATACTGATTTCTTTTTTATTTATGACAATAGAAAGTTCACAAAGCATGCTTTCTATTGTTTCCTAAGAATTAGAATGCTATTGATATTTTGCTATGGGAGCAACTCTGCTAACAAAACAAAATAAGGAAAATAAGGAAATTCAAGGGATTTCAAATTTACTTAAATTATGTTATAATATTATCTACATTGGTGTATTTGTGCAACATGGTGGTACATCTATTATTGGTACGAGGTCTGTTGCATAATTATTTTTTCCCTTTTTAGAATGGTATACCTATTGAAAAATAGTCTATCAATATATCTTTTGAAACGGTCGAATGGCTATCTTAGGATAGAGGGGATATAAATTAGAATTGTTAGGAAGTATGATGGAATATTTAAAATTATTTTGGGAACATAATCTTGACATAGAAATAACTTCTATTCCAACAGTAGATGAATTAAATTCTCATATATGGGGAGAAAAAATTCATGCATGTTTAATAGACAAAGAAGAATTTGAAAAAATATGGAAGGATCATTTTTATGATGGATGTATTGGAAATGCTTTTCCCAAAAGGGATTGATAGAAAGTGAGATTGTATGCATAGTGGGCAAAGGATGTTCTCCCTATGAAACAGCATGAATTGAAAAAGGAAAGGAGTAATATATGAGCAAAATTCTTAGATATTCAATTGGAAATCCTATTAAAACAGAAGCAGTAGTACAAAAAATACCAAAGGAAAAAGGAGAGCTTCCATATTTTAAATATGTGCAGAAAATGGAGGTAACAAAACAGACAAAGGATGGAAAAGAACAGGATTCTCTTGTTTATAAATTGAATTGTGAAGATAAAATTTATGGTTTAGGGGAAAATGTAAGAGGAATTAATAAACGCGGTTGGATTTATAAGAGTAATTGTACAGATGACCCTAATCATACAGAAACAAAATCTTCTTTATATGGTGCTCATAATTTTTTTGTGATAGATGGAAAAGAAACGTTTGGTGTATTTTTAGATTATCCTGGGAAGTTAATTTTAGATATGGGATATCAACGGATGGATGAACTATGTATTACACCAGAAGAATGGAATTTAGATTTGTATATTTTAGAAGGAGATAGTGTTTTAGATATTGTAAAAACTTTCCGTCAAATCATTGGAAGAAGCTATATTCCACCGAAGTGGGCGTTTGGTTTTGGTCAAAGTCGTTGGGGATACCAAAATGAAGAAGATATTAGAACTGTGGTAAGAGGATATAGAGAAAATGGAATTCCCTTAGATAGTGTATATTTAGATATTGATTATATGGAACAATTTAAAGATTTTACTGTTGATGAGAAGCATTTCCCTAATTTTCCAGAATTTGTAGAAGAAATGAAACAAGAGCACATTCATTTAGTGCCTATTATTGATGCTGGAGTAAAAATAGAAGAAGGCTATGAGGTATATGAAGAGGGAATCCAAAATGGCTTTTTCTGTAAAGAGCAAGATGGGAAAGAATTTGTAGGAGCTGTTTGGCCAGGAAAAGTACATTTCCCAGATGTATTAAATAAAAGGGCTAGAAAATGGTTTGGTAAAAAATATAAATACCTTTTAGCGCAAGGAATTGAAGGTTTTTGGAATGATATGAATGAGCCTGCTATTTTTTATTCTGAAAAAAAATTGGAAGCTACACTCAAAAAAATCAAAGCTATGGAAAATAAAAATATGGATATGTGGGAAGTATTTGCTTTTCGTGACATGGTTATGGGACTTTCTAATCATCCAGAAGATTATGCTAGTTTTTATCATGATATGGATGGAACTATCATATGTCATGACAAAGTTCACAATCTTTATGGATATGGTATGACAAGAGCTGCTGGAGAAGCTTTTGAAGAATTAGAACCAGAGAAGCGTATTTTAATTTTTTCACGTTCTTCTTATATTGGAATGCATCGATATGGTGGTATTTGGATGGGAGATAACCAGTCTTGGTGGTCACACTTATTGTTAAATTTAAAAATGCTTCCTTCATTAAATATGTGTGGTTTTTTATATACGGGTGCAGACTTAGGAGGATTTGGATCAAATGTTACAGAAGATTTGTTGTTGCGTTGGATGGCACTTGGTATTTTTACTCCTTTGATGCGTAATCATGCTGCATTAGGTACCAGAGAACAGGAATGTTACCAATTTACCCAAACGGAACTGTTTCGCAAGTTAATTGGGATTCGCTATGGTATGATGCCTTATATTTATAGTGAGTATATGAAAGCAGCATTAAATCATGAAATGCTCTTTTTACCACTTGCTTTTGTTTATCCAGAGGATAGACATGCCAAAGAGATAGAAGATCAACTTCTTATGGGAGAAAGTATTATGATAGCGCCAGTGTATACTCAAAATGCAACAGGAAGATATATATATTTACCAGAGCCTATGAAATTAGTGCGAATGAAAAGTATAGAAGAAATTGAAACAGAGATTTTGGAACAGGGACACTATTATATAGAGATAGCTTTAGATGAAGTAGTATTTTTTATTCGACCAGAAAAGATGGTACCTTATACAGAATCAGGCCAATATATGGAAGAAATTCAAGAAAAAGAGATAAAACTTTTGCATTTTGTTACAGGGACAGCAGAGTATAAATTGTATCAGGATAATGGATATGAGAAGGATTATGAAAATCCCAATCATATAAAGAAATTACATGTAGAAAATTAGTATAAGAACAAATGAGGAATAAAGAAATGTTTAATGAAAATATCAGTGTAAAAGATATTCTTTCTAATACAAAAATAGGATTATGGCAGATTGAAATGGATGAGGGAAAGTCAGAATGCATGTATGCAGATGGTACAATGTTGGAATTGTTAGGTTTAGAAGAAGTTCCTACTCCAGAAGAATGTTACAGGCATTGGTATAACAGAATTGATAAAGATTATTTGGGAATGGTAAATGAAATTATAGAGGTTATGGCATTTGGGCAACAGGGGGAAGTGAATTATATATGGCATCATCCAAATAATGAAAAGATACAGTTTCGATTTGGGGGAAGCTGCGATCTTACATCTACACAGGGAATAAGATTTCATGGATATTGCCAAAAT
Organism: uncultured Lachnospiraceae bacterium; assembly: GCA_910586005.1. Taxonomy (GTDB): domain Bacteria; phylum Bacillota; class Clostridia; order Lachnospirales; family Lachnospiraceae; genus Petralouisia. The sequence continues at coordinate 7,252 of CAJUHG010000076.1, read as the reverse complement.
ATTTCAGAAATGATGTCTTTAAAGAAAGAAGAACCTTCCAAAAGTTTAGAGGAAGATATGTTTACAGAGCAAGTGGCTAGTATGGGAACACAGAAAGAATCTCTCAAAACTTTAGAAGAAGATATGTTGCTTTCCTTACAGGAATTATACACCTGTGTTATGATGTTAGAATTAGATAAAAATGTAATACATCCATTAAAACTAACAGAAGAAGGAGAAGTTCTGATTGCAAAAAATATTTCTGCACAAGAAACTTTTCAAGATATGTTACAACTTTATCATCCAGATGATTGGGAAGAAATAAAAAAAGATATTAGTCTAGAGAATTTACAGATTCAGTTATCGGAAGGAAAAGAAAAATTTATTAGGGAATACCGCAGAAAAATACAAGAAGGGTATCATTGGGTAAGTATTACTTGCTATTTTATGCAAAAACCTTCCAGCAATCAAAAAGTATTGATTACGATTCAAGATGTTGATGAACAAAAATCAAAAGAGAAAGAATATCAGGAGTATTTAAAGAATCGTTTTGATGGAAATATGAAAATTCTCCAAGTGTGTTTAAAAAATGAAAATATCTTAGAATATTTCTATTATCCACAAGAAAATAAATTTGTGCTGCCAGAAAAAACAGCAAATTATTATAGTTGTAAAACAGAATATAAAACTTCACAAGATGAATTTGCAAAGGATTTGGCACAAGAAGAATATTGTGCATTATTTTGTCGCGTACATGAGCGTATTAAAAAGGGAGAAAAAAGTGATTATTTTTATTACACTGCAAAACAAAATCAGTCTTGGTGTAAATGTAGTATATCTAGTGTAAAATTTAATATAGATGGACAAACGGTGTTTGCGGTAGGGATTATAGAAGATTTGAGTAAACAGCGAAGTATAGAGCGAAGAAGCAAACGTTTCTGATATATAGGGAAAACCATAACACATAAAAAGGTAATAGAGAAAGAGTAAAGTAGGAGTCTATCATAAAATGAAAGAGAAAGAGCTAAAATGGGATAAATTGGATAATACAGCACATTTATTTCCAGTAATTGCTGGAGAGAGTATGAGTAATGTTTATAGAATTTCTGTTACTTTAAAGGAAAATATTCAAAAAGAACTTTTGCAAAAAGCATTGGAACAGGTATTACCTTGGTTTGATGTATTTCGGGTGCGAATACGTTATGGTGTGTTTTGGTATTATTTTGAAACAAATCAGAAGCCAGCACCAATTGTAAAAGAAGAATACCGTTATCCCTGCCAATATATTTCACCTAATAGGAATAGAAATTATCTTTTTCGTGTGAATTATTACAAAAATAGGATTAATTTAGAAGTATTTCATGTGCTCACAGATGGGATGGGGGGAATAACTTTTTTAAAGGAATTAACTTATCAATATTTACGTTTGGCACATCCAAAATTAAAAGAAAAACTTGGGGACGGGCTTTGTAGTGATACTTCTTTAAATCGAGAAGATAGTTACTTAAAAAATTATAAAAAAAGTCATAAAAAGGGCTATCAGACGGAACGTGCTTATTTGATAAAAGGTGAAAAATTAAAGCCATTAGAACTTGGTGTTATGCATGGTTATATGCCTATTCAATCATTGAAGAAAGTATGTAAGGAATATGGAGTTTCTATCAATGAATATTTAGTATCAGCATTTTTATGGAGTATTTATCAGGAATGCCTGCATGGTATGCCCAGTAAACGTCCTATTAGTTCTTGTGTTCCAGTAAATCTTAGACCTTATTTTGATTCTATTACTATGAAAAATTTTTTTGTGATTGTATCAGCAGTTTTTCACCCTCAAAAAGAAAATTATAGTTTTGAGGAAGTAACACAAATTGTCTCAGAGAGTCTTCGCAGTCAGATTAACAGAGAACATTTAGAGAATCTTTTTGCTTATAATGTATCAAATGAGAAGAATTTTATTCTTCGAGCAGTTCCACTGTTTATCAAAAATATTGCGATCCGCCATGTATATCACAATAGTGCTCTTGCCAATACTACAACGGTGACAAATATTGGGAATATTCAAGTTCGGGAAGAATACCAAGAATATATAGAAGGATTTTATGCATTTTTATCTATGTCAGAAGGGCAAAATATCAAAGGAACTATATGCTCTTATAGAGATACATTAGTATTTACAATTAGTAGTAATCTTGCAGATGTGTCAGTACAACGAGGATTTTTCCGAAGACTTTCTGAAGATGGGATACCAGTGAGAATAGAGACAAATGGAGTTTATGAAGAATAAGAGAGGAATGAGGTTTATATGGAATGAGAGAATGTAAAAAGTGCAAGGTAGAAATATTGGATGATGTTAAAATTTGTCCCTTGTGCAACAGTGTTTTAGAGATCATTGGAGAAAATCATGGAACTTCTGGTTATCCAGATGTAAAATTGGTATCTAAAAAATTAAGTTTTGTGGTGCGGCTGTACAGTTTTTTAGCAATTATTATAGAGGCTGCTTTAATTATTGTAAATTATCTTACCTTCCAGGGAATTTGGTGGTCTGCAATTAGTGGAATTAGTATTTTATATTTTTATATTACACTAGGTTATTCTCTAAAGAAAAATAATGGTTATCAAAAGGTAATTTTAATACAGATTATTGGAGCAGTACTTTTAGTAATTGCAGCAGATAATATTGTAGGTTATCGAGGTTGGTCTGTAAATTATTTTTTACCAGGAGCAGTATTACTTTTGAATGCTACAATTATTGTACTAATGATTGTTAATGCATCTAATTGGCAAAGCTATATGTTAATGCAAATACTTACGGTAGTTACTTCTCTGATTTGTATTCTTATATGGAGAATTGGAATAATTACAAGACCTATTCTATCTTTTGTAGCTTTGGCTAGTTCTTTTTGTATGTTACTTGGAACATTAATTTTTGGAGGTCCTAAAGCAGAAGCGGAATTAAAACGAAGGTTCCATGTATAGTATTCTGGATGTAGAAGGAGAACAGAAAGATGAAAGAGGTTAGCATAAGAGGAAGAGTAATTCGAGACATGATTGCCCATGTGACAAATGATAACTTAATTGGGCGCAAAATTAGAACAGGAGAGTTGCGTAAGAAATTAGTAGAACCTAAATGGAGATGTCCAGAATGTTTTTTTATGGAGGAGATTGAACTTCCTAAATTTCAGATGGAATATTTAAGTAGTAAAGAATCTTCTAGAACAGATTATGTAATTCTCCAACTTCATGGGGGTGGGTATATTGGTGCTATGCGCAATGCATATCGTTCTTTTGCAGGATTGTATTGTGAGGTAAGTAAGGGAATGAGTGTTTTGACTATTGATTATCGGGTAGCGCCAGAAGACCCTTATCCGGCTGCATTAGAAGATGCCTTAGAAGCATATGACTGGTTAATAAAAGCTGGTTGGCATAGTAGACAGATATTTGTAGTTGGAGATTCAGCAGGAGGGGGGCTTGCCTTAGCTCTTTGCATGTATTTAAAAGACCATAATAGAAGATTGCCTGCAGGAATGGTTCTGATGTCTCCTTGGGCAGATTTGACAGCCAGTGGTCCTTCTTATGAAGATAATTATGAATTAGATCCACTCTTTGGAAACACAAGAGATAGTTTAATTTACAATCGGGATTATATAGGATGGAATAATCCAAGAGATCCCTATATTTCTCCAATGTTTGGAGATTATTGGGGATTTCCACCTATGTTGATACAGGCTGGTTCCATTGAAATGCTTCTAAGTGATTCTGTTGGAGTAGCATATAAAGCCAAGAAACAAGGAGGAAAAGTACGATTGAGTATATATGAAGGGATGTTTCATGTATTTCAAATGGGAATGATGATGATGCCTGAATCCAAAGAAGCATGGAAAGAAATTGGAAGGTACTTTGAAATAGTGACAAAAAAATAATAGATTTCAGATAGGAAATTTATAACCAAAAAACTCCCAATGCATAAAGTAATAGGGAATGCATTAGTGGAGTTTTTTATGATTTATACGTTATTTCAGGTACTTTGTGGTACAGGATTTACTTTTCTTATGACTAGTTTAGGAGCAGCCGTCGTTTTTTGCTTTCGGGATTCTATTAATGAAAAAATGAATCGAGCATTCTTAGGATTTTCTTCTGGGGTTATGATGGCAGCGGCAGTTTGGTCACTTTTAATTCCTTCGATTGAGCAGAGTAGAGAATTAGGTTGGGTACCGTGGATTCCGCCAGCATTAGGTTTTGCCTTAGGAGGAGCATTTTTATATCTTGTAGATAAAACACTGCCTTGGTTTCATGCTGATTATAAAGAAAAAAAAGCGGGAAAAAATCTTCTAGTACTTGCTGTAACTGTCCATAATATTCCAGAGGGAATGGCAGTTGGTCTTGCCTTTGTCCTCGCCGGACAATATCCCAAAGATCCCGTTTATCTTTTGTCTGCTATTGGGCTTGCAATTGGAATTGGAATACAAAATTTTCCAGAAGGCGCTGCTATTTCTTTGCCTGTGCGTCAGTCTGGTGCAAGTTCCTCCCATTCTTTCTTAGTAGGTTGTTTATCTGGTATTGTAGAGCCAATAGCAGGAATTTTTGTATTTCTTATATCCGCTTCAGCAGTGGCTTTTATGCCTTGGTTGCTTGCATTTGCTTCAGGTGCTATGATTTATGTCATAGCAGATGAATTGATTCCTCAAGCACAACCAGATGAATCATCTAATGTGGGAACTATAGGGGTTATGATAGGATTTTTGATTATGATGATATTAGATGTAGCATTGGGATAACTTATAAAATAGAGTAGGGGCGCAAAAAGAATCTTAGGTCGAAAATTTCTTGGCGCCCCAAAACTTTATATTGGCTCAAAAAGGTCTATTATTATTTGAAAAAAGGGATGTTGCAATTCTATTGACTTTAGATGATGGGTTAAGGTATCCAAAAGTAGAAAATTGTGATATACTTCTTTTATGGGAAAATGGAAATCTAAAAACAGATATAAATATCTGTTATAATAACACATTAATTTTTGTATGTAAATGATGAGCTTCAGGGAAACAAATAAAGCTCAAAAATACGAAAGGAATTGAGGGAAGAAGATAAAAGTTAGATTATTTTTGAAATAAAAAGAGATAATAGAAAAATAGTTGACAAAGGAGAAAAAATGATTTACGTAACAGGGGATCTTCATAGTGAGTTTCAACGATTTGCAAAGAAACAGCGTATGCATTTACCTTTTGAGTTGACAGAAGATGATTATATCATTGTGTGTGGGGATTTTGGTTTATTATGGGCAAAGGATAGTAGGTTTCAATATGATTTAAAGTGGTTATCAAATTTACCCTTTCGGGTTCTTTGGATTCAGGGAAATCATGAGAATTATAATATGATAGAAGAATATCCTGTAGAGAAATGGAAAGGAGGAAAGGTGAGACATATTATTAGAGAGAAAATTATTCTCTTAGAACGTGGACAGGTATTTAAGATTGATGAGAAAACTTTTTTTACAATGGGAGGTGCTTCTAGTAATGATATCCAAGGAGGTATTTTAGATAAGAAATCTAGTACATATAAAAGGGATAGAATGCGGGCAATAAAAAGAGGATTGCCATATCGAGTATTAAATGAAACTTGGTGGCCGCAAGAATTGCCCAAGGAAGCAGAACTTCAGGAAGGGAGAGATAATTTAGAAAATGTTGGATATCAGGTTGACTATGTAATTTCTCATTGTGCATCTAACGATTTGCAAAAAAAGTTGATAAATTGTCTTTCAGGAACTGTTCATAGAGCTAGAACTTATAAGTATGATATTTTAACAGATTATTTTCAAGAACTAGAGAACAAACTGCAATATCATCATTGGTTCTGCGGACATTATCATCAAGATTTGTGCATCGATCAAAAGCACACGATTCTTTATGAACTTATCATAAGAGTGTGAGAGAGTATAAGGTGCCTGAAAACTGCACAGAATGGAGGAAAAAATGAAGAGAAGAAAAACGTGGATTTGTATGACCTGTTTATTGGCAGTGATGTTTTCAACATTATTTTATAGTACACCAATTTATGCTGCTAAGTTACCTGCTCTAAAGGTAAAGGGAACCCAATTAGTAAACACAAAAGGAAAGTCGGTGCAGCTTAAGGGAGTTAGTACACATGGTTTAGCTTGGTATCCAAAATATGTAAATCAAAAAGCTTTTACTTATATGAAAAAGAATTGGAAAATCAATGTTGTACGTTTAGCTCTCTATACAAGTGAATATAATGGTTATTGTACAGGAGATGCTGCTAATCGCAAAGCGTTAGAGAAAAAGATTGATCAGGGAGTAAAGTATGCTACAAAAGCAGGGCTTTATGTTATTTTAGATTGGCATATTTTAAGTGATGGTAATCCAAAAACTTATGAAAAGCAATCACTTGCTTTTTTTAAGAAAATGGCTTCAAAGTATAAGAAATATACCAATGTGCTTTATGAGATTTGTAATGAACCAAATGGGGGAACTTCTTGGTCTGATATTAAGTCTTATGCAAAAAAAGTAGTAAAAGCGATTCGTTCCAAAGATAAAAATGCAGTTATTATTATAGGAACACCAAATTGGTCTCAAGATGTAGATATTGTGGCAAAAAGTCCTGTGAAGGGTTATAAAAATTTAATGTACACTTTGCATTTTTATGCGGGAACACATGGAGAGGATTTGCGCAAAAAAGCTAAAACTGCTCTAAAAAAAGGATTGCCCTTATTTGTGTCAGAATTTGGAATTTCTGATGCTTCTGGAAGTGGAGCACTAAATAAAACAGAAGGAAGCAAATGGATGAAATTTTTAAAAAGTAATAAGATTAGTTATATAGGATGGAACCTTTCTAATAAAGATGAAAGTTCTGCACTTTTGAAAACTTCTTGTAAGAAGACTACAAACTGGAAAAATGGAGATCTCACTCCATGGGGAAAATGGTTAGTAAGTCAGTTCAAGAAAAAATAATTCTTTGTAAAGGAAAATTAAAAAAGCAATAATTTTTCTTATAACTTGTATGCTATAACTTTTAAGTTATAGTAAAACTATTGCTTTTATGAAGTAGATTTCAAGAAAGAATAGTTGAGTTTTTTTGTATTATGCGGTATATTATAAGTAAGAAGAAACAATATAAAATATATAATTTTATGTAGGGATGAATTTAAAATAGAAAGTTCATGTTATACCTTATGAAACGGTCGAATGGAAATCTTGGGATGCCCCAGAGGGTATACCTTATGAAACGGCCGAATGGAAATCTTGGGATGCCCCAGAGG
>CAJUHG010000075.1 GCA_910586005.1 uncultured Lachnospiraceae bacterium | reverse complement strand
ATTCCAGAAGAAGGAAAATGGGTTCATTCCAAGAAAATTGAAGATATTTCTGGTTTTACACATGGTGTAGGCTGGTGTGCACCACAACAGGGCGCATGCAAACTTTCACTGAATGTAAAAAATGGTGTGATTGAGGAAGCTTTGGTAGAGACCATTGGATGTTCCGGTATGACTCACTCCGCAGCTATGGCAGCAGAGATTTTGCAAGGAAAAACAATCCTAGAAGCATTGAATACAGACCTTGTCTGTGATGCAATTAACACAGCTATGAGAGAGCTGTTTTTACAAATCGTTTATGGACGTACACAAAGTGCATTTTCTGATGATGGATTGGCAGTAGGCGCTGGTCTAGAAGATTTAGGAAAAGGACTTCGTTCCCAAGTTGGTACGATGTATGCAACAAAGGAAAAAGGCGTTCGTTATCTTGAAATGGCAGAAGGATATGTAACTGGAATTGCTCTGGATGCTGACAATGAAGTTATTGGATATCAGTTCGTAAGCCTTGGCAAAATGACCGACTTTATCAAAAAGGGTGATGATCCTAATACCGCTTGGGAAAAAGCAAAAGGTCAATATGGCCGTGTAGCAGATGCTGCTAAAATTATTGATCCAAGAGTAGAATAGTCGCGAATAGTTACCATTGTTCAAAAAGATAGGAGGACATTTCAAATGGCTTTATTTGAATCATATGAGAGAAGGATTGACCAGATCAATTCTGTTTTAAATAACTATGGAATCAGCTCTATCGAAGAAGCTGAGAAAATTACAAAAGATGCTGGATTAGATGTATATGAGCAAGTAAAAAAGATTCAGCCAATCTGTTTTGAAAATGCATGTTGGGCATATACAGTAGGTGCAGCAATTGCAATTAAAAAAGGTGCTAAGAGAGCAGCAGATGCTGCAGCAGCTATTGGAGAAGGTCTTCAGGCTTTTTGTATTCCAGGCTCTGTTGCAGATCATAGAAAAGTAGGTCTTGGACATGGCAATTTGGGCAAAATGTTATTAGAAGAAGAAACAGAATGTTTTTGCTTCTTAGCAGGACATGAATCTTTTGCAGCAGCAGAAGGTGCTATTGGTATTGCTGAAAAGGCAAATAAGGTGCGTCAGAAACCTTTACGTGTTATTTTAAATGGTCTTGGAAAAGATGCTGCACAGATTATTTCCCGTATCAATGGATTTACTTTTGTTGAGACAAAATATGACTATAAAGAAGCAAAATTAAATGTTATTTATGAAAAAGCATATTCTGATGGACTTCGTGCAACTGTAAAATGTTATGGTGCGGATGATGTACAAGAAGGTGTTGCAATTATGCATCATGAAAATGTTGGCGTGTCTATTACAGGTAATTCTACCAATCCAACACGTTTCCAACATCCAGTAGCAGGTACATATAAAAAAGAATGCAATGAGCAGGGCAAGAAATATTTCTCTGTTGCATCTGGTGGTGGTACAGGTCGTACACTTCATCCAGACAACATGGCAGCAGGACCAGCTTCCTATGGTATGACAGACACCATGGGACGTATGCATTCTGATGCACAGTTTGCAGGTTCTTCCTCTGTACCAGCCCATGTAGAAATGATGGGATTGATTGGTATGGGTAACAATCCAATGGTAGGTGCTACCGTTGCTGTTGCAGTTTCTATAGAGGAAGCAGCTAAGGCTGGTAAGTTCTAGAAATTTAATTGTGAATTTTTTGTAAGACGCCTATATTTTTTAAGAAGAATAACATAAAATCTTGAGATATAACAATAGGGTGTCTGAGGTAAAGGATATACTAAGACCTTGTTCTTAGTTTCTTACAGAATTGTCCAAGTAGGCAGGCTTTCTGCTATCTTGTATTCTAAGTGAGAAATTAAAGTTTATGGGTGGACTGCAGTTTTGTCAGTCTGCCCTTTTTCTTGCTCATAGATAAACTGAATGGAAAAAAGTATACCTATTAACAAAAGGAAGAAAAATTTCTTTTAATAGGAAAAGCATGTCAAAGTCGAATTTAAAACTACATCTATCTAAGCATAATATTTATGGAAAAGACTCGGAATGATAAGTGTCATAGCAACTTCTGAAGCAGGCTGTTGTACTGTATTCATTCATCCAGAAATTGAAAAGCCGTGGGAGCAACTATGAGGTTATAAGCAAGTAGCAAAGCGGACATCGTGCCCTGTGGGTATTGCAAATATCCGCTTTGATATAATGTTCATTTAATCAATCCTTCTTTCCTATAAAATAAAAAGCATTTCAATCCATTCACACAGGCTATTTATATTGTGTTATAATTTGTTATGTGATTTTGCTTCCCTTGTTTTTGCCATTGCGAGAGTTCGTAAAGCTTTATAAAAGAGTAGTGAGGAAAAAATATGCAGATAAAATATTATGATATTGGATTAAATTTATTTTGTAAACAATTTCCTAATCCAGAAAAAGTAATTCAAAATGCCACAAAAGCAGGTGTGACTTGTATTTTAACAGGAACAAATCGTAGAGAAAACCAAAAAATTGATTCTTTTACAAGAAATCATAAAGTATTTGGTACAGCGGGAATTCACCCCCATAATGCAGATTCAGCAAATCAGGGGGATTTTCTTTTTATAGAAAAGATAGTAAAAGAAAATAAAAAGATAGTTGCAATTGGTGAATGTGGTTTGGATTATGATAGAATGTTTTCTACAAGAGAAAATCAGATAAGATGTTTAGAGAAACATATTGTTTTGGCAGAAAAATTAAATAAACCATTATTTTTACATGAGCGTAGTGCAGCTAGGGACTTTATACTTAGATTTAAAAAGCATTCTGATATTTGCCAAAAATCTGTTGTACATTGTTTTACAGGAAATAAAGAAACTTTAGAGAACTATCTTTCTATGGGATTTTCTATTGGTATTACAGGATGGATTTGTGATGATAGACGTGCAAGAGAATTGCGGGAGGCGGTGCATATCATTCCATTGGACAGGATTCTAATCGAAACAGATGCTCCTTATTTGACGCCTAAAAATATATCAGGACTTAATAGAATCAACGTGCCAGAGAATATTTTATATGTTGCTAGAGATTTGGCAAAATATATGAATGTTCCAGAGGATGTGTTAATAGAAAATGCAAAGAAAAATACAGAGAGAATCTTTCATTTAATGTAAGTGTTTTTTAGAAATGCCTTATGATATGATAATTACAGAAGTTAAATCCCTTATGATAGGGAATGAAATTTGTTATATGTAGCTAAAATCATAAGAATCAAAGGAGGCATTTTATATGAAAGAAAAAATACTTGAGATTGATTCTCTAAAAAAATATTATGGGAAGCAAAATAATCAGACAAAAGCTTTAGATGGCATTTCCTTTCAAGTGATGTCAGGAGAATTTTTGGGCATTATGGGAAGTAGTGGTTCTGGAAAATCAACAATTTTAAATTGTATTGCCACAGTGATTCAACCTACAGAAGGGAGTATAAAAATAGAAGGAAATGAGGTTCGTTCTCTAAAAGGGCACAAACTAGCAGAGTATCGTGGTAGAAAAATTGGATATTTATTCCAGAATTTTGAATTATTGGATAATCTAACAGGGCGAGAGAATATTTTACTTCCTTTATCTATTCATGGAATTTCTGAAAAAGAATCTAGAGAGCGAATAAAAGCATTAGCAGGATATTTAGAAATTATGGAAGTATTGGATAAATTTCCAGCACAGATGTCGGGAGGACAGAAACAGAGAATTGCGGCAGCTCGTTCTTTGATTTTGGAACCACAAATAGTACTTGCAGATGAACCTACAGGGGCTTTGGATTCTAAGAGTGCAAAGTCATTGATGGAAAAATTAGCTGGTCTGAATAGAGAAGGAAGTGCAACAATTTTAATGGTTACACATGATTCTAATGCAGCCAGTTATTGTAGTAGAATTTTATTTATTCAGGATGGTACAATTTTTCATGAGCTTCGGCGGAAACTGCCTGAAGAAACACAACAGGAATTTTATCAACGAATCCTTCAAGTAATGGCACAATTAGGAGGAGGGAAACAAAATGTTCTTTGAATTGGTTTGGCGCAATAGTAAACGCAGTCGAAAAGAGAATCGTATATTTTTTTCTTCTCTGCTTGTATCCATTGTATCTTTTTATATTGTATTGTCATTAGCACATCAAGATGTAATGATTTTTCTGAGGAAAATGGAAAGTGATGCTGTTGATAAACTTTTACAAATGATACCTTTACTTTATGCTTTAACCTTATTTCTTCTATTTTTCTTAGTATATTTTGCAGGTAAATATCAACTAGAATGCAGAAGTCATGAATTTGGTATCTATCTAATTATGGGTATGAAACGTTCTAGATTGTTTTTCATGTTAATGGCAGAGGATTTATGGAGTAGTCTATTATCCCTTGGAATTGGGCTTCCTATTGCCATATTAGTATCAGAATTGACAAGTCTTATTACAGCCCGTCTAGTGGGAATTGGTATTCTTGGTCATCAAATTGTATTTTCTATTAATGCAATAATCTGGACTATTTTAGGCTTTCTTGGAATTAAAATTTTTGCATTTATTATCTTAAGCAGTAGAATTTCTGGTATGGAAATTGGAAAACTTCTTTCTCCTACACCAGAACATGCAAAACATCAGCGTTCTGCTAGCATTTATATAGGATGTTTGTTGATAGGAATGTTGTGTTTAAGTGTGGCTTATCTATTTGCAATAAGAGGAATTGCATGGACTTCTTTATTTGTGATGGGGCTTACATTGATATTTGGTGTGTTAGGAACTTTTTTGGTATTTTATGGAATGCGGTTTATAGTAGGAATTTTGGCAAGTTCTCCTGTAAAAAATAAAAAGCTCTCTGTATTTACTTTTAGACAATTACAAGAGTATATTATCTGTAAATCTAATTCTCTTTCTATAAGCTCTTTGCTGATTTTAGCTGCATTATGCTGTTTTGGTTTTGGAATGGCTACTTCTTGTAGTTATGGAAAACAGGAACCACACATATTAGATTATACCTTACAGAGCTGGGAAGAAGATTTGCAAGTAGAAGAAGTGATAAGAAAGAATCATTTGGAAGATAAATTTGACAACTTATTTGAAATGAAAGTAGGATATATTTATACAGAAGAGAGAGATACTACTTTTGAAATGGAACATGCAAAAAAAATTTTACAACAGGAGCCAGAATCCACAGAAAAAGAAGTTTTACTTAACAATTTAAGTTATACAAATTCTCCACATGTGATATCTTTATCAGGATACAATCAGCTTTTGGCGCTTGCTGGAAAAACAGAACTAGAATTAGAACCAAAGCAAGCAGCAATTTATATGGATATAGAGTTCGCAAGTCCAAAAAAAATTGAAATGATAAACCGAATGTTACAACAAAAACCAGAAGTTTTCATACATTGTGAAACGGACGAATGGCCATATGGGAGTGCCACAGAGGGGATATCTGAAACAACCGAATGGTCATCTGAGAATCCCTCAGAAATAACAGGTGAGAAATATCACTTAGTAGGAACACTTCAAACTACAAATCTTGTGGTAGACCGCTCTATTACTTTGTCCTTTGCACTGATTTTAAGAGATGATGAATTTGAGCATTTGACAAATGGAAGATATAGCAGTTATTGGGATGCTGTGTTAAAACCAGAATTAGTAGAAGAACAAGGCTTAATGCACGCAATTACTCAGGTAAATGAGGATTTGAAACAAACAGAATTGGACTATGAAAGTTATCTACAAAATATGGGGCGCCAATTATTTTATGTGGTAGCTGCAAGTTATATTACACTTTATCTTGCTATTATATTTTTAATTATTGCAAATACAGTATTAGGTGTACAATTTTTGATGCAACAACAAAATACAAGTCGACGTTATTGCATTTTAATTCAGTTAGGTAGCAGTTATCATGATCTTTGCAGTTCTGCTAAGAGACAAATAAAATGGCATTTTGGTTTGCCTTTGTGTATAGCAATTTTCAGTAGTTTTTTTGGTGTTTGGTCTTTGTTTATGGGACTACTTCCATCAAGTGCCCGCGGCGGAACGTCTAAGTTATTGTTTGTTGCAATTTTTATGATTGTATTTTTAAGTGTAGTGGAATATGGTTATCTTTTGGCAGTGACAAAGGCAAGCAACAGACATATTTTAACCTTGATGAAAACTGAGCGAGAAGAATAATAAATAGGAAGGAAATTGTATATGAAACATATCATAATTGTGGAAGATGAAGTATTTATGAGAGAAGAATTAGAAGAAATATTTCAAAAAGCTGGTTATTTGGTTACTTGTATTACAGAATTTTCCCAAGTAGTGGAAGAGATTTTACAACTAACTTCTGGATTAGTATTATTAGACTTAAATTTGCCAGGAAAAAGTGGTTTTCAAATTTGCCAAGAATTAAAACAGAAATGTACCTTTCCAATTTTAATTCTAACTTCTCGAGATCAGATGAAAGATGAATTACAGGCATTACATTTAGGAGCAGATGAATATTTGACAAAACCTTGCAGGAGTGAGCGTTTATTAGCAAGAGTATCCAATTTGTTTCGTCGTTATGAAGGACGTTCTAATTTGCTAGAGGGATTAGGGTATTTGTTAGATAAACAAACTTATACCTTATATATTCGGGACCAGTCTGTTATTTTACCACAGAATCAAGGAAAATTATTAGAGGCATTTTTAATAAATAGAAATGAGATTATTACAAAAGAAACTTTGTGTAATGTTCTTTGGGGAACTACAGAATATATTGATGAAAATGCATTGCAAGTCAATTTGACACGTTTAAAAAAGAATATGAAAGTTTTGGGAATCCCTCAAAAAATAGAACCAGTTCGTGGAAAAGGCTATCGGATGGAAGAGATTAATATACTATGATATCCTAGAAAGGAATTAGAGTGTATAAAAAGTTATGAAAGTTTATTTTGAGTATCTGAAAAAATATATGCTATGGTTTGTATTATTATTTTGTATCAATTTAATATTTTTATTTATGTTATGGCTTGCAAAAGCAGAAGCATTTTATGTGTTAGTTCCAGTAAATATTCTAAGTTCTTTTCTGATATTTTTTATAGCTTTTTTATGGATACTAAAAAAAGAAAAGCACAAAGAACAGTTATTTTTTGAGTTTTTGTATTATCCAGAGAAACGTAAAGAAGAGGAACTATTGGAACTTATTAGTGGTAGGGAAAAAATAGTAATACAAGAAATTGGCAAACGATTAAGAGAATTATTAGAAACGCAACATAGCTTGTCTATGCAGTTAAAAGATTATGAAGAATATGTAGAAACTTGGGCACATGAAATTAAGACTCCTATTTCACTGTTAGCATTTTTAATGGATAACCGCAGAAAAGAATTTCCTACTTCTGTTTCTCACAAATTAGATTATATACAAAATAAAATGCAAGAATATGTCAATCATATGTTGTATTATGCTCGTTTGAAAGGTACACATAAGGATTATTTGTTTGAACCTCTTTCATTAGCAGATGTTTGTATGGAAGTATTAGAAAATTATTATCCTTTGTTAGAAGAAAAGAAGTTCCAAGTAATACAAAAAATTCCTAAGATTATGGTGTTGTCAGAGGAACGAGGATTGGAATTTCTGTTAAGTCAAGTAATCAGCAATGCTATTAAATATTGTAAACCCCAAGGAACACCTCAAATTTTTCTTTTTGTAGAACAATTAGAACCTTTTATTTATCTTCATATCAAAGATAATGGAATAGGTGTTCAGTCTTATGATTTACCTTTTCTGTTTGAAAAGGGTTTTACTGGAGACACAGAAACAGCAAGAAAAAAAGCTACTGGTATGGGTTTGTATTTGGCAAAAGCAATTGCAAATGATTTGAAAATTGAATTAAATGTAAAATCCCAATGGCAAGAAGGGTTTGAAATAATATTACAGTTTCCAAAACTATAAAAAAGAGTGTGTAAGTTCTTTATTTTCAAAAAACTTACACACTCTTTTTTAGTAAGAAATTGGAAAATATAATAATTTCATCTAGAAATAGGCGTTCATCAAGCCAAAAGATATGGAAATATATGTATATTTCCATAAGAAAGCAGGAAGAGTTGCTAAGTAGGAAAGATTTTGTTATGATTTAAGAAAGAAAAAATACTTTATGTTGGGTGTATCAAATATAGGATAACAATATACAAAAGAATGGAGGAATTATATGAAAATTTAGGAAAGGAAAAGTTTCATAAAATATTAAATTGAATTGTAGTTAATGGAGAAAACAATGAAAAAATATCACTCTGCACTATTGATAGTACTATTTTTATTTATTCTATTCAGCGTTGTAAGGGAGGATGTTCATAAACAAATAGATGATAGTCAAAAGGAAACCTATCATATAGATAATCAAAAAGATAAGTCTAAAAATAAAAAAAGAAAAAAAAGTTTATATGCAGGTACTAGTAAATGGTTAGGACAGAATTTATCAAAAAAAGATAAACAGAACTTGATTCAGGCTTTTACAATCCAAGAACAAGAAGTCTATACTTTTTTACAGGGGCCAAAATCTTGGGGAGAAGGAATTCCTTGGTCAGGAGAATGGTGTACCTTTGATGTAAGAGGAAATCCTTTTGGTGGTTTTGGATGTGGATTATGTTGTATGGCAAATATTTACAATACGTTATCTCCTTATGAAGTTTCTCCTTGGGATATGTATGGATATGCCATATCAGTATCTCATTATGCTCCAGATGGAAAACATGGTGCAATTGACTGGAAAGATATGAGAGATACATTGAGAAAAAGTGGAGTTAATTGTAAATTATACAAAAAACCAAATTCTTATAAAATATTTAAGGAACAAATAGCAAAAGCAAAATCTGCAGTTGTATTGATTAGTAGTAATAATGATGATACTTATTGGCAGAATACACCTGGTCATTATGTTAATATTTGGCTATATCAAGAGGAAAGTGAAACCGTATTTTTGGCAGATCCAGGAAATCCAGACAATAATCGTGTTAGAATACCCTTAAGATATATCTATGATGCTCTAAAGACAATAAGTAAATTTCAATATTTGAAAATAAATGGTTATCTAGAAGAAGATAATCAGTGGAAGGCTGATAGCATTCATGAAAAATGGAATCGTCCTAAGGAGCTATAAATAATAGAAAGCATGCTTTGCGAACTTTCTTACCTTATCTGCGTGTAAATTAATTTAGCTTCCATGTGATATAGAACTCACATGGAAGCAATTTTTTCTTTTATAGAAAAGACCTTGTCCATTAAAAATATGAAAGTGTCTTCTCTATAGAAGAAAAATAATATATATACTTTCTATTGTTTATGACAATAGAAAGTTCGTGAGTATGCTTTCTATTTTTTTAGTATATAATTAATCATATTTTTATATTGACAATAGTGTGTGATATACACTATAATGAAAAAGAGGTGATAAAGTGTCTGAAAAAAAAGATATTATAGAAAATCTGCTGTTAGAACTTCGGCGTGGAACATTGGTATTAAGTGTGTTAAGCCAATTAAAAGAGCCAAAATATGGATATGCATTGGTACAAAGTCTGGAAGAACAAGGAGTAATAATTGAAACTAATACTCTTTATCCATTACTTCGTCGATTAGAGAAGCAAAGACTTTTGATAAGTGATTGGGAAATGGGAGGTTCAAAACCTAGAAAATATTATAAAAGAACAGAAATGGGGGATAGCATATATGAAGAATTAAAAAAACAATGGCAGCAAATTTCCAAGAATATGGATGAACTATTAAAGGAAAATTAGCATAAAGTTGGAGGAGAAAAGCATGACAGAAAAA
Organism: uncultured Lachnospiraceae bacterium; assembly: GCA_910586005.1. Lineage (GTDB taxonomy): Bacteria > Bacillota > Clostridia > Lachnospirales > Lachnospiraceae > Petralouisia. The sequence goes on along the minus strand of CAJUHG010000075.1, from coordinate 3,349 downwards.
GACAGAGATTTAATGGAACGCTATATTTATGAAGTTGTACGACGAGTACCAAAAGAGCAACGTGAAGAAATCCAAATGGAATTGGAAGAGCTAATTACAGATATGATGGAGAAATCAGAAAAAGATAATGGTAATTTGATACAAGAAATTTTAACAGAGCTTGGAAACCCAAAAGATTTTGCCCAAAAATACAATGGAGATCATAATTATTTGATTGGACCAGAGTATATGGAAGATTATTGTTGGGTTGTGAAAGTAGCTCTTTTGTCAGCAGCTTTATTTAATTTGGGTTCAGCAATTGTGCAGGCTGTTTTTTCTCCCAACTTGTTGTTAGAAATTACATACTATATGAAAACAATTTTTGCAAATACTTTAATAAGTATGATTGGCAGTTTTGGTATTATGACACTTATTTTTGCAATTTTAGAACATCAAAATGTGAAATTAGAAATAAGAAAGGAAAAAGAGTGGTCTGTTCAACAACTAAAATCTTGGTCTCCAGCAAAATTACCTTCTGTTCCAGAAAAAAAAGCGCGTATTAGCAGAGGAGATTGTGTAGTGGGAATTGTATGCACTATATTATTTGCTTTGATATTGGCATTTGTGCCAGAGTGGATAATGGGAATACAAATAGGAAAAAATATAGAAGTTATATCACCTTTTAATTTGGATTCATGGAATATTATTTTACCAATTCTTTTGGTTAGTTTAGGGGTTGGACTAGTGGATGAAATTATTAAATTGGTGACAGGTCGTTATTGTAGTACTGTAATGGTAAGTGGTATTTTATCGGGAATAGCAGAGATTGTGTTATCAATATTAGTATTAAAAGTTTTTCCCTTTTGGAATCCTAATTTTATAGAGGAATTAGAGAAGATAGATAAGATTGGAGTGGTAACGAATGGGGATTTCACATTGTATTGGAGTGAGGGTATGGCCTCAAATATCTTACTGACAATTATTATAATTATAACCTTGGCAGAGATGGGAGTAACTATATATAAGACATATCGTTATGGAAAATAGATATAATATAACTTTAATGAATGGATATTAAAAATAATAGGTATGGATATAGAAAAAAACAACCAGTGCAACCTATTGACAAACCAATTTAATATGCTAAACTTATGTATATTAAAAAAAAGGTAGGTTTTTGTATATGGAAAGACAGGCGTTATCAATTTTGGTTGAAAATACACCGAATGTATTAAGCCATGTTTCAGGTTTGTTTAGCCGGAGAGGTTATAATATTGATAGTATATCAGCAGGTGTAACAGCAGATCCAAGATTTACAAGAATTACCATTGTTTCAAGTGGGGATGAGTTGATTTTAGAACAAATTGAAAAGCAACTTGCCAAATTAGAAGATGTGGTTGATATTAAAAAGCTAGAGAATGGAAATTCTGTGTGTCGGGAATTGATTTTAATTAAAATTAGAGTAAAGAATACAGAGCGACAAGCAGTAATCTCTTTAGCTGAAATTTTTAAAACAAAAATTGTAGATGTAACAAATGATTCTATGATGATTGAGTTGATAGGAAGTCAGAGTAAGTTAGAGGCCTTTTTGGAATTGTTAGAGGGCTATGAGATATTAGAACTTGCAAGAACTGGGATTACTGGATTGACAAGAGGTTCCTCAGATGTCAAAATGTTTGATTAGCAGCAATTAGCTTTTATAAATCTGAAAGCAGATATGGAAATTTATAAAAAGAGACAGTAAAGTCTATTACTTTTAAATTATATAGGTAATAGACAGTTCACTAAACATAATATTTAGGGGCAAAATACTTTTTACCCCCAAGATTTTAATATTTTAGGAGGATAATAAAATGGCAAAAATATTTTATCAAGAAGATTGTAATCTTTCATTATTAGAGGGGAAAACAATTGCAATCATTGGCTATGGAAGTCAAGGACATGCTCATGCATTAAATTTAAAGGAATCTGGATGTCATGTAATTATAGGTCTTTATAAAGGAAGTAAATCCTGGGCAAAGGCTGAGGCTCAGGGATTTGAGGTATTTACTGCAGATGAAGCTGCAAAAAAGGCAGATATTATTATGATTTTAATTAATGATGAATTGCAGGCAGATATGTATAAGAGAGATATTGAACCAAATTTGGAAGCAGGCAATATGCTGATGTTTGCACATGGATTTAATATTCATTTTGGCTGTATTGTTCCTCCAAAGGATGTAGATGTTACTATGATTGCACCAAAAGGACCTGGACATACGGTAAGAAGTGAGTATCAAGCTGGAAAAGGTGTTCCATGTCTGATTGCTGTAGAGCAAGATGCTACTGGAAAAGCACAGGATTTGGCATTGGCTTATGCATTGGGAATTGGTGGAGCGAGAGCTGGTGTGTTAGAAACTACTTTCCGCACAGAAACAGAAACAGACCTATTTGGTGAGCAAGCAGTACTTTGTGGTGGTGTATGCGCATTGATGCAAGCAGGTTTTGAGACATTAATAGAGGCAGGTTATGACCCAAGAAATGCTTATTTTGAATGTATTCATGAGATGAAATTAATTGTAGACTTAATTTATCAGTCTGGATTTGAGGGAATGAGATACTCCATTTCTAATACTGCAGAATATGGTGATTATATTACAGGACCAAAGGTTATTACAGAAGATACAAAGAAAGCAATGAAAAAGATTTTATCTGATATTCAGGATGGAACCTTTGCAAAAGATTTCTTATTAGATATGTCACCAGCAGGTCGTCAGGTTCACTTTAGAGCAATGAGAAAGAGAGCTGCAGAGCATCCAGCAGAAGAAATTGGCAAAGAAGTGCGTAAGCTTTATAGCTGGAATAATGAAGAAGATAAGTTAATCAATAACTAATAATAACCAAAGTAATTTTACCCTCTGTTAGAATTTTCCTAACAGAGGGTTGATTTTTTTATGCACAAGGAAGCATAAGGAAATTTACTGCTTACACAGTATGCGCCCCACGCGCAGCGAGTAGGGGAAGAAGAATCTTCCCTACTTGATTGGAGTCAATGCAAATGCCAATCAATATCCCAACCATCCAATTTTCTCCAATGAAATATTTCTTTAAAATCAGAGTAACATGTTTCACATATATAACAGCTTATGTCTTCTAGTACAAAGCATCGTTGATGAGAGCTATTCTGTACTTTATCCCAACAAAAGATACACTTTTCAAGATAGGAAGCATGTTTTACAATTTCTTCTCCATCAGTTGGATACAAGGATTTATTTTTTAAATATTTTATGTCATTTAAAAGACGCCAGTCATCTTTATCCATGATATCTCACTTCTCCTTTCTGTTTTTTATTCACAACCATAGAAGATTCGCAAAGTGTACGTTCCATGC
>CAJUHG010000074.1 GCA_910586005.1 uncultured Lachnospiraceae bacterium | reverse complement strand
TGTTGTTGTGCTTCTAATAAAATTGTTCCGCCAGGAGTTTCATAAACGCCGCGAGATTTCATACCTACCACTCGATTTTCCACAATATCAATAATACCAATTCCATGTTTCCCACCCAAACGATTTAATTCTCTGATAATATCAGCAATTTTCATAGACTTGCCATTGATGGTTTTTGGGATTCCAGCTTCAAAGGTCATGGTAACATATTCGCCTTCATCTGGAGCTTTTTCAGGGGTCACACCTAAGACTAAAAGATGCTCATAATTAGGCTCACATGCAGGGTCTTCTAGTTCTAAACCCTCATGACTGATATGCCATAAATTTCGGTCACGACTGTAGCTATTATCTGCTGAAAAAGGAAGATCAATCCCATGTTCTTTACAATATTTAATTTCATCCTCACGAGATTGCATATTCCATTTGTCACTTCTCCATGCAGCAATAATTTTAATATCAGGCGCTAATGCCTTGATACCAAGTTCAAAACGAATTTGATCATTTCCTTTTCCAGTAGCACCATGACAAATTGCTGTAGCTCCTTCCTTTCTCGCAATTTCTACCAAACGTTTTGCAATACCAGGACGGGCCATAGAAGTTCCAAGTAAATATTTATTTTCATAAATAGCGCCTGCTTGTACACAAGGAATAATATATTCTTCTGCAAATTCATCTGTAATATCTTCAATATATAATTTGGAAGCACCAGATAGTTTTGCACGTTCTTCTAAACCATCTAGTTCTTCTTCTTGACCACAATCAATACAACAGCAGATAACTTCATAATCATAATTTTCTTTTAACCATGGAATAATAGCGGTAGTGTCTAAACCACCAGAATAAGCTAAAATTACTTTTTCTTTCATTTTTGTCCTCCGTTATTTGAAATTTTATATTGTTCATTACTATCAGTGGACATTATACAATAATGTATAAAAAAAGGCAAGTGAAAAAATATACAGAATAGAAGAAACAAGATAAAAGTTTTGACCTGCATTTGTATAATATCTAAAGCCTTTAAAAATAATTAAAATATCATAAGAAAGAATATATAAACAATGATATAAAATAAAAAAAGCTTAAAAAATATTGAATAAAAAATAAAATAAATGTATAATTATTCAAAAGGTAAAATATTTAACTGACATCCTTCTAATCATTCAATCAGATAGAAGGGACTTTACGAATGTAAAAAAATATATTACTATGAAAGAGTTTTCAATGGACTGATTATAAATGACCAAACATTAAAAAACATTTCATACCTTTAATGGAAAAAGAAAGCGAGGAAATTATTAATATGATAAAAGTAGGAATTATTGGTTCCACTGGATATGCAGGAGCAGAGTTAGTAAGAATTTTACTTGGACATAAACATGTAGAAATTAAGTGGTTTGGTTCTAGAAGTTATATTGATGAAAAATATGCGAATGTATATGGAAATATGTTTCATTTTGTAACAGATACTTGTTTAGACGATAATTTAGAAGAATTAGCAAAACAAGTGGATGTGATTTTTACTGCGACACCACAGGGGTATCTTGCGGGAGTATTGACAGAGGAAATTTTACAAAATACAAAAATAATAGATTTAAGTGCTGATTATCGTTTAAAAGAGGTTGAAGTTTATGAAAAATGGTATAATCTCAAACATAAAAGTCCTCAATTTATTGCAGAAGCGGTCTATGGTTTATGCGAGATAAATCGTGAAAAGATAAAACAAGCAAGGCTTATAGCAAATCCTGGTTGTTATACCACCTGTTCCATTTTAACTGCGTATCCTTTGGTAAAGGAAGGATTTATAGATGTTAATACTTTAATTGTAGATGCAAAGTCAGGAACTTCTGGTGCAGGCAGAGGTGCAAAACTTCCCAATTTATTCTGTGAAGTAAATGAGAATATAAAAGCGTACGGTGTGACCACACATCGTCACACACCAGAGATTGAAGAACAATTAAGCTATGCAGCCAAAGAGCAAATTACGATTAATTTTACCCCTCATTTGGTGCCTATGAATCGAGGGATATTAGCAACAGAATATGCATCTTTAAAGAAGATAAAACAAACAGATGGAAGTATGGGCTATCCTACTTATGAGCAAATTAGAGCTGCTTATGATAAATATTATAAAAATGAATATTTTATTCGGGTATTGGATAAAGGAAAATGTCCAGAGACAAAATGGGTAGAAGGAAGTAATTTTGTGGATATTGGTTTTCAAATAGACGAGCGCACAGGAAGAATTATTATGATGGGAGCAATTGATAATTTAATAAAAGGTGCAGCAGGGCAGGCAGTGCAGAATATGAATTTATTGTTTGATTTACCAGAAAAAGAAGGATTGCAGTTAGTACCCATGTTTCCATAAACATTTATGATACAAATATAAAAAAGAGGGTCATTTTATGAAGAAAGATATAAATATAACATCCCAGATAGTGATTCGTACTATGAAAGAAGAAGACTATCCTAAAGTATACAAACTATGGAAAACCATTAAAGGTTTTGGGATTCGGAGTATGGATGATTCAAGAGAAGGTGTGGAGCGTTTTATTCTTAGAAATCCAAATACAAGTATTGTAGCGGAGGTAAATAGAGAAATTGTGGGTTCTATTCTTTGTGGCCATGATGGAAGACGTGGGTGTTTTTATCATGTATGTGTAAGAGAAGATTACAGAAAACAGGGAATAGGAAAAAACATGGCTGTTTATGCAATGAAAGCACTGCAGGAAGAACACATTAATAAAGTATGCTTAATTGCATTTAAGAACAATGAAACTGGAAATTCTTTTTGGAAAAGTGTAGGTTGGACCTTTCGGGAAGATTTAAATTATTATGATTTTATATTAAACGATGAAAATATAACAACATTTCAATAAAATATTCTAAGTATTGTAAAGATAAAGAGAGGAAGAGGAATATGGAAAGAATCACAGGTGGAGTTACTGCAGCAAAAGGATTTCAAGCAGCAGCTACAGCAGCAGGAATTAAGTATCAAGACAGAATGGATATGGCAATCATTGTTAGTAAAGTTCCCGCAGTTGTTGCTGGAACTTTTACAACAAATGTAGTAAAAGCAGCTCCAGTAAAATGGGATAAGCAGCTTGTTACAGATAAAAAGTGTGCACAAGCAATTGTAGTAAATGCAGGAATTGCAAATGCATGTACTGGGGCAGAAGGAATGGAATATTGCCAAAAAACAACACAAGTAGTAGAAGCAATCTTAGAAATCCCAGCAGATCAAGTACTTGTAGCATCTACAGGTGTCATTGGAATGCAATTACCTATAGAAAAACTTACAACAGGTATTGAAGTTATGATACCAACTTTAAGTGAAGATTTAGAAAGTGGTCACAAGGCAGCTTGTGCCATTATGACCACAGATACCAAGCCAAAGGAAGTAGCTGTTACTTTTGAAATAGATGGAAAGACAGTGACAATAGGCGGAATGTGTAAGGGTTCTGGTATGATTCATCCAAATATGTGCACGATGTTGGGATTTATAACAACTGATATTGCCATATCCAAAGAATTGTTGCAAGAAGCTTTAAGTACAGATGTACAAGATACCTATAATATGGTTTCCATAGATGGAGATACTTCCACTAATGATATGGTATTACTCTTGGCAAATGGTATGGCAGAAAATCAAGAGATTACTATAAAAGATGAAAATTATCAAAAATTTAAAGAGGCATTGCATTATGTCAACACCATTTTAGCAAAAAAAATAGCTGGAGATGGTGAGGGTGCAACTGCTTTATTTGAGACCAGAGTGATTCATGCAGATACCAAAGAGCATGCCAAGAAGTTAGCAAAGTCTGTGATTTGCTCTTCTTTGACCAAAGCAGCCATTTATGGTCATGATGCTAATTGGGGAAGAATTTTATGTGCATTGGGATATTCTGGTGTAAATTTTGACCCAGAAGCAATAGAATTATTTTTTCAAAGTAAAGCTGGAAAAATCCAAATTTATAAGGATGGAGTTGGAACAGATTATAGTGAAAAAGAAGCTAGCAAAATTTTATCAGAAGAAGAAGTAACAGTTTTGGTAGATATGAAAATAGGAAAAGAAGAAGCAACTGCATGGGGGTGTGATTTAACATATGACTATGTAAAAATCAATGCAGATTATAGATCTTAAAGGGAACAATGTATTTACAGAGTATGAGATACCTGTGGAGCACAATGTGCTGAAACGTGCACAGAATGGAGGTAACAATGGAAGAGAAAAATATGCAAGAGGTATTGCAAAAAGCAGAAGTACTCATTGAGGCTTTGCCTTATATTCAACGTTTTAATCGTAGAATTATTGTAGTAAAATATGGCGGAAGTGCTATGGTAGACGAAGATTTGAAAAAAAGTGTGATACAGGATGTAACTTTATTAAAGCTAGTAGGATTTAAACCAATTATTGTTCATGGAGGCGGAAAAGAAATCAGTAAATGGGTGGAAAAATCAGGTATGACACCAGAGTTTGTAAATGGACTAAGAAAAACAGATGCAGCAACTATGGAAATTGCAGAAATGGTACTAGGCAAAGTAAATAAATCTTTAGTACAAATGGTGCAAGAACTAGGGGTCAATGCCATTGGTATTAGTGGGAAAGATGGAGGGCTTCTTAAAGTAGATAGAAAATATTCAGATGGACAAGATATTGGATTTGTGGGAGATATCAAAGAAGTAAATCCTAAGATATTGTTTGATTTGTTAGAGAAAGATTTTTTACCTATTGTATGTCCAGTGGGATTGGATCACTCTTTTGATACTTATAATATCAATGCAGATGATGCAGCTTGTGCGATAGCAAGAGAAGTAAAAGCAGAAAAACTAGCGTTTTTAACAGATATTGAAGGAGTATATAAAAATCCTAAAGATAAATCTACACTAATTTCTGAATTACCAGTTTCTGAAGCAAATGTGTTGATTGAAAGTGGTAATATTGGTGGTGGAATGCTTCCCAAATTGAATAATTGTATAGATGCCATTGAGCATGGAGTATCTAGAGTACATATTTTGGATGGGAGAATCCCTCATTGTCTGTTACTAGAAATATTTACAAATAGAGGAATTGGCACAGCCATTTTAGGAGACAAAGAAGAACGTTTTTATCTTTAAAAGAAATTATTTGAGGTTAATAGAGATTAAAAGGAGAAAATAAATGGAAGCAACTGGATGGATGGAACAAGCAGAAAATCATATCTTACATACTTATAATCGTTATCCCATAGTACTAGATTATGGAGATGGAGTGTATCTCTATGATACAAATGGGAAAAAATATTTGGATTTTGCAGCAGGAATTGCTGTGCAAGCCTTAGGATATGGAAATCAAGCATATAATCAAGCATTGAAAAGTCAAATTGATAAGTTGATGCACACCTCTAATCTGTATTATAATCAGCCTATAATAGAAGCAGCAGAAAAACTTTGTACCGTTTCTGGTATGGATATTGTATTTTTTACAAATAGTGGAACAGAAGCAATTGAAGGAGCAATAAAAGCTGCTAAAAAATATGCCTATAGTAAAGATGGAAAAACAGATCATGAAATTATTGCTATGAATCATTCCTTTCATGGAAGAAGTTTAGGTGCCTTGTCAGTTACTGGAAATACTCATTATCGAGAACCTTTTGAACCTTTGCCTGGAATTGTAAAATTTGCAGAATATAATGATTTAGAAAGTGTAAAAGCATTGGTAAATAAGAAAACTTGTGCTATTATTATGGAGACTGTTCAAGGAGAAGGTGGTATTTATCCTGCAACAGAGGAATTTTTGTCAGGTGTAAAGCAAATCTGTGAAGACAATGATATTCTTTTGATTTTAGATGAAATTCAATGTGGTATGGGGAGAACTGGTTATATGTTTGCATGGCAGAAGTATCATATAAAACCAGATATTATGACTTGTGCTAAGGCATTAGGAGGTGGAGTTCCAGTAGGCGCATTTGTAATGACCAAAAAAGTAGCAGATACCTCTTTAAAACCTGGGGACCACGGAACTACCTATGGAGGCAATCCCTTTGTAGGTGCTGCTGTTAGTAAGGTACTTGATATTTTCACAGAACAAGAGATAATACAACATGTACAAGAAATTTCTGTTTATTTAGAAGAACAGTTAGAAAATTTAAAAGAGGAATATAAATTTGTCATTGACAGAAGAGGAATAGGTCTTATCCAAGGACTAGAACTTAATATACCTGTAGGAGAAGTGAGTCATAAGGCACTAGAAGAAGGATTAATTGTTATTACTGCTGGAAGCAATGTACTCCGATTTGTACCACCATTAATTATTGAAAAAGAACATGTAGATGAAATGATAAAAAAACTTAAGAAAGTATTTGATAATAAAGTGGGCAAGTCTGTTTCAAATCTCTAACTCCCTGATTCATAAATTATTAATGTTCTAAAAAGATAATGGTATAAAAATTCCAATTATGGTATATCCTACATAAAAACAAAGTAATTGCTTGTACTAAAAACGCACAGAATGGAGGAGAATATGATTGGAATTTTTATTGCTCTTTTGTCAGGAGCATTGATGAGTGTTCAAGGAGTATTTAATACAGAAGTGACAAAAAATACTAGTATGTGGGTAAGTAATAGTTGGGTACAATTTTCTGCATTAGTGATCTGCTTAGTGACATGGTTTTTTACAGATAGGACAAGTTTTGCTGGTATTTTAAAAATACAACCCAAATATATGCTATTAGGTGGTGTGATTGGAGCTTTGATTACTTATACTGTAATCAAAAGTATGTCTTCTTTAGGTCCTGCTCAGGCAGTTATGCTGATTGTGGTATCACAGTTAATTGTAGCTTATCTAATAGAGTTATTTGGGATGTTTGGAACAGACAAACAGCCTTTTGAGTGGCGTAGACTTTTGGGAATGGCAATCTGTATTGGTGGAATTATTCTGTTTAAATGGGAATCTTAAAGAAAATCTTTCTCAATATTTTTGAAATACTCTTGTAATAATTGGTGAATTTCGTTACAATAGAAAGGATTCGTGAATAAAATTTTTCTCATTCTTACTAACTTATGGAAAAACAACAAATTTATGTGAAAAAGGTATAGAGAATGGAGAAAAATATGAAAAAGAAAATAATATATTTTGTGAAATGGCCAAATGGTCATATTGGTATATCCCAAAGGGTATATTTTGCAATGTTATTAGTATTGTTATTTTTGATTAGTGGATGTGGGGAAGAGGAGGAGGGTATTCTTTTAACAGAAAATTTAGATGATAAAGAAGTTATATCCTCTGAAACCTCTTATAATAATTCGGACCTTTCAAAAGATATGGAGAAGGGAATATCAGAAGAGAAACGTACTAAAAATTTTATTTATGTACAAGTAAGTGGTGCAGTAGTAAATCCTGGTGTTTATTCTTTAGAAGAAGGTAGTCGTATTTTTCAGGCAATAGAACTTGCAGGTGGTATCACAGAGACAGCAGACACTAAAAAACTAAATCAAGCAGAGCCTTTGACAGATGGGCAAATGATATATGTTATGAATTATGAAGAAGCTGCAGTATGTGACCCATCAGAAGTACCACAAAAAGATGATAGGATAAACTTAAATACCGCCACAGAAGCAGAATTGACAACACTTCCTGGAATTGGAACAGCTAAGGCAAAGAGTATTCTTGCGTGGCGGGAAGAAAATGGCAGTTTTCAGCAAATCGAAGATTTAATGAAAATTGAAGGAATTAAAACAGGAGTATTTTCTAAAATAAAGGACAGTATCAAAGTTGATTGAGGTGTAAATATGGCAAAGAGAGTTCTTGTAGTGGATGATGAGAAGTTAATTGTAAAGGGAATCCGTTTCAGTTTGGAGCAAGATGGTATGGAAGTGGACTGCGCTTATGATGGGGAAGAGGCTTTAAAACTTGCAACAGAGCATACCTATGACATGATATTGCTGGATGTTATGCTACCTAAAATGGATGGATTTGAAGTATGTCAACATATTCGAGAATTTTCTACCGTGCCAGTTGTGATGCTTACTGCAAAAGGGGATGATATGGATAAGATTTTGGGCCTAGAATATGGTGCAGATGATTACATAACAAAACCTTTTAATATTTTAGAAGTAAAAGCAAGAATTAAAGCAATTATGCGCAGAACATCACCTAACCAATCTAAAAAAGAAAATTCTAAAATCGTAGAGCATGGTGATTTAAAATTAGATAGTGAAAGTCGGCGTCTATTTATTTTGGGAAAGGAAATTAATGTTACTTCTAGAGAATTTGATTTACTAGAACTTTTGGTGTTGAATCCAAATAAAGTTTATAGTCGTGAGAAGTTATTAAATTTAGTATGGGGTTATGAATATCCAGGAGATGTACGTACTGTGGATGTACATGTACGACGTCTGCGTGAAAAAATTGAAAAAAATCCAAGTGACCCTAAATATGTGCATACAAAATGGGGTGTAGGATATTATTATCAGGGATAGGCATAAAGGATAGAGATGAAGAAACTGAAATTTTTACACAGCCTAAAATTCCGGCTGTTTTTACTGGTGGCATTAGTTGGTATTATTCCAAATGTTGTATTGAGAGCAGGAATTCTTGCTACTTATGAGAAAAGGGCAATATCCAACCGAAGCATTGATGTTTTAGGACAAGCAAAAATGTTAGGAAATCAAGTGGTTACATATAATTATATGAAGGACACTTCAGTGGAAATGATTAATGCCCAGTTAGAACAGCTCTCTAATATTTATGATGGAAGAGTATTGATTATCAATAGTAGTTTTCAAATTGTAAAAGATACTTATGGATTAGATACTGGAAAAATTATAATATCAGAGGAAGTAGTAAAGAGTTTTCAAGGAGAAGAAATTACAAAATATGATTCTCAAAATCGTTATATTGAACTTGCTATTCCGTTAAAAAATACAGATACCAAGGAAAATCAAGGAGTAATGTTAATCAGTGTATCTACAGATAGCATTATGTTAAACTATGATTTTTTAAAGGATAATGCGCTTATTGTAGAGCTTGCAAACGCTATTATCATTTTGGTAGTTTCTCTATTTTGGTCAAATCGTCTGGTACGTCCTTTTGGAAAATTAACAAAGTTTTTAGAGGAGATGCAGACAGAAGAAGAAAAAAAATTAATGATTTCTGATTATACAGAAACAGAGGCTATTTCAAATGCATTTAATGAAATTCAGGGTAGAATGCGTGTAATTGATGATTCTAGACAGGAATTTGTATCAAATGTATCCCATGAATTGAAAACACCTATTACTTCTATGAAGGTTCTTGCAGATTCTTTATTAAACCAAGAAGATGTACCAGTGGAATTATATAAGGAATTTATGGGAGATATTGCAGAAGAAATTGAACGTGAAAATAAAATCATTAATGATTTGCTTTCTCTTGTAAAAATGGATAAAGCTGCTGGAAATTTAAATGTTTCTGTAGTAAATATCAATGAACTTTTAGAAATGATTATGAAACGGTTAAGACCCATTGCAGAAAAACAAAATATTGAATTAGTACTTGAGAGTTTTCGACCAGTAAGTGCAGAAATTGATGAAGTAAAACTTTCTTTAGCACTTACAAATTTGGTAGAAAATGCTATTAAATACAATAAGCCAGAAGGATGGGTTCATGTTTCATTAAATGCAGATCATAAGTATTTCTTTGTGCGTATAGAAGATTCTGGAATTGGTATTCCAGAAGAATCTTTAGAACATATTTATGAGCGATTTTTTCGAGTGGATAAATCTCACTCGAAGGAAATTGGAGGAACAGGACTTGGACTTGCCATTACAAGAAATGCAGTTTTAATGCATCGTGGTGCAATTAAAGCACACAGTAAAGAAGGAGAAGGAACCATTTTTACTGTTCGCATACCATTAACATACATTGCTTAGGAGGGTAGAATGAAGAAAGAAAGAATAGGTTTTTTGCTATTTGTATTTCTTATTTTAATAGGACTAGTAGGCTGTGGAAATGGGCAAGAAGAAACATCAGAGTACAATATTTACTATATTAATAAAGAATCCACAAAGACAATTGCTGTGGGCTATGAACCAGAGGCAAATGACACAAGAGGAAAAATAAGAGAATTGCTAGAAAAGCTATTTGAAAATTCAGATAATCCTGATTATCATAGAGCTATTCCAAAAGAGGTGGAACTAGAATCTTGGAATTTAGAAAATTCTCAGTTATATTTGTATTTTAACAGTGCATATTTAGAGATGGGAAATGTCAATGAAATATTATGTAGAGCAGCAATTGTAAGAACTTTAATTCAGGTAAAAGAAGTAGAATGTATATCTTTTTATGTAGAAGATTCTCCTTTAGTAGATGCTGAGGGAAACCTAGTTGGACTAATGACAGCAGAAAGTTTTATTGAAAATCCAGGAGAACAAATTAACACGATTCAAACTGCTAATATTATTTTGTATTTTTCAAATAAGAAGGGGACTGGATTAGTACCAGAGGTACAAGAAGTACATTATAGTAGTAATATCTCTATGGAAAAATTGGTAATGGAACAGCTTTTAAAAGGACCAAAAGAAAAAGGAAAACGTTCTGCCATTCCAGATGGTACAAAACTTGTAAATGTATCTGTATTGGATGGTGTTGGATTTGTAAACTTAAATGAAGGATTTCTTAATCAAAATTATGAGATAGCGGAGCCTGTGGTTATTTATTCAATTGTTAATTCTTTAGCAGAATTGACAAATATCAATAAGGTACAGATTTCTGTAAATGGGGACAGTAATATTGTGTATCGAGAGAAGTTTGAATTAAGTACCATATATGAGCGTGATTTAGATTATGTAGATGGTAGCGCAATAGATACAGAAAAAAATAGTCAATAACAGTAAAAGAAGGGAAATCAGATGACAAATCGAATCATTTGTTGTTTCACATTGTCTTTTTTACTGGGAATTTTGTTTGAAAAAGAAAAGAGCCTTTGGTTTGTAATGATTTTTTTGTTGTTAATGATTTATACGAGTATTGTCATTTACTTTCATTATAGAAGTAGGGCTTGGAAAGTGATTTTGTTTCGGGGCTTAGCAAGTTTATTGGTGTTTTGCGCCGGAGCAGAACATTTTCAAAAAGAACAAGAAAAGTGGAATATGCTAGATGGTATTTTAAAAGAAGAAGATAAAATTACTATCTGTGGAAAAATCTACCAAAAAGAAGAAAAGACAAAACAATATCTTTATTATCTAACAGACACTCAAGTTTTTGTAGGTGATACAATTTATCCCTGTTATGGGATTCTAATTTACAGTTCTAATCAGCATTTTCAGTTAGGAAATATTCTTCAAGTAACTGGAAAAAATGCACCATTTCAAATTCCTCGCAACGAGGGAAACTTCAATGAAAAACAATATTATCAAAGTAAAAAAATAGAAATTCGTTTATATGCACAAGAAGAACTGCTAATTTCAAAAGAAAAAAATAAATATACTATATTTTTGGAAGATTTGCGACAACGTTTGAAAAAATCATATAGGAAAAGTATGTCCACAAAGAATGCAGGAATGATGGTGGATATGACTTTGGGTGATAAATCTCTTTTAGAGAATACACAAAAATCTTTATATCAAAAAGTAGGTATTTCTCATATTCTTGCTATTTCAGGTTTACATGTTTCTTTATTTGGTATGGGAGTACTTTGGTTGTTGCAAAAACTTTTATTTCCCAAAAAAGTAGCGATTTTATTGGCAATAGGAGTAGTATATAGTTTTGGAGTAATGTCTGGAATGGAAATCTCTACCATGCGTGCTATTCTTATGTTTTTATTGTTTATGATAGCAGAATTTTTTGGTTATAGTTATGATTCTTTAACTGCACTAAGTGTCAGTGCAAGCATTCAAATATGGGAAAATCCCTTTGTGTTGCAATCTGTAGGATTTCTTTTCTCTTATGCTGCAGTTTTAGGAGTTGTTGTGGTTGCGCAAATGCTAAAAGGAAGTAAAAGAGAAGAAAAAACACAAAGAAACAAAAAGGAACAATTAGAAAGAAAACAAAGACAATTAAATAAAGAAAGACAGTTAGAAAAGAGACAAAGACAATTAAATAAAAAGGAACAATTAAAAGCAAAACGGCAAAAAGTAAGAGAAAATCAACAAAAGAATTTTTTGAAAGAGCGAGAAACTCCAACAAAGAGGGAAGTGGGAAAGGAAATCCAAAAGAATGGAATCCAAAAAATATGGAAATATTTTATAGAAAAACTAAAAGAAACCATTTTCGTTAGTATTTGTATTCAATTAGTAACGCTTCCTCTATCTTTATATTTTTATTATGAGATATCTAGTTATAGTGTAATTATCAATGGGTGTATTTTACCTTTTTTGGGAATATTGTTAATACTAGGAATCATAGGGGCATTTGTAGGAAGTTTTTATTTTTCAATAGGAAAGATACTTCTTACACCAGTGGAATGGATGTTATGTGCAAATGAGTGGTTGTGCAAAAAAATTCTATCTCTTCCAGGAGCTGTTCTTCTTATTGGAAAACCAGATATAAAACTATTAGTGATATATTATATATTATTAGCTTTGAGTTTATATTTACTTTGGTATGGAACTAGTAAAAAATGGATGATAGGAACAATACTAGCTTTTGTTATAGTACTTTTTCTGCGGAAAAACCCTCAGTTTGAAATCAATGTGTTGGATGTGGGTCAGGGAGATGGAATTTTTATACAAACAGAAGAAGGTGAACACTTTTTTATAGATGGTGGTAGTAGTGATGTAAATCAGGTGGGAAAATATCGTATTTTACCCTTTTTAAAATCTAGAGGGATTCATTGTATCAAAGGTTGGATAATATCACATGCAGATAAGGATCATATCAGTGGATTAGAAGAAATACTAGAGGAAGGATATCCAATAGAATATTTGATTGTTGCGGAAGGAATGGTAAAAGATAAAGCAGCAGAGAAATTATTGAAACTAGCAAAAGATTCTGGTTGCAAAATTCTTTCTGTTAAGCCAAATATGAAATTTGGAACAAAAAAGTTAGTATTTACTGTATTGCACCCAAATTCCATAATTCAGACTGAGGTAGACCGAAATAGTATGTCACTTGTAATTTCTTTGGAATATGATGGGTTTACAGGAATCTTTACTGGAGATATTGGAACAGAACAAGAA
>CAJUHG010000073.1 GCA_910586005.1 uncultured Lachnospiraceae bacterium | reverse complement strand
TAATTTCTTTTGATTTTTTCCATTATCTACTTGACTTTTAATAGTTGGTCTTTCCTAATGTTTAACGGTTGAACCATGAAAGATGTGTCAAAATTATATAATCTCAGTTCACCTGTTACAAAATAATATAAAAATAACAAATTATAATTGTAAAAATATTTGCAAAAAAATATATATAGGTATATAATAAAAAAGTTAATTAGACAATTATAGAACTACTAATTTTTTGCATTTTATAGAAAATTCACAAAATTATGAAGTTTTATAATTATCTAGTATCATGAAATTATAATAAGGAGGAGATTTTGAAATGAAAACAAATCTAAAACGAAGAATCTGTGTATTTTTATGTCTTTTATTGACATTACCAGGGATTCTTGCATCCCTTCCCCAAGCTGAGCTTACTGTACAGGCAGCCGGAACAGTTTATCTAAATTGGAGCTCTAGTGTAAGTATAAATCCCTATATGAATCCTGAATTTCAGATGACTAAGCAAACAACTGGATTCTATATTGGTGATTACTTAACAGCTTCTGAATCAGGAAATGGTTATAAAAACTATGGTGCACTTTCTTTAAACAGCGGCGTAAAGTATAAAAGTGATAAAACCTCTGTGGTAACTATTAACAAATCCACAGGTTTAGTAAAGGCTAAGAAAAATGGAACAGCCAAGATTACAATTACCTTTAAAGGAGTGTCAAAAACTTGTACCATTAAAGTAGTTTCTAAAATTAGTAAACTGTCAGGTAATTATAACACATTAAAAAAGAGTGCAGATGCATTGATTAAAACATATGGTAAAAAACTTACCTCTTCAAATCGCTATCAAGCCATAAATGCTAATTATTTGTATATCAATGCATGTGAATCAGCTCCCTACACTTCCAATTTTAACTTTTATAGTGGACTAACTTCCTCATATCAAAATGGAAAATCTACATATATAGCACATCTGCCCATGCTTGCACATGCAAGTGTTATCAGCAGTAAGATAGATACTTATGCAACAAACTTAAATCCTATTGGAACTGGAAATGCAAAAATATTTAGACTGAAAAGTGTCAGCGGAAAAGGTTCCACTGTTACAATAAAACTTAGTAAAAACACAACTGAAGAACAAATGTTTGGACTAAAGGCCGCTGCTAGCAATTTTTTTGACAGCAAGATTGACAAAAGCAATAAAGTAAAATTCCCCATCTATATTCAAGATGTAAAAACAAGACATAAATACTATGGACTTGCTACTGCCACCAAAGGAAAAAATATTATTTCTGTCAAACTTCAAAGCCTAAAACTCAAAAAAGGCAGCTCTTATACACTAATAGGAATGAAAAGAAATTCCTGTGATAATTGGCCGAGCAACCAGAAATTTGGTAACAGTAAAAAGAATAATACATTTAAAGCAAAATAATATCTATACAATCTAACTGGCACTCCTCCTACTACCTTTTTGGTGGTGGGAGGAGTGTCGTACTCCTACAAACCTATAACTTTTAATTATGGGAATTTGACAAAGGAAATCAAATGCATGAAAAATAGAAAGATAAATAAAACATCCCAACAAAAGGGATTCAATGACCTGCTGTTACCTATTCTTTGTGTACTCTGTCTAATGCCCTTTTGTGTATATTTAGCAGAATATGATTATGGATATAGCAACTATCTTTGGCACTCAGACAACAGTGTAGTACAAGACTTATACACTTACTACAGAAGCTATTTTTTTGAACTTGTTGCAGTGATAAGTCTTATTGTTTTAATACTGCGCATGACTTTATATAGAGAAAAAAACAAATCCATTAAGATTTTTATTCCCTTAGCTATTTATTGTATTTTTGCAATATTATCCACGATTTTTTCCATCCATCCAAGAGCTTCTCTTACTGGAAATTTCTATCAGTTCCAAAATATTTTTGTCCTATTAGGATTTTGTCTGATGTGTTTTTATACTTATCAAATGCTAGAAACAGAACAGGACTATCAGACGATTGGCAAAGGAATTATTATTGTATTTCTTCTGATTAGTATTACTGGATGGTTTCAGGTATTTGGGCATGATTTACTCAATTTTGAATTGGTACAGCGGTTTATTATGTCAGAAGAACAGTTTGCAGAGTACAGAGGTACAATTGAAGATGTATTTAGTGAAAATAATGTATTTCTCACTTTGTATAATCCCAATTATGCAGCAGTATTTCTGGTAATGTTTGCGGCAGTATTTGCTGTGTTATCTTATAGTGAACAAGAGAAGAAGAAAAAAATTTGTTATCTATTATTGTTATTTGCAGCCTTGCTGCTATTGTGGTTCACCTATACGAGAGCGGCTCTTATAGCAATAGTAACTGGAAGTATCGTTTTTATCCTTTGTATAGGAAAGTCATTTTTTCAAAAATGGAACTATGTTCTTTCTGGTATTCTGATATTTTTAGTGCTATGTGTGAGCTTAGATGCCATAAATGGATTTCCTTATCTTTCTCGCATGGTAGACACCCCCAAAAAACCAAAACTTCAAGAGGTTCTTACTTCTCAGGAAGGCATTTCTATTACCTATGAGGATAAAAGTCTAATACTAACTCTAGACAAGGAAGGATTATCTGCAAAAGATACCAAAGGAACTATAATCACCTTAAAACAAAATTCTAAAGGTGAATGGATTATCCCCTTTAGAACCTCTATTCTTGCAAGATTTATGAATAAAGAAGAAACATTATCCTTTATTCTACAATTAGAAGAAGGTTTTCTAGAATTTGTTAAGACAGAAGAGGGATATTTTTATCGAAATGGAGACAGAAAATTAGATAAAATGGTAGAAATACCCAAACTTGACCTACATGGTCTGGAATATCTAGGTTCTGGCAGACTTTATATCTGGTCTAGAGTTATTCCCATGTTAAAGAATTATCTTCTAGTTGGCAGTGGTCCAGATACTTTTGCTGAAGCATTTCCCCAAAATGACTATGTGGGAAAACTTATCTATGCAGAAAACCCAAGACGTGTAATAGAAAGTGCTCACAATGATTACCTCACTAGATGGGTACAAACAGGCTTGTTATCTCTTCTTGCATTGCTGGTATTCTATCTATGGTTTTTTAAGCACTGTTTCTCCTTTTATAAGAATTGTGACCTTCACACCAAAAAACAACAACTTGGCTTTGGATGTTTTCTAGCCTGCATCTGTTATCTTACTTGTTGTTTCTTTAGCGATTCCTCTCTCTATACCACACCTACTTTTTACATATTTGCTGGAATTGCTTTGGCCTCTTCCACAACTGAAAATTATTCTTGACCTCCTTTCCTTATTTCATAAAAAAAACATATTATTGTGAAATATGAAAGGTATGTTTTTTCTATAATAAAAGTACACAGCAAAGTAAATTGTGCAATCCCTTCATAATGGAGGAGATTGCACAATTTGTTTTATGGACTATGAAATGCAGATTAATTCTACCAATATAAAATTTTCTACGCTCCACAATAATAAAATGGTAACTATTCTTCCTTTTTTTCCACTGGAACAATAGCAATTTCTGTATTACCAGTACTTGCATTTTCTAAGACTGCTGCTGCTAATTTTTGAAAATTATATCCAGAAGAAGTTGCCCCTGCTATTAAATCAATATTTTCTGCACTTTGTTCTTCTAAGAATTCTTTTGCATAATCCCGTGTATACCTATTGGGATATATACCACTCACAGGATTCATATTTCTCATATAAGCAATATCCCAAGACTTAATAAAACCACTTGCATTTTTAGCATTGTATTCTACATTGACAATTTTATGATCCATAACACAAATTGTAACATATTCTTTCCAACCGAAATTATAATCCCCCATCATTGCTGTATAATATCCATCTTTCCACTGACTTTGAGCATTCTTATCGTTGCCACAAGCAGAAATAAACATACCTATTAATATAAAAAAGATAATAAAAAATCCATTTCTTTTTTTCATTTTATCTATCCCTCCTTAAACGGAACTGTCCTGAAATATATTGCAGTTCTTCTGCCTGTTTGTGTAATTTCTGACTTGCAGTTGTACTTTCAAAACTTGCATTTAGATTTTTTTCTGCAAAATTATTAATTTGTGTAATCTGCCCTGCCATATTTTCCAAAGATTCTTTTTGAATACTTACAGATTCTTCCAGACGTTTTGTAATATCTGACATTTTATAAGATACCTCTTCTATATCTTCCAAAGATTCTGCTGCTTGATTGGCATAGACAACCCCCTTTTCAATTGCTTTTAAAGAGTTGCTAATCACTTCTGATGCATGTTTTGCAGATTCTGTGCTCTGAGATGCTAAGTCACGCACTTCTGATGCTACCACTGCAAATCCCTTTCCCGCTTCTCCGGCTCTTCCCGCCTCTACAGAAGCATTTAATGCCAATATATTTGTTTGGAATGCAATATCTTCTAACAATTTATTAACTTTAGTAATCTCCACAGAATTTCTATTAATATCTTCCATTGCCTTGAGAAGATTTTGCATATTTTCATCCCCAGCATTCATACTTATTTTTGTTTTTTCCATCAATTCACCAGCAAGTCTCGTATTATAATCTACTTCTGTAATATTTTCTTCAATAGCTTTTGTCTCTTCTGTTAATACCTGCAAAGAATTAGACTGCTCACTAGAGCCTGTGTGCACTTGAACGGCACTTTCTGATACAATACTAGCTGTTTTTAAGACTTCTTTAGAAGAATCCTGAACAGCAAGTAACATCTTATTTAAAGAAACAATAATATGATTTAAAGATTCTTTTATTACAACAAAATCTCCATTAAAATCCCCTTCCACTGCTACATTAAAATCCCCCTTAGAAACACTAGATAAAATCTTAGAAAGCTCTGATATATATTCATTGATACTATTAATGGTATGTTCCAAAGAGATAGAAAGTACTTGTGTTTCATCCTTTGTCTTAATAATCTCTGTTGGTGTCCTTAAATCTCCTCGAGCTAATAACTCAATTCTGCTTGTAACTCCTCGCAAAGAATTTTTAATCTTAGTAGAAAAACTTATAGTGAATACAGATGTTATTAGTACCAATCCTAATGTAATATAAATTCCAAGCATAATACTATCATTGGCTGGCCCCATAAAATCATTACGCGGAACAATAATAGCAAGAAACCAGTTAGTTCCATTAATTGGAACATAACTTATTAGTTTAGCATCTACCTTATTCTTATCTTCTAATACCATAACCCCTGTTTCTCCAGAAACCACTTTATCTTCTTGTTCCTGAGAACCTACATAATCTTTCATATCTATTTTATTTTTTATTAAGTTTTTATCTCGGTGTCCCATAATTCGACCCTCTGAATTTACAATAAAAGCTTCCCCATTTGCGCTTATATTAATACTATTTAGCATATCACTTAATATATCATAATTATAACATCCCACTAGATAATATAATAATTCTCCCTCTGTATCAGTAATAGGAAGCCCTACTGCAAGTTCTAACACATTTCCATTATATGTAATATCATCTACGACTAAATTCTCTGTTTCCTGTAAAAGAGGAAACATCTTCCTATCTTGCAAAGACTTTGGACAATTCTTCTCTCCTATAGAAAGATGACCTTCTGCATCATATATTCCAAGCCATACAAACTCGATTCCTGACTGTGCCTTATCTAAAACAGACATTTTTTCTTTTTTTGTACTTTTTGCATTTGTAATAAATTCATTGTCACCAATCATAAAAATACGATCTGCCAACATATGCATACTTCCCTCTAAACTTTGTGATGCTGTTTTTGCTATAGATGGAAGTGAATTTGACAGAACAGCATCTGTAAGTGATTTCATGGAGCGTGTCATCAAGATAATAAATATCACTGCTAGACATATCATCATGATAATTGTATTAAACAATATTTTTCCACTAATACTTCTCTTTGCTTTCACTTTTAAATCCTCCTGTCTTTCCTAAATTATGCTTTACAAAATGGGCATAAGCCATAGGCGTCTCAGAAGATATTGCTTCCTCTGAGGCAACTATATGAATTTTATTCTACTACGATTTACTTTAAGATTCAATATAACTAATTCTCTATTTATTATAAGTGTGAAGATTTAAGAATATCCTTAGCATTCTTGCTGTGAAGTGTCAACTAGATGACAAAATCAATGCTGTGCCCCTGCTATCTAGCAGATACTTTTAAATCTATCTAAATCTATCTATACACTAGCCTTTTTTTACTTTTTCCGGTATACTAGTGTTATTATTTTAAATTTTTCAAAAAATCCTTTTTCTTGCATTTTTAGGCTTTACTATAAGACTTATTATAGAAATAAAACCTTCCCATTTCATCTCTAAGGAGGTACTTATGTCCAAAAATTTATTTTATACTTTGCAAAAATCTTTCTTTCTAGACCAGAAACTTATATCTTATGCAAAAAGTGATTATTATCCTTTTCACATGCCAGGACATAAACGCGCAAATTTAGAATTTCCAAATCCCTACTCTATTGATATTACAGAAATTGATGGATTTGATAATCTTCATCATGCAGAAGGGATTTTAAAAGAGGCTCAGATGCGTGCTGCTGAAATCTATGGTGCAAAGCAAACTTTTTATTTAATCAATGGAAGTACTTGTGGCATTTTAAGTGCTATCAGTGCAGCACTTCCCAAAAAAGGTACACTTTTAATGTCGCGCAACAGTCACAAAGCTGCATATCAGGCTGCATACCTGCGAGAGCTAGAAACAATTTATCTATTACCTACAATCACTGAATTTGGTATATCTGGTTCTATTCCGCCTTCTTATGTTGCTCAGGCACTTGAGGACTTTCCACAAATAAAAGGCGTTTTTATTACTTCTCCCACTTATGATGGTGTTGTATCAGATATTCAGAAGATTGCAGATATAGTCCATTCTTACAATCTTCCTTTGATTGTAGATGAGGCACATGGTGCACACTTTATGTTTTCAAAAAAATTTCCTGTTTCTGCTCTTTCTTGTGGTGCAGACATTGTGATACAAAGTTTACATAAGACGCTTCCATGCTTAACCCAATGTGCACTATTACATGTAAATTCCAAACGAGTAGACATAGACCTGATCAAATGTTTTTTAGATATATACCAAACAAGCTCTCCTTCCTATATTTTAATGGCTTCTATGGAACAATGCCTTCGTTTGTTAAAAGAACAGGGGCCAAAACGAATGAAAGAATTTACCCAACTTCTAAACCAATTCTATCAAATAGCAAAAAATTTAAAACATCTTAAAATTTTTGAAAAATCGGACTATTCACAAGAAATCTGTTTTGATCAGGACTATTCAAAGATTTTAATATCTGTTGGGAGTACTGGGCTGACTGGTAAAGAATTGTATCATACTCTATTGCATAAATATCACTTACAAATGGAAATGTTATCTGGACATTATGTAACTGGATTGACCAGTATCATGGATACTGAATTAGGGTTTCAGAAGCTTTTTTCTGCATTGCAAGAAATTGACCGAAAAAACTACAAATCAGATTCTAGTAATCCAGAAAAAGACCTGACTACAAAGAATATTTATCAAATTCCAAAACCCAATATGTCTATTTCTATGGCCTTAGAACAAACCTCTGAAACACTTTCCTTAAAGGCTTCCACTGGACATATTAGTCAAGAATATATTTATCTTTATCCACCTGGTATTCCCTTAATTGCTCCAGGCGAAGTTCTTACAGGAAATCTTCTAAGGACAATCTCTCAATGTCAAGAGCAAGGATTATCTATCGTTGGATTAAGTGATAAAGAAAAAAAGCGAATTAAAGTTGTAAAAATATAAGACCAACTTTATTCAAATACATTTTATTATTTTCTATAATTTCTTTTGCAATTTTTTTAAAGCTATAATATACTAATATTGTTGAGATAATAGGCATGGTTTGTATTCACAAAGTATACTATATAAAAAAGGAGAAATGTATGGGAAAAATATTTTGTTTAATGGGAAAAAGTGCATGTGGAAAAGATACGCTCTACAAACAAATCTTATCTAATAAAAGCCTTCCTTTAAAAACTATTATCCCATACACTACGCGCCCTGCTCGAGATGAAGAAACAAATGGTGTGGAATATTATTTTTTAACAGATAAGGAACAGCAGGAGCTAGAGCGAACTGGGAAAATTATTGAGTTACGCGCTTATAAAACTCTTCATGGCATTTGGAAATACTTTACTGTAAATGACCATCAAATTGATTTAAAAAACAATCATTATTTAATAATCGGTACTTTAGAATCTTATCAAAAATTAAGAAATTTTTTTGGAAAAGATTTTTTAATTCCCCTCTATATAGAATTAGAAACAGGAGAACGTTTACAACGAGCACTTAATCGAGAGCGAATGCAAAAAGAGCCAAAATATTCTGAACTTTGTCGCAGATTTCTTGCAGACGAAGAAGATTTTTCAAAAGAAAATCTACAACTTGCAGAAATTACTACCTTTTTTATCAATAATAACTTTCAACAATGTACAGAAGAAATTATTTCTGTAATAAAAAAATATTTTTAGAACAAAGACCTTGTGCACTTTGCTTTCAGCCTTTTGAGAGAAACCCGCAATTTTCACTTTACAACCTTTAAGAAAAAACCGATAATAAAATTAAACGTGTAATAGTAGATGCGTTTTTAATGATAAAAGCGAAACTATTACTAGTATATAAATTTGTATCATTAGATTCCAATATGCTTTGGCTGTTGGAGTACTAGAGAAAGGCAGGTGATTTCATGGCATTTAAAGTAGATGCAATTAATGCTACACAACCAGTAGAGTCTACACAACCAGTAGAAAAAGGTGATGGAAGTTTTAAATTTACATTGGCAAGTCATGTAGAAGAAGCAGAATTACAAGAAAAACTAAATGGTCTTATGGAGGATATCACAACTCAAGGTGAAAAACTTTCTGAACATATGGATATCCGCGATATGAAGAAATATAGAGAATTGGTCAAAGATTTTTTAAATGAAGTTGTAAACCGCTCTCATAAGTTTTCCAGAGAAAATTTTTTAGATCGTAGAGGGCGTCATAGAGTATATGGAATTGTAAAACTAGTAGATAAAAATTTAGATGACCTTGCAAGTGAACTGGTAAAAGATGAAAAAGATCATCTTGCAATCTTAAGCAGAGTAGGAGAAATTCGAGGACTACTTTTAGATATTTCCACTTAAAATCATATGTGTACTACCCTACCTTTGAAATAGTAGGTAGTTGACAAGGACAGGTAAATGATATCGTTTTATTAACTTTTGACCAATATGATGTTTATGGAAATAATTGATAAGAATAGATAAATGCTATCTTTTTATCAACAGTAATTAAATATTATCTGAAATGAGGAATTTTTATGGCAGGCTTTTCAAGTATTATTGGACATGAACAAATAAAAGAGCATTTACAAAATGCAATTTCCATGAATAAAATATCTCACGCCTATATTTTTGATGGACCAGATCAATCTGGTAAAATGTCTTTAGCAAAAAGTTTTGCTATGGCATTACAATGTGAACAACAATCTACAGAAGGATGTATGGAATGTCATTCTTGTAAACAAGCACTCTCTAACAATCAGCCAGACATTATTTATTTACAACATGAAAAGCCTAATACAATCTCTGTAGATGATATTAGAAAACAAATTAACAATGATATTGTAATAAAACCTTATGCCTCTCCCTATAAGATTTATATTATAGATGAAGCAGAAAAAATGAACCAGCAGGCACAAAATGCTCTTTTAAAAACAATAGAAGAACCACCCACTTATGCAATTCTGCTACTTTTAACTACCAATGCAGATGCTTTTCTTCCAACTATTTTGTCTAGATGTATTAGATTAAATATAAAACCCGTTTCAAATCAAAAGATTCATTCTTTTTTAGTAAAAGAATATCATTTCTCAGATGATAAAGCTGATATTTGCACAGCTTTTGCACAAGGAAATGTAGGAAAAGCAATACAACTTGCGAACTCTGAAGATTTTAATGAAATAAAAAATTCTGCTTTACAACTTTTAAAGCGAATCAAAGAAATTGAATTATATGAAATGATGGAAGCCATCAAACAGATTAATGAATATAAATTAGAAATCAATGATTATTTTGATATTATGACTATTTGGTATCGAGATGTTCTTATTTATAAAGCGACTTCTGATGCAAATAGCCTTATTTTCAAAGATGAGATTTATAATATAAAAAAACAGGCAAGTAAAAGTTCCTATGAAGGAATTGAAAGGATTATAAAAGCATTAGACAAGGCAAAACGACGTTTAAATGCTAATGTAAATTTTAATCTAGTAATAGAATTATTACTGTTGACCATAAAAGAGAATTAAAGAATGAAAGAATTAATAAATTCTTTCGCTGATATGCTGAAAAACGCACAGAATGGAGGAAATTATGATAAAAGTAGTTGGTGTCAGATTCCGCACTGCTGGAAAAATTTATTATTTTGACCCTCAAGATTATAATATTACAGTAGGAGAACATGTAATTGTAGAGACAGCAAGAGGTGTAGAATTTGGTACAGTTATGATTGCTCCAAAAGAAATAGAGCCTGAGCAAGTAATTCAACCACTCAAGCCTGTTTTGCGTATTGCTACCCTAGAAGATGAAAAAATTGAGGAAAACAATCATCAAAAAGAAACAGAAGCCTTTAAAATCTGCTTAGAAAAGATTCAAAAACATAAAATGGAAATGAAATTAGTAAACGCAGAATATACGTTTGACAATAACAAGCTATTATTTTACTTTACTGCAGATGGGCGTATTGATTTTCGGGAGCTAGTAAAAGACTTAGCATCTGTCTTTCGCACTCGTATTGAACTGCGTCAAATTGGTGTTAGAGATGAAACTAAAATTTTAGGTGGCATTGGTATCTGTGGTAGACCACTTTGTTGTAATACGTTTCTTTCAGAATTTGCACCTGTATCTATAAAAATGGCAAAAGAACAAAATCTTTCTCTTAATCCATCTAAAATTTCTGGTGTCTGTGGCAGATTAATGTGTTGTTTAAAAAATGAAGAGGAAACATATGAACATTTAAATAGTCGTCTTCCCAATATAGGAGATTATGTTACCACTAGTGATAAATTAAGAGGTGAAGTTCACAGTGTAAGTGTCTTGCGTCAGACGGTGAAAGTAATTGTAGAAATAGACGATGAAAAAGAAATTAGAGAATATAAAATAGACCAATTGCACTTTAAGCCCAAACGTAAAAAAGAACATTTAAAATTGTCTGCAGAAGAATTAAAAGAATTATCTGCATTAGAAGACAAAGGGAAATCTAAAATTGATGATACACACTAATTTAAGATTATAATTTTTAATTGTTGGAGATTATTTATGTCTGTAAAATTACTAGAAAATGAACGCTTAGATGAACTTCATAGAAATGGTTATTTTATTATTCAAAATACACAAAAATTTTGTTTTGGTATGGATGCAGTTCTTCTTTCAGGTTTTGCAAAAGTAAAACCTAAAGAAACTGTGATAGACCTAGGTACAGGAACAGGAATTATTCCCATATTACTAGAAGCTAAAACCCAAGGAGAACATTTTACTGGATTAGAAATTCAACCTGAAAGTGCAGATATGGCAATGCGTAGTGTACAATATAATCACTTAGAAGATAAAATTAATATTGAAATTGGCAATATCAAGGATGCTTCAAAACAATTTGGAGCATCTTCTTTTCATGTAGTCACTACCAATCCCCCTTATATGAATGGAAAACATGGACTAACCAATCCCAATGAAGCCAAAGCCATCGCCCGCCATGAAATTCTCTGTAATCTAGAAGATGTTATTCGGGAAAGTGCCAAACTCTTAAAACCACAAGGCCGCTTTTATCTAGTACATCGTCCTTTTCGTTTGGCAGAAATTATAGTTCTTATGCACCAATACAAAATTGAGCCAAAACGAATGCAAATGGTCTATCCTTTTGTGGATAAAGAACCTAATATGGTTTTAATAGAAGGCCTTCGTGGAGGAAATCCTCATATCACCATAGAAAAACCTTTAATTGTATACCAAAAACCAGGTGTTTATACAAAAGAAATCTATGATATTTATGGATATTAATAGGACTTTGAAAAGAATTATATCTAAATTTCAAAAATGCCAATATTTTTCTAATTTTAGGTATTATAAAAAAATTAACAGTTTTACAATACCTAAAAAGGATGATATAAGATAATTGCAAAACTACTAAATTACTAAAATTTCATATACAATTATTGCGTTTTGTATTACCTAAGAAAGGATGATTACATGCAAGGAAAATTATACTTATGTGCAACTCCCATTGGAAATTTAGAAGATATCACTTTAAGAGTTTTGCGCACCTTAAAAGAAGTAGATTTAATTGCAGCAGAAGATACTCGCAACTCCATTAAACTTTTAAACCACTTTGAAATTAAAACTCCCATGACAAGTTATCATGAATACAATAAAATTGAAAAAGCTTATCAACTAGTAGAAAAAATGAAAAATGGTAAAAATATAGCATTAATTACAGATGCTGGAACCCCAGGTATTTCTGATCCTGGAGAAGAACTGGTGCGCATTTGTCAAGAATCTGGAATTGTAGTTACTTCTTTGCCAGGAGCTGCCGCATGTATTACAGCCTTAACGATATCAGGTCTTTCTACTAGACGTTTTTCTTTTGAAGCCTTCTTGCCTAAAGAAAAAAAAGAAAGAACTCTAATTCTTTCTTCTCTAGAACAAGAAACTCGTACAATTATTATTTATGAAGCACCTCACCACTTAATAAAAACCCTAGAAGACTTATATCATAGTCTTGGAGAACGCAACATTACACTTTGCCGAGAACTTACAAAAAAATATGAAACGATTTTTTCTACTACAATTTCTGGTGCAATTTCTCATTACAAAGAACAAGCACCAAAAGGAGAATTTGTTCTTATTATTCAGGGAAAAAATCAACAAGAATTATTAAAAGAACAACAACAAAATTGGAAAAATATCTCTTTAGAAGAACATATGGAACACTATGAAAGCCAAAATATTTCTCATAAAGAAGCAATGAAATTAGTTGCAAAAGATAGAGGTATCTCAAAAAGAGAAGTATATCAAATGCTTTTAACAGAAAATCAACCAATTATACAGGATAACCGCATAAAATAAATATTTTGTAAAACCAGATAATATATAAAAAT
>CAJUHG010000072.1 GCA_910586005.1 uncultured Lachnospiraceae bacterium | reverse complement strand
TTATAAACCAGTTATGGAAAAAAATGAACAAGAAGAAAAAAATATTTCTTATGAGTATGTCCCAGGTCCTTTTATGAGAATTTACATAGAAGCACAAAAAAATTTTTTACAATATCAAGAATTTACAGAGAATAAAAACGTTAATTATTATTATCAACCTGCTACTAATATGGATTCTTGGAACTTTTTTGATGAAATAACAGAACTTGGTCATATAGAATATTTTAGAGCAACAAAAGAAATGAAAAAAGGTGATATTTCACTTGTCTACATTGGAAACAATAATTTGGGCTATGAAAGTGGTATCTATGGAATTGCACGAATTATATCTAATCCAAAATATATGGAAGAAGATAATGGTCTTTACACACTTCATGTCTTATTGAGATTTGATAAAGTATCATATGATAAGCCCCTTATTTCTAAAAAAATCTTTGATCCATACAACACACAATACCAATCGGTACATAAAATTGAACAAGGCAAAGAATTGCTAGAAGAGATTGGTTTTTCTGTAGAAAAAAAAGATTATTTATTATTAATTGAAGAAATCAATCGTGCCAATACTGCAGCAGTTTTTGGAGATGTTTTTCAATTGTTAGACCGAAAAAATGGCTTTAGTGAATATCCTATTAATACTTCTGAGGATGTAAAAAGATTTCTAGAAGAACATCTAAAAATTTATGGCTATGATAGCTCTCAAATGAAACTTCCTGATAATATGTATATCTGGGCAACTATGAATAGTGCAGATCAAGGAGTATTTCCAATGGATACCGCGTTTAAAAGGCGTTGGGAATTTGAATATCTTGGAATTGATGATGGTGCCGAAGACGCAGAATATGAGATTCCTTTAAAACAGAAAGAGGGGTATTATCTTGTTTCTTGGAACCAACTGCGCAGGGAAATTAATACACTTTTAATTGAACAGTGCAAGGTAAATGAAGATAAATTATTAGGTCCCTTTTTTATTTCAAAACAAATTTTAAAAACAGCAGCCAATCCAGAAAATTGGGAAGATTTTATCCAACATTTTGAAAATAAAGTAATTATGTATTTATTTGAAGATGTTGTAAAAATGAACCCTTCTAGGATTTTTGTAGGTCATGCTGCCAACAATGGAAAAATGACTTTTTCTGCAATTAGAGAGAGCTTTGAACAAATGGGAGAAAAAATCTTTGGATTTGAATTAGATACTAAAAAGTAGCTTTTATAGGAATAATATATAAATTTTTAAGATAATTAAGAATGGAGCACAAATGGCAAATGGTTTTTTTCAGGAATGGAAACATTATTCTATTGCAGATATCTCAAAAGAATTAGACACTAACAGAGAAACCGTTCTACGTCTTATTGGTATTTTAAGAAAACAGGGGGTTGTAAAAGTTTTTCCAAAAGAAAAATCTTGGAAAAAAGGTTTCTCTTATCAAGATATTATATATCTGAATGAACAAGATGAAAATGTAGATATGGAGTTTGTATTTGATTTTGTTGGAATTGTCTTGATAGGAAATTATGTGTTTAAATGCTATCCTAAATATATTAAATCCACTCCAAAACCCTTTCAAGAAATGAAAAAAGTTCTAAAAGTTATTGAAAAATACAATTCCAAAGAAGACCTTCTTATATTGCACAATGGCAACAATGGACAAAAAACGTTTCATGAATTATCCATTTCTTTATATCTATTACAAGAATATTATTCCAATGGATTATATTATAATCAACAAGAAATTATAGAAACAAATGGAACGGGTGAAATCTTATGGGAACCTACTATCTATGAAACCTTTGCGCTCATTCAAAATAACAGACCCTATTATATAGAATTACAGACCAAAAGCACAATGTTAGATGATATGGATTATATTCGCCGTCTACATGAATGTATTCTTACTCAGTGTTCTAAAAAATTAGAAAGCACTGGTATTTTACCATTATTTGATATTGTAGCTGTTTCTCTCACAGATGCCCAATTAAAAGAATTTGGAACACAAGATTATATTTTATACCGTTTACAACAGGAATTGAGAACACAATTTGTCACCAGAAAACAAAATCTTCTAAAAACACTTTATACATATATTGCTAATTCTAACACGCAGGAAAGTGAACTTTCTTTTAGTTTATATGGAACCAATAGTTTTCAACTTGTCTGGGAAGAAGTTTGTAAACATAATTTTGGCAATCAACTAAAAACTTGTCTCAAAGATTTACCTACAAAACTATGTACTGAATATCAGCCACAAAAAGATAAAAAGTTATATGAAATTATTGAAAAACCTATTTGGTGGAAATATGCTAACCACTCAAACAAAATAGAGGGTTCTGTTACAGCGCAAAGAACCCTAGAACCTGATTTTATTTGTATTTATCCATGCGGAAACCAAGAATATTGTTTTGGAATTTTTGATGCCAAATATTATACAATTAATATCGACTATGACAAAACTACTCAAAAAGGCATAATTACAGGTCAAATGGGAATTTCAGATATTACAAAACAATATTTATATCAATTGGCCTATCAAGATTTTATAAAAAAACAAGGTTATAAATATGTTCAAAATGTCTTCTTTTGTCCACAAGAAGAAGCTAGTACCCCTTATGGATATGTAGAATTAAATATGTTACATAATATCAATCACACAAAACTAGAAAATATTGTAGTGGTCAAATTATGTGCTGATGAAATGTATAATTACTTTCTAATGGACAAACAAATTAACAATATTGAAGATTACTTGCCTAAACCTATATACTAATCTTTTATTTTTATAAAATTTCACAAGCCAAATTTACATCTTACCTTTTAACTTTTTACACTTATAAAATTTCACAAACCAAAACTTACCCCTTATGTTAAGAGAATTGAAAAAACATCTCCTACTTCATAACTTATAGGATTAGAATATGCTTACTCTATGTGTATAAGCAAATAGGTAGAACCCTAAATTGCTCATACACATCAGATTGTCTTAGTAATGAATATTTATACTTGTACAAAAGCAGGTGTATCTGCTGGTGCACTTAAATATTTCTTTAATTCATCATCTAATTTTAGTAATGTTACAGAATATCCAGCCATATCAATAGAAGTCATAAAATTACCAACCCACGTTTTCGCCACTTGAATTCCTTTTTCTTCTAATACTTCTGATACTCTTAAATTAGCAAGATACAATTCTTGTAATGGGGTTCCTCCCAATCCATTAATTATAACAGCAACTTCATCACCTTCATGATAGAGATCCTCTGCAAAAATTTTCTCTAACAATGTATCTGTTGTTTCAGCAACAGTACGTATCTTTTCTCTATGAGTTCCTGGTTCTCCATGAATTCCCATTCCAATTTCCACTTCATCTTCACCTAATTCAAAACTTGGTTTTCCGGCTGCTGGAACTGTACAAGGTGCAATTGCCATCCCCATCGTACGTACATTTGCAATTACTTTTTCTGCAACTGTTTTTACTTCATTTAATTCTCCACCTGATTCTGCACAAGCTCCTGCAATTTTATGTACAAAAATAGTTCCTGCAATCCCCCTTCTTCCTGTTGTCCAAGTACTATTTTCCACTGCAACATCATCATTTACAATAACTTTAGCAACTTCAATTCCTTCATCCTCTGCCATTTCTGCTGCCATCTCAAAGTTCATTACATCACCAGTGTAATTCTTAATAACTAATAAAACTCCTTTTCCACCATTGCAAGCCTTAATTGCCTCATATACTTGATCTGGTGTAGGCGAAGTAAACATAGCCCCTGCTACCGCTGCATCCAACATTCCTTTTCCAACATATCCCCCATGTGCTGGTTCATGTCCACTACCACCACCACTGACTAAAGCAACTTTTCCTTGTGACCCCCCTGCTCTTACTAAAACATCATATCCATCTATTCTTTTTACATATTCTGGATGAGCTGCCACAATCCCTTCTAACATTTCCTCTACTACATCATCTGGTTTGTTAATCATTTTTTTCAAAGTAATTTCCTCCTTCTCCTTACATTACATCTTATGTTTTAATATATTCTTTCCGCAAATAATAAAATAAATATTATACTTCTTTTAGATATTGCGGAATAAATACTCCACAACTAACTTATCATAAAATTTTATATTAACTTAGATAGTTGTTTTGCCGCTTCTGCTGCTTCTACTACTTCTGTAATAGTTCCACCTATAGATGCTTCCACTGCTGCACCCACTGCACCTTCTAAAATAGGTGCATCTGCAATTACTACTTTGATATCTTCTTCTAACAAATCAATGGCTGTTTCAGAACTTAGAATACCACTTCCTAAATCTGCCAAAATTACTACACCATCTCCATCATTTGCAGTTATAATTCCCTGCTGAATACGAACCGCATCTGTCCCAATACTGCCATCTTCCATACCACCAACTGCTACAATTCGATGCTCTTTACCAGCCATTTGAACTGCTAGTTCAAATATTCCTTCTGCAGCTTTTTTGCTATGGGATACAATTACTAATCCTACCATTTATAAACCTCACTTTATTCACTTTAAATTTTCCAAATAAAACGTACGAATAGCTTCTAAGGTAATTAATGAAGAAGTTGCTCCTGGGTCCTGATGTCCAATACTTCTATCGCCTAAATAACTAGCTCTACCCTTTGTCGCACGAATTGTCTTGGTATATTCTACACCTTCCCGTGCTGCATCACACATATGCATCAGACAATCCTCTACACTTTCTCCAGCTTCTATCCCATCCTTTAGCGCTTCAAATGCTGGTTCTAATGCATCTAACATTGTCTTTTCACCTTTTTCTGCTTTTCCTCGCATTTTAATACCACCAATTACTGCTTCCATCATTTCTTTTGCATTTTCTAAAGTAATTTCCTTTTTTCCTGCAACTGCTCCGGCTGCTTTCATATAAGCTGTACCATAAAGAGGACCTGATGCACCACCTACTTTTGATAATAATACCATGCCTGTTTTCTTCAATACAACACTAATATCTTCTTCCTCTTGGGAAATTTGTTGTAATACTTCTGTAAATCCTCTTGCCATATTAATTCCATGATCTGCATCACCAATGGCTGCATCCAAATCTGTTAAAAATTCCTTGTTTGCTATTAACTCTTCTCCTATTTTTTGTATACATTGATATATCTTAGTTGCCATAAAACCCTCCTATTTTTAATTTATATTAGATGAAAGATAAACACCCCATTCTAATTTCCTTAAAAACCCATTTTTCCTATAGATAGAATAACATATATTCATAAAAGTATCAATTACTTATCAGACTTTTTAAAATATATATTATGTATTTTTAGACAACAATTAATATCCTATTAGATTTTTATATACCTTTTTATATACAGTGACTACAACAAATACATGAGCTGCTTTATGTAGTATTATTATTTTCAATTAACCCCTTCTAGGCTCAATTCAACTATTGACTTTACTTCAAGAGAGGTATGTGAAACTCTATTAGCATCAATAGAAAATGTTACGAATGGTTGATCTTTTATATCCTTATACAACCTCTAGCAAAAAAGAAACCTAATTAAGAGAACATACCATCAAAGAAATAAAAATTCTAATTCGTTTTTTTGAAAAATTAGAATCTAAATTCTTTGACAGTCTTCTTTTTCTATGATATTTTTGTAATATGATTATCTCACAACTTTGTACGTTGTAGTTCTCATTTATTTCTTAGTGTGATATCATTTATCTTATCATTTTTAATTTACGCGAAGGCAAAGTAAGGATAATGATCAAATGTGCTTATAAGAACTCTGAGTGCACCCGCGAACCTAAGCATTCTTGCAGAGCATGATGCTCTTAATTTTCAAGATAGAACCATATTAACCTTAAAAAATAAAAAGAAGGATTTTTTATGAATCAGAAAGAATTTGAAGAATTAGCAGAATTATTTAAAATATTTGGAACATCTACCAGGCTTCAAATTATGTATGCCCTGACAGACAAGGAAAAATGTGTCTATGATATTGCAGAAGAACTAGGAATGTCTCAAAGTGCTATTTCCCACCAACTTAGTATCTTAAAACAAAATCGACTAGTCAAAAATCGTAGAGATGGAAAAACCATTTATTATTCTCTATTAGATTCTCATGTACTTACTATAATTGCACAAGGATTAGAGCACATTCGGGAATAATATATGATATTTGTTCTGCACACATAAATGTGTATATAGGTTTTTATAATAGAAATAGGAAATATAATAGGAAATTACAAAACATTCTCCTATTATAAATATAAAAAAAGGAGATGTTGTATTAAATTCCTTTCATACAACATCTCTTTTAGCACTTTCACAATTTGTTTATTTAGATCCGTTTGACTTTCTAAAATTTACTTATTTATATTAAGAAACATTTATGATATCTTCTCATCAGAAATTTTTCACAATTATTTAAAAATCCGGCTTATAATGACATCTAAACCTCCCAAAATCAATAAAATTCCACCCAATACATATGCTTTTATCTTATGTTCAAATCCTAAACGATATCCTGTATAAATCCCTACTATTGTAACTAAAATGGTTAAAATTGCAGATATCATTAAAATAATAACCATATTACTTTCTAAAAATCCAAATGCAAGTCCTATAAGCAGTGTAAGGATACCAATTTTTACATAAAGTCTGACAAATTGAAATACATGAAACTTTTCTTCTCTATGTTCTATAATCCGCTCATTTTGCCAAGCCTTCCATAAAAGATATATTCCTAAACCTAAGAAAATTACTGCTGCAATTACTTGAGCAAGAAAAATTTCACTTACTTGTCTTCTACTCTTGCAAAGTAAAACAGAAATAATATTTCCAATCCCTAAAGCAGCTACTTGCCCCACTGCTAGACTACTGCTTAATATTAGCAATTGTTTTTTTTCTACTTTTGCAACCATAGAACCTTGGCATTCCATAACTGCAAAAACATCTAGGGATATTCCTAATATTACAATCAATGCTTCCACAATATTCATAACCTTACTCCTGCATCGTTGTATCCATTTTTTATTCTTCTGTTTTTATTGCTTCTGTACGAAGAATAAATTTTACAGAACCTTTGGTTTTGTCTGCAATCTTTGTAAAACTTTGATACTCTTCTCCTGCATTTACTACCGCTTCCAATTTATCCATAAGTCCTTTAATATCTCCATTATAAGCATCTAATAATTTCTGAATGCCATCTTTATCAAATTGAATCATTCCATTTTTTAATTCATCAGAACCATCTGCTAATTTATTCACACCATCTCCAAGTTGTAACGTAGCACTAGACAGTTTCCCTGCTCCTTCCACTAATGCACCATTATTGGAAACTAGAGTTGCTGCTCCATTTGTCAACTGGGAAATACCTGCTGTCAATGCTGGCATATTATCATTCATAGTTCTTGTGCCATCACTTAAGGCTTGCATACCTGTTACCAAACTATATCCACTTGCTTCATCTACTGTGTTGATAGCTGCAGAAATCTGCGCTTTTGTACCAGAAACTGCTGTTAAAGTTGCTGCCTCCGCTGCTGTCTTAGCAGCCGTTTTGGCAGTATCTGCTACTGCTGTTCCAACGGTATCTTTTGCTCCATCTGCAATTCCTGTTACAATTTGAGATGCTGCATCTGTCATACCTACTTTTAAAGTCTCATCTGCCATTGCTGCTGCTACTGTCTGATTTACAAGTTCATCAACTGTTGCCTGTATTTGAGCCTGCCCATCAGCAGATGATAAGGCCTCATCAATTTGAGCTTCGATGGTTGCCATCTGAGCATCTACATTAGTTGCTACAAGCCCATCAATATCTTGTTCTGCAATCAATGCGCTAATTTGCTGTTGTGCCTCACTGCCTTCTGTATTTATTGCTGTATTTACTGCTTCACAAATCTGTGCAATTGCATTAACATCCAAAATGCCTCCTGTCTGTTCAGCTATAGTCGCTGCCTGTGCTCCAATTACTTGTGTTGCAACCCCCGCTGTTACTTGTTGTGTCACTGTTTGCACTACTTGTTGTGTTACTGCTTGCACTACCTGAGGCTTTGCTTCTGCTATTTTATCTTTCTTTGCTGTTTCTGTTGCTACTTGGCTATAAGCACTGTTTAATACAGAGTTTAACATGGTTGTAGTATATGTTTCAAAACCTGCTGTTACCTGCTCTTTTGCCTCTTGATTATTTGCAAGATTATCATAAAAAACAGCGGAAGCCTGATTTTTAATTGCCTCTGTTCCTGTATCTGGATCACTAAAAGTATTTTCAATTGCTGTATCTGCCTGACTAATCAATGCAGATTTCTCTTCCTCTGTCATCTCTGTTTTCAAGGTTCTGTCTAATTCAGCTACTCCTTGATTTAATGTGGCTGCACTGCCATTTAAAGTTGTTACACCATCAACGAATGTATTAGAAGAACCTGCTAAAACGCCAATTCCTTCCTTTAACTGTGCCGCACCATTTGTATAATTTGTAATTCCTTCTTTTAAAGTATCCACACCTGAAGAAAATTCTTGTAGACTTCCCTTTAAAGTCCCAAGCCCTTTTGACAGCTCCTCACTTCCGTCTACCAATTGTCCAGATGCATCTTCTAAAGTATCCATATCTTTCTCCAAACTGCTAAAATCTAATGAATCCACTAAATTTGCATCACTAATTAGATCATTCATAATAACTGTCATGGTCATTTCCAGAGAGAAATTTTCTACATCAGCAGTTACTTCCACATATTCTGGAATTTCAATATCTTCTTTTAAATCCCCCTCTTTGATTTCCAAACTTTCTTTTAAACCTGGCATTGCAACACCCACAGCCAATTTCTTATTTCCATCTGAAATTACTTTTCCATTGATTACTTTTACATTCTTATAGTTCTCTGGTAAAATAATACCTGTCATTACTGTAAAAGGTACATAAACTTCATACGTTTTTCCATCAATTACCTGTGTGCTCTTTTCATGATTCTTATAATCAAAACGAATTGTAACTGTTCCACTTTTTCCTGCTATTTCTTCTGGCGTCATTTCTTTTCCATCTAAATAATAAGTTACCTTTTCTGTCACAGGAAGTTCTTTATTCATCGTGCCTTGATAATAAATATCATTTCCATTCGCCTGCCAAGTAATTTTATCTCCATTTTGGGTAAAAGTCTCATCTCCCTTTACATTTTTAATATCTTTCAAATCTGAAACATCCTCAAGAATTGCTGAACCCTCTTTATTTTTTAACCATTCACTTATAATCACACTCTTTGTTGTACCGCTTGGACTTGCCACAATATAAACGGTTTCCTCTTTTCCTGCTTCTGTATCCTCCTCATCTACAGATAACGCTTTTTTTAAAGTCTCCTCTTCGTCTTTTTTCTCTGTATCATTCTTTTTACTCTCTTGAGAATTTTGAACCACATTATTTTTTTCTGCATGTACTGAATAGGCACTCACTCCTATACTAGTTCCCAATACTGCAACGGTAACAGCACCTGCTGCAATACGAATGATGTATTTATGTTTAAATCTTTTTTTCAATTCCATATTTTTCATGTCTTTTCCTCCTAATAAATGTTAATTTTATAAAATTTTATAGATTTTATTTTTCTTATGTTATATAGGTTTGATATTCTCTCTATTCTGTTATAAAACTTTATTTTCTCCTCAATAAGATTCTGACGGCGTTGCATAATAACAAAACTATTACACAGGTTTGATACTCTTTACCACTTTTCCTATTTTGCTACCAAAGCCTATACTTGTGTTACAAATAATCTTATCAAATACCATAAACATTGCTGGTAAAATAAAGATTACAACAAACATACTGATGATTGCCCCTCTTGCCATTAAAATACAAAGAGCACTAATCATATCTATATTAGAATACATCCCTACGCCAAAAGTTGCTGCAAAAAAGCTTAATGCACTGACAAATACAGATTGGATAGAAGCAGAAAGAGCAATTGTAACAGATGTTCTTTTATCTTTTCCACTATTTCTCTCCTTTTTATAACGGTTTGTCATAAGTATTGCATAATCAACTGTAGCTCCTAATTGAATCGTTCCAATTACAATGGAAGCAATAAAAGGAAGCGTTGTTTTTGTATAAGCTGGAATACCCATATTGATAAAAATAGCAAATTCAATAACAGACACAAGAATAATTGGCAATGAGATAGATTTAAATACCAATAAAATAATGATAAAAATTGCTCCAATAGACACAACACTTACTGTTTGGAAATCTGTATTAGTAATAGAAATCAAATCTCTTGTACAAGGCGCTTCTCCGATTAACATCCCTTTTTTGTCATACTTTTTAATTACCTGATTTAAATCATCAATCTGAGCATTTACTTCATCTGAAGCAATAGCATATTCTGAACTTACCAACATTAGCTGATAATTTTCATCCATTAATGCTTCTTTTATATCCTCTGGTATCATCTCTTTGGGAAAAGTTGGTCCTACCATAGAATCCATTCCAAGTACTGACTTAACACCATCTATTTGTTTCATTTCCTCTATCATAGCTGAAGCATCTTTGCTAGAAAGGCTACTATCTGCCAATACCATATGAGTAGAATTCATCTCATATTTCTCTTCTAATTTATCCTTCGCTTGGATACTTGCAAGCTCTTTTGGTAATGTTCCCGCTAAATCATAATACACTTGTGTATGAGTATATCCATAAATTGCTGGTCCTAAAATCACTAAAAAGATAACAATGAAAATAGGAAATCTCTTTGTAACAAAGTTTCCAACTCCTCCTAAATCTGGAACAATGGGTTTATGGCTCGTTTTTTCAATCGCTTTATCAAAGATTAAAATCATAGATGGTAAAATTGTTACACATCCAATAACACCAAAGATAACTCCCTTTGCCATAACAATTCCTAAATCCATTCCAAGGGTAAAACTCATAAAACACAGCGCCACAAATCCTGCTACTGTTGTAATAGAACTTGCCACTACAGAAGTAAGCGTATTAGCAACCGCATGAGCCATTGCCATATTTTTATCTTCGGGGAAGTGCTGACGATTTTCCTCATAACTATGCCAAAGGAAAATAGAATAATCCATA
Organism: uncultured Lachnospiraceae bacterium; assembly: GCA_910586005.1. GTDB lineage: Bacteria > Bacillota > Clostridia > Lachnospirales > Lachnospiraceae > Petralouisia. The sequence goes on along the minus strand of CAJUHG010000072.1, from coordinate 3,114 downwards.
GTAACACCCAATTGCAATACAGCACTTAACGCCTTAGTCACATAAGAAATTTCTCCCAGAAAAACATTACTTCCAAGATTATATAAAATTGCCATTCCAATACTTAGTAAGAAAAATACTGGTGCTAAGAAAGAATCCATTGTCAATGCCAAAACCAAAGAAGATAGCAATACTGCAATTAATACATAAACAGGTGTTTCTTTATTTGACAAATTTTTAATATCTGTTACCACTGCAGACATTCCACTAACAAAACATCTTTCATCTGCAATCCCACGAATCGCTTCAATCGCTTCCATCGTCTCATCTGCTGACATAGAAGTTTCAAATAAAATTGCCATCAATGTACTTCCTTCTGAATTAAATTTTTCTAACACATCATTTGGCAGAAACTCCATTGGAAAAGATAAATCTGCGATAGAATCATACCATATCACTGTTTTTACATGCTCTACCTTTTCAATCTGAGCTTTCAATTCTACAATCTGCTTATTTTCCATTCCCTCTAATACACACATGGAAAATGCTCCCGTTCCAAAATCATTTACCAGAATATCCTGCCCCACCATTGTCTCAATATCTTTGGGAAGATAAGTCAAAATATCATAATTGACTCGGGTTGTTATCATTCCAATTGCTGATGGAATTAAAAGCAATATACTAATGATAAAAATAGGTATCCTTAATTTTACAACTACCTTTCCAAACTTATCCATATTTTCTCATCTCGCTCCTCTTTCTATATTTTTTTCTTCAAGAGATATCATAAAAAAAAAGACTGAATAAATAAATATTCAATCTTTTTCCATTGTATATTCTAAATATACATTTTCGATTTTTTGTAGTTTATAACATACATTTTATGGATTTTGTATATCAACAAAACTAACACAACAATACTAAAAAATGCTTTTGATATTCTAACATTAATTTTATGTATTAAAAATTAGTGCTTTCACAGTTCCTCTATTACTTGGCTCATAGAACGCGTAATCATATAATTATAAATAGCAGTAATCTCTTCTGGTTCTACTGCCATTCCACTTTTTATCCAATTAATCACTACAAAACACATAGATTGGGCATAATATTGAGCAATATGCTCTGGTGTCAACCAAGGATGTCTTCCTTGATTTTTTGTTTTTTTACTCTGAATAACTTCCAATAAAATTTCTTCTATACACTTTTTCACAATAATCTCAAAAGAATTTTGCCCTTCTAATTTTACTGCCTTTTCATAAAACTCCTTTTCTTTTTTTACTAAAGTGAAAATTAATATCAATGCCTCATCTATCATTCCTGTATGTATTAAAGGTTTTGTAGGTTCTAAGATTTGCACACGGACAATCCATTCTAGCAATTCATATTTGTCTTGAAAATGATTGTAAAATGTAGGACGTATTACTCCTGCTTTATCAGTAATCGCCTTTATTGTAATTTTTTCAATGGTCTGCTGACATGCAAGTTCTTTAAAACCTTCTGCCAGCAGTGTATCTATGTTTTCCTTCTGCACTGCCATACTCTCCTATCCTACTGCTTTATTTCTTTTTGATTGTAATTTTCTTACCAATAACTCTATCAGATTTAGCATCATGCACTCTACTCTTTTAATTTCTTTTTTCTCTGGTACATTTGTTTGTCTGCACGACTTATCGTATCCTGTAGATTTCTGTCTATCCCCCAATGAAACGTTGCAAAACCTGATGCAATCTGCATCATTTCTTTTATTTGAACTCCCTTTAAACTTGCTAACCAATCACACATCTGTCTTTCTCTCTCCTCAAATATTTGTTGTGTAATTGTGTTTGAAATCAAGCAAAATTCATCTCCTCCAATACGATATATTTCTCCAAACTTACCAAAAACTTCCCGAATAATTTCACTACTTATAATAATATAATAATCCCCCATTCCATGTCCATACTTGTCATTCATATATTTCAGATTATTTAAATCAAATATAACTATGCCATATTTTTTATATTGCTTTGGAGAAATTTGATGCAAATCGACTTCAAAAGTTTTACGATTCTTTAACATAGTTAAGCCATCCATCTCTGCCTCTTCAAGTATAATTTCTACTTGTTTTCCCACTTCTATTAAATCCATAGAATCCTTTAAAAATTGAACCGTTAAAATAAGAATAAAAATCAAACACCCAATTCTAGAAAAGGTTGCAACATCTTCATAAACCCTATAGTAATAATTTAATACATCTATCATGATACATCCACTAACAATGCAAATAGCACTAATATTTCTATATATTTTACGCTTAGGATGAAATGTTTTATTTTCTTTTTCTAGCAATCGTTTTCCGCCTATTATTAATGCAGAAATTACTACAGAAGCCCCTAGCAAATGTGTAAACCATATCGTTTCAAAGTAATCAAATATGCCAAAAAACTGTAACACAAAACAGACAGCAAAATCTAGAAGACTAAGATAAACAAAAGTATTCCAAAATTTACTCTCCTTCATTTGATAAACAGCCTGAATAAAATAAATAATTGGTAAAATCATCAATTTCAGACTTATAAAAGTAATATAATTACATAGTAATTCCCTTCCAAATATAAGAATTGGTATCTGTGTCTCTAAAATAGACCAGATTGCAAAATAAATACTAAACACTCCAAGCCATTGAATTTCCTCATGAAAATGCATCCGTTTTCCAAAACTTATCCAACTTCCCACAAGTGTAAGACCTACTAGAAGCATACTAATACTTATTAGAAAAGATAAAGCCTTTGTCTTAAGCTGCTGAACTACAAAAGAAGATGGAAAACCATATATAAATTCTGGTATTTTTATATTATTACTATAATCATAAGCATTCTTAATCGTTATTTCTAAAATTTTTCCTGCATATTCTTGGCGCAATGGTATAAAATTCCAACTATTCCCTGGTGTTTTGCTATTTGTTCCCTTTGGAACTTGCTTTTCATATATCTTTTTTCCATCTATAGACGCACTTATCATTTGATGAGAAGAATAAAATGCAATTGCTTTTCCAGATATTATACCCTCTGGGGCATCCCATGATGACCATTCGGTCGTTTCATAGGATATACCCTCTGGGGCATCCCATGATGACCATTCGGTCGTTTCATA
>CAJUHG010000071.1 GCA_910586005.1 uncultured Lachnospiraceae bacterium | reverse complement strand
CTTGTACGCTTTGCTGCGCCGAGTGCGGTCACATAGTGACATTTTCCATTCGCACAAGTGCGCATAATTATTTTTATCTTATAGGAAATACACTTTCACGCTTTAGCGTGACAAGGTATTTCCTATAAGATAAAAAAGGGTTCTTACTGAAACCCTTTTGAGAGGATGTGGAAGGATGATAAAGAATAAAAAAAAGCGACTAGCGAAAATTCGGAAATGGATTGCAGGTGGAAGTCTGATTTTGGGTTTCTGTTGGGGGATATTTTTTTCTTATTATGCTATAGAGGAAGCAATACCTGATAAGATTTGGATAGAAAAAGGGAAAGAGGAAAATTTTAACTTTCATTTACCAATTACAGGAGAGATGGAACAGTCAGGAATTGAAGTGTTTGGAAATCAGTCACCAAAGGTAGAAAAAGACAAAATTAAATTGGACTTAAATGAAAGCTTTTCACTAAAATCAAAAGAACAAGGAAGTTATTCTATTTCTTGTCGCTTATTTGGATTGATACACATAAAAGAAGTGGCTGTAGAGGTAATCGAAAAGGAGCAGGTAGTTCCCTGTGGGATACCAGTTGGCATTTATGTGAAAACAGATGGAATTTTAATTATTGGAACAGGAAGTATAGCTGGAAGTGATGGAATGAACTACGAACCAGCAGAAAATCTTGTGAAAAGTGGAGATTATGTAAAGACTGTAGATAATCAAGTAATTGAGAATAAAGAAGATTTAATTGATAAAATCAATCAAAGTCAAGGAAATCCTGTTATTTTAGGAGTGATGCGAGAAGATGAATATATTCGCTTGAAATTACAACCTGTAAAGACTTCTGAGAATGAATATAAACTTGGAATTTGGGTTCGAGATGACCTTGCAGGAGTAGGAACGTTAACTTTCTATGATAAAAATAAAAGTTATGGAGCATTGGGGCATCCTGTAAGTGACATGGATACTGGAACACGTGTAAACTTGTCAGAGGGCACTTTGTATGAAGCTGAAGTGTCAGGTATCACAAAAGGTGAAAAAGGAAATCCAGGAGAAATTTCTGGAGTAATTACTTACTTAGAACAATATCAGCTTGGAACAGTAGAGGAAAATACAAATGTAGGTATTTATGGAAATTTAGGCACAATACCAGAGGAAGTGGAACAAGTAGAATGGTATTCTGTGGGGCTTAAACAGGATATCAAAGAAGGGGAAGCCACTATTATATCAACGGTATCTGGCGAGCGTAAGGAATATTCTATTATTATTACAGATTTAGATTATAATAGTGAGAATAAAGGTATTCTTTTTCAAGTAACAGATCCAGAACTTATCAATCTTACAGGTGGAATCGTACAAGGAATGAGTGGAAGTCCTATTATTCAAAATAATAAAGTAATAGGAGCAGTTACTCATGTTTTTGTCCAAGATGCTTCCAAAGGTTATGGAATATTTATTGAAAATATGCTACAGCATTAAGAAAATTTACTTGATTTATTTTTTCTTTTATATCATAATAATAGAAATACTTCAAGTAGAAAGGAAAGAATATTATGGCAGAGAAACGGATTGAAAATATGTGTGGTGGAGAAGGTCATGTAATAATTCAGGAGATCTTAGATGAGAAGCGATTAAATGGAAAATGTGGTTTATATGCACAGGTAACACTCGAGGAAGGTTGTTCTGTTGGTTATCATGAACATCATAATGAAAGTGAAACATATTATATCCTTTCTGGTGAGGGTGAATATAATGACAATGGAACGGTACGTTGCGTAAAATCAGGAGATGTTACCTTTACACCAGATAATTGTGGACATGGTTTGAAAAATACAGGAAAAGAAGATTTAGTATTTATGGCATTGATTATTTTAGATTAATAATAGTTTTATCTATGTGCTATATGCCCATAGGTAACACAGCAAAATGTATAAACTTCTTATAAATGATAATTAGAGAATGGATGTATACTTTATCTTGGAGTTAGAGCAAAAAAATATTTTTATTGCTAGAAAATGGATGTGTACTCATCTACTTTATCTTAGACAGAGAAAACTTCCACCTTTACATGGATAAATAAAAGAACCTTGTCTTAGTGGAAGTGTTTTCTCTGATTAAGATAAAAATCTTTTATAGATTTTAGTGAAATATCACTTGATTTCTCTTTTATTAAAAATAATAATCCCAACTCCAATATTTATGATAAGTAATAGAAGCGTAAAGATAATTGCAAAAGAATATTCAGAAATATTATTATTACCCGCTAGTAAATAAGAAGAATTTAGTAATGTTACAGGCAGGTATTTTTTTATGTCAGAAAAAAAACTAGCGAAATAAAAAAGAAGAAATACAGCTCCACTTATCAGTAAAACAATAGAATTTGTCTGAAACAGTGCTGACATAAGAAACAATAAAGAAATAAACCAGATACCAGCCAAATAGTAGCAAAAAGCTGAGAAAAATAAATGAGAAGCAATTTTATTATCCCAGAAATAATTATTGTATCCATAAGTAATCCAGAAACAAAGCCAAAATTCAATTGTCCATAGTAAAAAAATAACTAAGGTTTTTGAAATAAATATTTTCCATCTTGCTAATCCTTTAGTAATGATATTAATAAGTGTTCCTTTTTGATATTCAGAAGTTAGAGTACTGCTTACTAATAATAAAAAAATTAACAGAGCAATTGGAATATTTTTGTAAAATTGTGTCCAAGAAGTCATAGCATTTATGTTTATTTCTGTAAGTATTAATCCTGTTTCAGAGAGACTTTCTGACATCATTTTCATAAGCCAAGGGGTTAATTTTGCAATGGCTGGGTTCATAATTCCAAAAAGAATAAAAAGAATTGTTAAAATTAATAGTCTCCCTGTACGAATTAATTCTAGAATTTCTTTTTTGATAAAAGCAGCGATTGGTTTCATTTGCAAATCACCTCCATAAACATTGTTTCTAAAGAAGGTTCTAGAATTTCTAATCTTTGTATAGAAAGATTGTTTTGAACTAATACATCCATAATAGTTACTATATCGTTTTCTTGTTGTTGTTCACAAAGAAGTTTTGTATTATTGATAGGTTGGGTTTTCTTATATTTTTTTGCAAATAAATTTGCATCTTCTGTTCTAAAAAATTCTATTTCAATCTGTGTGTTTTTGTGAAGACTTTTTATTTCTTCTAGTGATTTACAAAATGCAATTTTTCCATTGTGTAGAAGTGCAATTCTATCACAAATACGCTCTACATCAGATAATATATGAGTAGAAAACAGAATTGTTGTTTCCTGTTTTATATTTACTAATATATCTAAAATTTCTTTTCTACCTATTGGATCTAAAGCAGAAGTAGGTTCATCACAAATTAATAACTTTGGATGGTTTAATAAAGCCTGTGCAATTCCAAGTCGTTGTTTCATACCTCTAGAAAATCCTCTGATAGGCTTATTGACAGAAGTAAGGCCAACAAGTTCTAACAGTTGTTGGATTCTTTGTTGTAACTTATCTTTGGACATTTCAGTAATATTTCCACATAGCTTTAAATATTCTAAAGGTGTCATAAAGTCATAAAATTCTGGTACATCAGGTAAGTAACCAATATATTTATTTGTTTGATTTTGACCAAAATGTACTGGTTTTCCATTTACAAAAATACTTCCACTATCACATTTTTGTAGACCAAGTATTATTTTCATAGTGGTAGTTTTCCCAGCACCATTTTGTCCAATAAAGCCAAAAATAGTGTGTTCAGGAACAGAAAAACTAAGGTTTTCAATTACTTTATGATTACCAAAGGATTTTGAAACTTGGGCAAGTGTTAATATGTCCATCAATTGTCCTCCTTTCCTAATAGGAAATATAAGATAGGGCCAATAAATTGCATACCAATAATGGTTATTATAAGCCATAAAATTCTATTTCCATGTTTATAATTTTTATGAGTTAAAATATGATGTAAGGTAAAAGCAAGTAAAATAAATTCTGCAAGGATAAGAGGAATTAAAAATGGCAATAGTTCATGGATATTCATAAAAATCTACCTTTCTTTTTAGTTTTTTAAATTCATCACAATCGCTTAGATAAGCAAAAGCAGGATGTTCCAAAGAAGATTTAAAACTCTCAAATATAATCTGTTTATTTCTAGGAGGATCTGCTCCAAGTTCTAGTTGCTCATACCAAGGTTGTATATTATAAAAATAATCATCTCCATGTAGAGAAGAATGGTTATCTGTCAGAAAATAATTGATGTTAGTGGTATAACGCTCCAACATATGAAAGGCGTTCTGTTTCTTTTTGTGCATACAATAAATAATAGCAGCTTGATAATAAAAAAGTGCAGTTGCTGTATGCAAATAATCTAACTGGTAAGTTGAGATTATATTATTGATACGCTGTATCGTTTCTTCACAAATTTCTAAATGCTTGGAATGAATGATTAAATATTGAGTAGCACTATTTAGTAGAGAAAGTAAGTGCAAAAACATACTTATTTGTGTGAAACTATCTGCCTGTTCTTTTTTGTTCGCAAGTAGATAGGCTTGAATTAAAAGGCTATCACTTTGTGTAGAAAGACGACGAGGATTTAAAATATCTTCTAGTATATCAATAACATCTTCCACTTTTCCAAGCTGTAAGTCCACAGAAGCCTTAATAATCGTAGCATCTTCACAAATACCAATATCTTTACAATTAGATATAATATGACAACATAAATCAGATATATCAGATAATATTTTTAATTGCTGTTCTTTGTCTTCTAATAACATAAAATGATTAAGCCAAAGTATGCATATTTGCAATAAAAATGGATAACAAGAATAATATTTTTTCATGAGTTCTTGACTTTTTTGAAAAGTCTCAGCAAAGGATTTCTTAGCAAAATCGTCAGCCAATTCATGATAAAGTTTTTGAATCTGCTCTTTACTTAATTGTGGTTTATAACCAAGTAAATCATCAATAGTAGTATTAAAAAACGCAGCCAAACGAGGTAAAAGTAGGATATCTGGAAGGCTTTGTTTTGTTTCCCATTTTGAGACTGAAGCCTTTGTTACACCAATAAAACTTGCTAATTGTTCTTGTGTTATTTTTTTCTGTTGTCGTAATTTTATGATATTATCAGAAAAATGTAATTGATTCATAAGTCTTCCTCCTTTGAGATGATTATATGTATGAAAAGGAAAAGTTTCAAGAGATTAAAACGATACTTTGCGATATAAAATCAACTGTAAGGAAACAAATATCTCTACATTTTAGCAATATCTTTCCCCCTTTTTTCTTAGATAACTCTTGCGAATTATAACAGCAATGTGTAAAATTTAAGATATTCATATTTATAGCTCCTCAAAAAGAAAAAGAGTTTTTTTTAAATATTACAAAGATATTAAAATTATATGACAGGTTTCGACAATATCTATAATTATATGATATTAATCCTATTTTCTTTCCAGCAAAAAAAATATAAAACGACAAAGTTAGTCAAAGTGCGAAATTATTAGTAATTGTTTGTCGAAAATGAAAGAAATCTTTTCGTTGAAGGAATTTTTGATTACAGATATAATACAAATAGTGGTCTTTTATGAGGGTTTATCAATAAAAACAACAGGAGGTTATAACGTGGAAAAATTAAATGTGGCAATTGCAGATGACAATGAGAGAATGTTGAGAGAATTAGGAGATATTGTAAGAAGTGACGAAGAACTTCAGGTTGTAGGAACCGCGAAAGATGGAGAAGAAGCATACGAAATGATAAAAAAGAAAGAACCAGATGTAGTACTTTTGGATATTGTTATGCCTAAATTAGATGGATTAACCGTTATGGATAAAGTAAGAAATGATAAAAATATAAGAAAATATCCAGCATTTATTGTAATTACTGCTATTGGACAAGAACGAATTACAGAAGATGCATTTTCACTAGGAGCGGATTATTATATTATGAAACCCTTTGATAATGATGTAGTTTTAAATCGCATTAAGTATGTGCGCAATGCAGAAATGAGAAAAAATCATGAGATACGTAAAGTAAATGCTTATGAAAAAAAGCAGGAATTAGAGGAAAGAAACTTAGAGAGCGATGTAACAGATATTATTCATGAAATTGGGGTTCCAGCACATATCAAGGGTTATCAATATTTGAGAGAAGCAATTATTATGTCTGTGAGAGATATGGAAATGTTAAATTCTATTACAAAAATTTTGTATCCAGGAATTGCAAAAAAATATCAAACTACCCCAAGTCGTGTAGAACGAGCGATTCGTCATGCTATTGAGGTTGCTTGGAGTAGAGGAAAAATGGATACTATTGATGAGTTATTTGGCTATACCATTCACAATGGAAAAGGAAAACCTACAAATTCTGAATTTATTGCTTTAATTGCGGACCGAATTAGGTTAGAATATAAATTGAAGAAATAAAATGTTTTGCCCTCATTCTGAATAGAAGGATGGCGATTTTTATCATCAATTTAGGAGGTCTTTTACATGAAGAAAATACTCTTTGCAGCATCGGAGGGGAATCCTTATATTAAGACGGGAGGTTTGGCAGATGTTGTTGGAGCATTACCCAAATATCTAGATAAAGAGAAATTTGACGTGAGAGTGTTCCTACCAAAATATTTGTGCATTTCAGAAAGTTATAAACAAAATATGAAGTATGTAACAGAAATTTATGCACATATGCCAAGAGGAAGTGAATACATAGGAATTTATGAGACGAAAGTAGAGGGAATTCCTTATTATTTTATTGATAATGAGCACTATTTTGCGGGAGATAATCCTTATAATCAAATTTTTGAAGATGTGAATAAGTTTGCTTTTTATTGTAGAGCAGTTTTAGCAAGTCTCCCTGAAATTGGATTTTGCCCAGATATTATCCATTGTCATGATTGGCAAACATCATTAATTCCAGTATTTTTAGATGCTTTTTATCGGGACAACCATTTTTATAGAAAAACAAAAACGGTTCTAACGATTCATAATCAAAAATTCCAAGGTAGATGGCGCATAGATGATATTGAAAATTGTCGTGACTTGCCAGCAAATTATCGTTATAAGGATATGGAGGCTTATGGAGAAACCAATTTTTTAAAAGCAGGGATTCTTCATGCAGATCGAGTAAATGCGGTTAGTGAAAATTATGCAATAGAAATTCAAGGGCAAGAAGGTGGAGAAGGACTAGATGGTGTGATGCGCGAAGTTTCAGAGAAACTTTCTGGTATTATAAATGGGATTGATGTAGAAGAATATAATCCTAGAAAAGATAAGAAACTTACAGCCCATTTTAGTATCAAAAGTCTTGCAAAAAAACAGAAGAATAAAGAGGTTTTACAAGAAACGTTAGGACTAAAGAAAGATAGTTCTACTATGTTGATTGGGATTGTATCCCGAATGACAGAACAAAAAGGATTTGAACTGTTGACAAGTATTATGGATGAGATGATGAATACCCTAAATGTTCAGATAGCTGTTTTGGGAACAGGGGAGGATAGATTTCAGGATTTCTTCCAACATTATGATTGGAAATATCCAGATAGAGTTTCTGCAACAATTGGATATAGTGAGGAAATTGCACATATGATTTATGGTGGTGCAGATGTATTTCTTATGCCATCACAATTTGAGCCATGTGGTCTAAGTCAACTGATTAGTATGCGCTATGGTACGATTCCTATTGTTAGAGAAACAGGTGGACTAAAAGATACAGTAGAAGCATACAATGAAATCTGGCACACAGGAAATGGTTTTAGTTTCTCTAATTATGATGCAGGTGAATTACTGATGATTATCCGCTATGCTTATGATATATTCCAAAATCATCCAAAAGATTGGAAAGAAATAATGAAACGATGTATGAATATGGATCATTCTTGGAAAAATTCTGCAAAAAAATATGAAAATCTATATTTAGAGCTCCTTTCTGCAAAAGGATAAGATAGAGGAAAGATTTTATCAAATAGAACAATTACTTTATAATCTACTACAAAGAACCAAATCAGATGGGAGAGAAGGCTAATTTTTACATCTTATAGCCTGCCCATCTGATATAATAAAAGATTCTTTCCTATAGATAATTTTATATTTATTGTTTAGTATATAGATAATTCTTGAGAAGTACGATTGTAATAATATACACAATCTGAGAGAACTTCTTCAGGAGAAACTTCTGTTAAGTTGATTTCTTGTACAATATGAGAAAGTTCTGAGGGATGATCTGCTCTGGATTCAGGAATTATAATTACTTCATGGATGCTACTGGGAAGAATATAAAGATTATCATATAATTGTTCTGCTATTTGTTTTAATACATCATGATAGAGGATACAGCAGGCACCATTTTGTCTTTGTTGGTTGGTAAGTACATACATAGGTATTTCTTCTAGAGCTTCTTCGGTTGAAGGTTGTTCTTCTGGAAGAAGACTCAGTGTAGGAAAGATTAGATCTGCTAGTGAATCACAACAGAAGGGAAGTAAAAAAGGTGTGTTTTTTTCAGCTAAATGCAGCAAAGTTTCTTTTGAAACATTCCAATAGTCTAGATGATGATTATAGATAGGAATAGATGCATTTTTATAAGGCTCTTCTTGCAATAAGCAATAAAAGACAATTGCAAGGTCTAAATAAGAAAGATAAGGAATGTCTTTCAGAAGTGCTATGTTTTTTTCATAGTGAATTATTTTATAAACAATTCGAGAATGGATATTTTCAAAACAAGTAAAAAAAGAAGTATCAATCATACGCACTTGGCTATGGTTATAGTAGTAGTGTAAAATTTGCTCTTGAATTGTTGAGAAAGGAAGGCCAGACTGGTATTTTTCAAAGTAATGATTTAGATAGATGGTAGGAGAAATGTTGCTATTTGGCTCTAATATAGTAAGACCATCTAATAGAATGTGGTTGTTATGGGAAAACTGATGTATAGAAATATTTGTTTCAGATGAAAAGAATTCTTTTAGATTTTCTGTTAATTGTTGTTTAAATGATTCGTATGTCATAATACCTCCGCTACTGTGCTGGCAGATAGGAGGAAAATTATAATCTTTACTTTATCATGATAAAAGAAAAAATGCAAGATCTGTTTTTGGATTATAATTCAGAAACGTATCTATTTCCTATCTAAACTGTTTTTGATTTTCTGGAAAATAGATAGTTTCTGAAATTTTAGTTGTAATAACTTCTATAAGTTAGGATTAATAGTCTGCTGCTTTGACTTCCTTCCACAGAATATTTTGTTTTGTTGTAGAGGCATCATCTAGTGATTTTAATACTTCACAATTATCCAAAATGCTTTTTGGTGGAAAGATAGTTGTATTTTCTTGTAATTCTTGTTCTAAAGATTCTTTTGTCTTACTATTTGGAGTAGCATAATAAACATAATCAAAGTTCATCATAGAGATATCTTCTCGGCAAAGAAAATTTAAAAATTTTTCTGCATGTTCCTTATGTTTCGCAGACTTAGGGATAAACCAAGAATCAATCCACATATTAGAGCCTTCTTTTGGTACAGAAAAAGCAAGTTTATCATTAAATTCTAGAGCATATCCTGCTTCTCCTGAATAAACTACAGCCATAGCAGCGTTTTCTGCTATCATTTCATCTTGAGCTTCGTCTACAAGATAGGAATATACCAAAGGTTTTTGTTGTATTAATAAATCTTGTGCCTCTTTTAATTCTGTTTCATCTGTTGTATTTAAAGAATATCCAAGAATTTTTAAAGCCACCATAAAAGAGTCACGAACAGAATCTGCCATAATAATTTGCCCAGAGTAATCTTTATCCCATAGAATTTTCCATGAATTTACTTTTGATTCATCTACTAGTTCTTTATTATATAGGATTCCTACTGTTCCAAAGAAATATGGAATAGCATATTTATTTTCTGGATCAAAAGATTTAGAAAATTCAAAATAAGTTTGGTCTAGATTTTGAGATAGAGGAATATTGTTAAAATCTATTTCCAGAACTTGGCCTTCCTGAATTAATTTTTCTACCATATAGTCAGAAGTACAAATTAAATCATAATCAATGGCACCTGCTCGATATTTGGTGTACATATTTTCAGGTGTAACATATTCCTCATATTCTATCTTAATTCCAGTTTCTTCCTCAAATTTTTCTAGAACCTCAGGCTCAAGATATTTTCCATAATTTAGGACAATTAGTGTATTTTCAGAATCCTTTGAGCCACATCCTGCTAAACAACAAGAAATGCTTATTCCAATCAAAAGAAAGGTAAAAATTTTTGAACTGTATAGAATAAATTCTTTTTGTAACCATTTTATTTTTTTCATAAGGCATCTCCTTTTTCTTTGTGCACAGAAGGCCTAAAGTTCATAAATAGTAGCAATAATAGTGCAATTAGAAATAAAATTGTGGATAGGGCATACATCTCTGGTCGTATCCCCTTGCGCATCTCTGTGTAAATCATAGTGGATAATGTATGGATGCCTGCTCCCTTGGTAAAATAAGTAACAGAGAAATCATCTAGTGACATAGTCATTGCCATTAAAAAGCCTGAGAATACACCTGGACGTATCTGAGGCCAAATAATTTTAAAAAAGGCGTAGAAAGGGGTTGCTCCTAAATCAAGAGCAGCTTCATAAGTAGTACGACTACTTTGTTTTAGTTTGGGTAGTACATTTAAAATAACATAAGGAATATTAAAGGTAATATGTGCAATTAACACAGTGCTTAGGCCAAGTCTGGTAAAACGTACAAATAAAAGCATCATGGAAATTCCTGTAACAATATCTGCGTTGAGTAGAGGAATATTTGTAGCTCCAATCATAATTGTTTGATTACGCTTTTTCATAGCATCTATGCCAAGAGCTGCTAGTGTACCTAGGAGTGTGGCAATTAGTGCAGAGGCTAGAGAAATAAAAATAGTAGTTCCAAAAGCCTCCATAATAGATTTACTAGAAAACAATTTTATATACCAATTGAAAGTAAATCCGCCCCATTGAACCTTAGATTTAGAATTATTAAAGGATAAGACAATAAGTACTACAATTGGAAGATATAAAAATAAAAAAATAATGGATAGATAAATGCGTTCTACCGATTTTTTTACCATACACTAGCACCTCCTTCTTCTCCTTTTGAGCTCATAAGCGCCATGCTTGCAATTACAAAAATCATTAATACAACAGAAAGACCAGAACCTAAATTCCAATTATATTCCTGCATAAATGCCTGTTCAATGACATTTCCAATTAGCAAAACTTTGCCACCACCTAGTAAGTCAGAGATAGCAAAAGAAGTCAATGCAGGGACAAATACCATAATAATTCCACTGACTACTCCAGACATGGTAAGTGGTACAATAATTTTAAAAAAGATAATGATATTTCCTGCTCCTAAATCTTTTGCTGCCTCCAAGATATCTTTTTGAATGCGCGACATGGCATTGTAGATAGGAAGTATCATAAATGGAAGAAAATCATATACCATACAAAATACTACAGCAGAAGGGGTGTTTAAAATATCCAATGCAGGTAGTCCTAACGTTTCTAGTAGTGTATTGATAACACCATTATTAGACAAAAGCATCTTCCAAGCAAGAATACGCAACATGAAATTCATCCACATAGGTAAAATAAAAACAAATACAATAAATCCCTGTCTTTTTAACTTCATATTATTTAAAATCATGGCAAGTGGATAGGAGAGTACTAAACAAATAATGGTACAGACCAAAGCCAACTTTAAGGATAGGAGCAAAGATTTTAAATGAATAGAAGCAGAGATAGAAGTTATATTTAGCATTGTAAAATGTCCGCTAGTAGTAGTAAAGGCATAATAGAGAATCATCACTACTGGAAGAAGGATAAATCCTGCCATCCACAGAAGATATGGGCCAGCCAAAAGCTGACGTTTTAGGTTACGCATGATTCCACCGCCCTTTCATCACTAGATTCTGGTTTGTTCATAATCTGAATATTATAGGGATCTATTTGAATACCTACATGAGAGCCTACTGGATGCATGTGAGTGGTTTGTACCAACCATTCATATCCATTGGCAAGTACTTCAATTTCCCAATGTACTCCTTTGAAAATAAGGGAGGTAACATCTCCTTCTAAACTGCCTTGTTCTGGAGAAACAAGTTCCACATCTTCTGGACGAATCACAACATCCACAGGAGTATTTTTTCCAAAACCCTCATCTACACAAGGAAAATTCGCATTTAGGATTTTTACTAATCGATCTTCTAACATAAGACCATCAATAATATTGCTTTCTCCAATAAAATCAGCAACAAAAGCATTCTTAGGCTCATTGTAAATATCTTGAGGAGTACCAATCTGTTGTATATATCCTTGATTCATAACTACAATCGTGTCAGACATCGTAAGAGCTTCCTCTTGATCATGAGTGACATAGATAAAGGTAATACCAAGTTCATTTTTTAAGCGAATTAATTCATATTGCATATCTTGTCGCAATTTTAAATCTAATGCTCCTAGTGGCTCATCTAGGAGAAGTACTTTTGGCTCGTTGACAATGGCACGAGCAATAGCAATTCGCTGTTGTTGACCACCACTGAGTGAATCAACGCTTCGTTTTTCAAAGCCATCTAAATTTACTAATTTTAGAGCATATTTAATTTTATCTTTAATATAGGATTTACTCTTTTTTTTGATTTTTAACCCAAAAGCAATATTTTCTGCAATGGACATATGTGGAAATAGTGCATATTTTTGAAAGACTGTATTCAATTGACGCTCATTAGGGGCAAGTTCTGTAATATTTTTCTCATCAAAAATTACGCTGCCAGAATCAGGCATTTCAAATCCTCCAATAATTCTAAGGGTAGTTGTTTTTCCACATCCAGAGGGGCCTAATAAAGTTAAAAATTCATTTTCCCTTATATATAAATTCAAATCGTCTAAAACCATTTGTCCATCAAAGGATTTAGTAATGTGCTGTAAATCAATTAATCTTTTGCTCATGAATCAATCCTCCTAAAAACTTGGGGGAGTAGAAACCCAGAGGATGGTTGCCTCTCTACTACCACAATTTTCTAAATAATGTTTTTTTCCAGCATGAAAGTAAAAAGATTCTCCTTGTTTTATGACATAAGAACGAGGCCCATAATAAAGGCGAATGGAACCCTTTAATATATAGCCAAATTCTTCAGCTTCATGGGGAAGGTAAATTTCAGAAGTGCCATGAGGAGACAAAGTTATTAATACAGGCTCCATAGCATTTTTCTGAGCATTTGGAATTACCCATTTGATCATATGATGCAAATCTTCATTTTCTTTTATAAAATAATCTTCCTGTTTAAATACAATTTGTTCAGGCTCTGAATCTGCAAAAAATTCTGCTGGAGTGGTGCCAAGACATTGAATAATATCAAGGAGAGTTCCAACAGAAGGTGAAGTAAGATTACGTTCTAATTGAGAAATAAATCCTTTGGAAAGTTCACTGCGATCCGCGAGTTCCTGCTGGGTCAGCCCATATTGGATCCGCAGTTCTTTCATACGGTGTCCGATATCCATAGAGGTCATCCTTTCTATTTATTATTTTTTGGATAGAATCAAGTTAATAATAAATTTTGTGTTTAATAATATATTGCTTTTTATGTTAAATCAAGATAATAATGAATTTTGTGTTTAATAATAATAAACAACAAAGTCTATTATAATTAGGAAATAAAAAAATGTCAATAGAAAATAAGTATAGAAATGAGAAATAATTGGAGTATTTTATGGATGTTAGAAAAATAGAAGAGTAGTATAAGAAAATAATATATAAATTATCATGAAAAGAACAGCCGCAAATTAAATTTTGCGGCTGTTCTTTAGATTTTCCTATTTCTTACTTTAATATCCTAGAAATCCTTTTGTTGTTTTGTAAGGAATCCCTTTGAAAACACATATGGACATTTCTCTATTTTATAAGATATCATCAGTAAGTAACAAGTTCTTATTTTTTAATTTTTACTTTCTTAACTGCACTATAAGCTCCAGAAATATTCTTCTTGTTTACCTTCTTATATGCACAAACCCTTACATAATAAGTTTTTCCTTTTGGTAATTTCTTTTTGGTATAGCTTGTTGTTTTATTGGATTTTATCGTTTGGGTCTTTGTCGTTTTCTTTGTAAACTTCTTACTGGTGGAATATTGTATCATATAACCACTTGCTTTACTATCTTTCTTCCACTTGATACTCAATTGACCAGCTTTTTTACTACTTACTGTACTTAGTGTCGCTTTCT
>CAJUHG010000070.1:10700-14298 GCA_910586005.1 uncultured Lachnospiraceae bacterium | reverse complement strand
GTCATAATGTCCCTTTGCATAAGGGCAGTGCAGCGGATTACAGTCCATCTCTTCACAAAGACAAAGTTTTTCTTTCGCAGTAAGAGTAATCACGCGTCCTTGATAACCATATTCTTGTAATATCTGAAATGTTTCTCTTGCGATTGTTCGAGTAATTGTTTTTGCAGTTAAATAAAAAATTTTATCTGCCAACCCCTCACCCACTGCCTTTACTGCTGGAAAAAGTGTGCTAATGGTCTTTCCAGTCCCAGTAGGCGCTTGGATAAATAATATTTTTTCTCTTTTTATTGTGCGATAAACATCTGCTACTAACTCTTTTTGTCCCTTACGATACGAAAAAGGAAAGTTCAATTTTTGAATGGAGGCATTCCGTTTCTTTTTAGATTGATACTGAAAATCTGCCCATTTTTCATATTTTGCAATTAATGCCTCAAACCATTGGCATAACTCTTCTCTAAAATATACTTCTTGAAATCTTTTAATTTCTTCTGTATCCAGATTACAGTAAGTCATTTGAATAGAAATTTCTGAAAGTTCTTGTTGTTTTACAAGAATGTAAGCATAACATTTTGCTTGAGCTAAATGAACTTCCACCGGAGCTTTCATAACATTTACATCTTGATAAATTCCTTTTATTTCATCTACCATTACTTGATTATTTTCTGTAATTACACCATCTGCTCTACCTTCCAATATTAATATATAATGTTCTCTCTCCAATTCTATTTTCAAAGAGACTTCTGGTTGATAAGAAACTCCCATGTTTTTCTGAATCTTGCGGTGTATTCTACTACCTTCTTGCATAGCTTCTTTTTGTGCTGCTCGTCCACTTCGATTGTCAATATCTCCAGAACGCAAAATAAATTCTACAAGATTTCTTACAGAAATCTTTATTTTTTCCATAGGTTCTTATTTTCCTTTCTATGTTGAACTACTTCTAGACTAAAAACAGATCTACTTGTTTGAAAAATAACGCTTTATACCTATCTATTATCACCATAGATTACCACTTTTTATATATTTTAACATATGTGTTTGAAAAGATACAACATTTTAAAAATGGTAAAGTGAACATTATTTTTTACAACAATTACAAAAAACAATCAAAAGTATATATAAATTCTTACATATAAAAAAGGTGCATAATAAAATATGCACCTTTTTATCCTATCTGTTTATACAGACATTACATTTTTAAAGCCTAATATTATACTACATACTTATTCAATACATTCTCAAAGGATACATTCTCACCACCATATTTGACAGTTAGCTCCTTTTGCACTCCTAAGCCCATAACTCCTAAAATTGACTTGGCATCAATTACCATGCGCTGGTCAGAAATATCTATATCAAAGTCACACATCCCAGCCGCACGTACGAAATCACATACCTCATCTGCATCTGACAATTTTATAACTTTTTCATTCATCATTCTCATCCTTTCTATACATTGGAATCACTAAGTTCTCACCTGAACTTGTGGCAAATTATGCCACCTTTTTAAAAATTTGTCAACTATTTTTTGTTAGAAATTTTTTCCATAAATCCTAAGATTTGACAGCGATTGCCTGAAAAACATCCTTTTTTTTACATAAAAAATTTACTATTCTAACACTTTAGCCTTATTATTATTTCTCTTTTATTGTATATTTTCCCATGTTTTTTTTAATTATAATAAAAAAATTGTTATTTCTTACATTTTTAAAATAATAAGCTTTCTTGACTATTGTGTGATAAAATCCTATAATTATTCTATCTTAACTATTATATGTTAAAAATTTTTTTTGTTTTGGGAGAATGTTATGGAATCAAAACATATGTTATCCATTCTAAAGCAAGTACAAGATGGTATACTTGACATCCATACTGCTTATGAACAATTAAAAATCAGTCCGTTTGAAGATTTGGGTTATGCAAAAATTGATCATCATAGAAAAATCCGTCAAGGTACACCTGAAGTTATTTATGGTGCTGGAAAAACCGCTGTACAGATAGAAGGTATTATCCACTCTCTTTTATCTCATTGTTCAGAAAATATTTTGATTACCCGATTATCTGAAGCTTCTGCCTCCTATCTATCAGAACGTTTTTCTCTTACCTATGATAAAATTTCTCATGTTGGAATTATCAATCGTATAGAACATATTACTGCTTCTGGTACGATTCTAATTGCTACTGGGGGGACTAGTGATATACCAGTAGCAGAAGAAGCAGCACTAACTGCAGAAGTTTTGGGTAATAAAACAAAACGTCTTTATGATGTAGGTGTTGCAGGGATTCATCGTTTACTCTCTTATATAGAAGATATTTCCAAAGCGACGGTTATTATTGCAGTAGCTGGTATGGAAGGCGCATTGGCAAGTGTGATTGGTGGATTAAGTGACTGTCCAGTAATTGCTGTTCCCACCAGTATCGGTTATGGAGCCAATTTCCAAGGTCTTTCCGCCTTGCTTTCTATGTTAAATTCTTGTGCGAGTGGTGTCAGTGTAGTAAATATTGACAATGGATTTGGTGCAGGCTATCTGGCTAGTATGATTAATCATATAGGAGGTAATTAATATGAAAACACTTTTTATTGAATGTAATATGGGAGCTGCTGGAGATATGTTAATGGGAGCGCTTTATGAACTTTTAACAGAATCTGAACAAAAACAGTTCTTAGAAACTATGAATAGCCTTTTCCCTGAAAAAATTATGATAAGTGCTGTTCCCTCTGAAAAATGTGGTATTTGGGGAACAAAGATAAATATTGTTATCCTTGGACATACAGAAGACAAAGTTTCAACATCAGAGAATTGCCATTCTAAAAAAGATGTTCATACTCATCTTCACACAACTTATCCTGAAATGCTTGCACAGATAGATCATCTTGCTATCTCTAGTACTGTGAAAGAACATGCAAAAGCGATTTATACTTTGCTTGGCACTGCAGAAAGCAATGCACATCACACAGATATTTCTCAAATACATTTTCATGAGGTTGGCACCTTAGATGCTCTGATGGACGTGATTGGTTGTTGTATTTTATTGGAGACTTTAGAACCTGAACAAATTATTGCTTCCCCTATTCATGTTGGAAGTGGTAGCATTCGCTGCGCACATGGTATTCTTCCAGTCCCTGCTCCTGCTACTACAGAAATATTAAAAGATGTTCCCATTTATGGTGGAACCATAGAAGGAGAATTGTGTACTCCGACTGGAGCCGCTTTGTTAAAACATTTTGTAAGTCAATTTATTTCCATGCCACCTATGACGGTTGAAAAAACTGGCTATGGTATGGGTACAAAAGATTTTCCTTCTGCAAATTGTTTAAGAGCATTTTGGGGTAATATAAGCATTCTTCCAGTTCCTTCTCCTAGACAACTTCCTGATTCTTTTGAAAAACTCTCTTTATCACAAATAACAGAGGAAGAAACACATCCTGATTTTTATACAGAACAATTTCATAATCTAGATCAAATTTTAGAACTCTCTTGCAATCTAGATGATATGTCACCAGAAGCGGTATCTTATGCTGTCAACCTTTTACTAGATTCAGGCGCACTAGATGTATTTACTACATCTATTTATATGAAAAAAAATCGCCCTGCTTTAC
>CAJUHG010000070.1:0-10690 GCA_910586005.1 uncultured Lachnospiraceae bacterium | reverse complement strand
ACTTAGAAGAAGAAGCCAGTTTCAGCAGATTAATTTTAAATCATACTACTACAAGAGGCGTTCGCATCCAACCCTGCTACCGCAGAACATTAGATGCACAATTTCGCAAAGTTCGCACTCCATATGGAGAAATTACAGTAAAAATTAGTACAGGTTATGGAATCAGCAAATATAAACCTGAATATGAAGATGTCGCTGCTGCTGCAAAACAATGTAAAGTTTCTTTTGCAAAAGTATATGAAGCAGCTATGCAGGCTTGCAAAAAAGATTATTAAGCAAAGCTTTTCCTTTGCAAAAGTATGTCTTCTTTCGTTTTGCTTGTAGTATAGGTGAGCTATCATCTGCAACTATACAAAAATACATCAAAAGTCAAGGTTGATGGCTAAAAATATACAAGGCTTATCCCACTATAAGCCCACGAAAATCGAGTAGGGAAGGTTACTTCCCCTACTCGCCGCGCCGGACACCCGTCAGCTTTGCTGACCTACTTCCTTTGGGTGCCCGTGTGCATAAACAAAAGGATGTGAATCCTCAGAGAAAACTCTGAATGATTCGCATCCTTTATTCTTATCTTTTTTAAAATAGATTAAATATAATCTGCATAGCGGAAACTTTCGTGCGGGTTATATGCTCCAACAGATGTATAACTATTGGCTGTATTGGCATGGGTAGTCATATAAAAGTCTACCAGTGAAGCATTAGTGGCAACGGAAGAACCATAGTCTTTAAAAAACTTCTGTACCTTGGACATATCTGCTTTCTTAAATGTGTCCTCGTCAATCTTCATTCTTCCCTTTGCGTCCACATTGATTCCAAACTGTTTCAGTACATCTGCATTGCGCGCTGTCTTCCCTTTGATTTGAGACAAATTCGACAATACGCCGGAATTGGAACTGGATTCAGCAGTATCGAACATATTGTTATAATTTTTGACAAAACTCTTTGCTGCTGCAAAAATATTATCAATATCATAGTTCTCATTGCCATCCTTATCCATTACCTTTTTATACAATTTATCAGAGGCAAGCGCGAGACTATCCGCCTTGAAAAGCGCAGCACTGGAACCTGTCGCATTATTTGTGGCGCTTTCCTCTGTATCTGTCTTATCTTTGCTGTCTGTCTTATTAGTAGTATTTGCTGTATTTGCGCTGGCAAATTTAAGACGGGATGTAATCTTAGAACCATAACCCATGATATCTTTGGTGGAAAACAGATCCTGTACTTTAGAGACATCCGCACCCTTAAGCTTGCTCTCGTTAAGCTGAAGAGTTCCGTTTACATTAATTGTAACGCCCAGTTCAGCAAGCTTATCCGCATTTGCCTTCGTGCTGTCCATTATATTTGCTACATATGCTGTTTTGCCTGCCAATGTGGATTTTTTTGCTGCAGTCACAACGCTGTTATAATCCTCTACATAATCTTTCATTGCGGAGACTACTTTATCTGATGCACTCTGACCATTATCCGTACTTGTATAAGTTTTATCATTCTGTAATGCTGATACAGAATTCTTCAGATTGGAAAGCCCATTGGTCAAATTTGTATTTGCCTCCTGAGCCTGTTTGGAAATTTTCGGATTCTTCTTCTCTTCCAAAATTTTGTCGAGAACATTGGTGGAACTGCTCTTCTTGCTGGCAGACGCTGTACTGGAACTGCTGCCTGTGCCATAATAAGCCCTTAAAAGTTTGCCATAGCCCCCGCTCTTAATACTGGCATAATCTGAAAGGAAATTCTGATTTCCCGTTCCACTGCCTGAAATACTCTGAAATAACTGTGAATAACCCTGATTCATATATCACCACTCCTTTAAATAAAACATAAACTTCTTATTTTTATGTCTGATATATCAGGAATATCATTGCAAAATTCTTTTAGTTATATTTATTATAACACACACATTTCAGGATTTCAAGATACTTCCATTCTTTTATTACAGAAAAATCGTTCACAACATTGAAGTTGTCTCTTTATGTGAGAACGCATTTTCTATAATGATAACGGTTCTTCAACACTTACAAATCAAATAATTTCTCACTCATTCTCTATAATCAAACATTTTTTTATTCCCATTCCCATGGTATTTCATTGAAACATTTGAAAAACTCGCTATTATCCCAATCTAGCATTGGACGATAATCATAAGCAACGCCATCTATACTGAAATTAGAACAACTGTCAGTAGCCATAGATAATTTCACTATATTCCCATTTGCCAATGTCAATTCCAAACAGGCACATTCGTTTCCACAATCTGCTCCGCCAAAAATATATTTTGCATTCTGAAACCACTCTTCAAACTTTTGTAGTGTTTCTTTATCTGTTATGGTCTGACTATAAAATTGCCAGCCTGTAGAAATCGAATTAACATCTAACTTTGCAGATACAATATCTTTTATATCAGAAGCATCATAAGTTTGATAACCGATGTCTTCTATCAACATAATCTGTATATAGTCACATAACTTAGGTACTTCTATAAAACATTCTATCATCCCTTCTTTATCATCATAATAAGTATAGTATAAATACCCATCTTCAAATCCCATAAGTCTTACATCATTATAAATTATTTCCCAGCCAGTTTCTTTATGTTCTTTCCAAGGCCTATCCCAGTCCGATGGTTTTCCTTCCAAATCTAATGCTTTTATTTGCTCTAACAGCCATTTTTGATCTTCATCTGTAGGAATATAGTAATAAGCGATAGATTCTCTTAGCATAGAAGGCCGCACTTCTATACATACTTTATTGGCTTCTGGCTGTTCATAAAGCATGATATCTTGTATAGAATCTTTTTCTATTGGCATCTCTTCTGCTTGTGACGAAACGTTTTTTTTAAGGCTTCCTTTTTGTACAGTAATTTTATTATCAGGCAACTGCTCTGACAATAGGTCACTCTCATTATTTTCTTCTAAAGAAGCAATTCTCACTTCTACATTTTCTACAGATATATATACATCTTTACTTTTATCTGTTGGATTTTGTATATTTACGCCTATTTTAAACCATCCGCCCTTTTCTGCGTCCATCTCCACAGACATCCCCTGTGTAATATATGTAGATTTGTCATAAGTATTTTCTTCTTTGACCTCTATCGGCAGCAATCTAATTTCTGTATCTCCAAGTCCTTTGCCGGCGTAAAATGTAAGTGTATTGCCCTTCGGACTAATTTCTTCATCTGAATAAGAAAAAGTTCCTGTACTTTTCGCAGGGATTGTAATTCTTATCTGATACTCTTTTGTAGGATTTGTCAAAAAACATATCGCCAATATTACAAATACTACTGCTGTTGCTATCATAATCCACAACGCTGGTTTTTTGTAATTCAATACAAATTTCACTCTTTCTTTTATACCCACTTCCCCAAAAGTCAGCGGACATACCATAATCAGGCTTCTTTGTCTTGTGCAAGATAATAATACTTTAGAATACTCTTTTTTCTCATGGAGTGTCATATCTTTGGCTACTTTTTCATCACATGCCAATTCAATATCTTTACAGAACATAGCATACGCTACCCAACAAAGAGGATTGAACCAATAGATACACAACAATAAATATCCCAAAAACTTCCACCAATGGTCTTTTCTTTTAAGATGTGCAGATTCATGTGCAATAATATAATTTATTTCTTTCTCACTTAAGGCAGAAGAAAGATAAATACGTGGTCTGACAATTCCCAAAATAAATGGAGATTTTACAGCATCACAAATATAAATATTATCCTTAACACGTACTGCTTCTCTTACAAGTTTATGCAGCCTTATCATGCTGCCTATTATACAAATTATCAATAGAATCATACCACAGACCCATGCCATACCAGCAACATACGTAACTATTTGCAATGGTGCCGCACTTTCTGATTCGTTATACGCAAAGTTCTCTTTCAACATAGGATTTATAGTATTTTCCACAATAGTCAGATGACTGTCTATAGATGGTATATAATTTTGTATTTCTCCCTCCACAACTGCACTGTTTTTTATAAGTTCTGTACTTGGCAGTATGCTGAACTGGCTTTCAATAAAAAATGGACAAATTAGCCTGATTGCTGCCATTCCCCACAATAAACAGGTTATCCATTTGGGAATTTTTCTAAATATTAATCTGATGCACAATACTGCCAATATTAACCACCCAGCAGTAATACTTATGTTTAATAGTTTCAAGAAAACATCTCCCATACTCATCACTCCTCTGCCTTGTTAATCATCCTTCGAATTGCTTCCGCCTCATCTGCTGTAATCTTAGAATCCTGCATAAATGCTGCAATAAATGCTGGAAGAGAACCAGCAAAGGTATCTTCCACATATTTTTTACTCTGCATGGCATAAAATTCATCTCTGGAAATTACAGAAGTTACTAATCCATGTTTGTTCTGAAACAATCCTTTGTCAATTAATCTTCGTAACACATTATGTGCTGTGGTTCTCTTCCAATTAAATTCTACTGCTGTCATCTTTACCAGTTCAGAAGAAGTAACTGGCTCATGCTCCCAAATCATATTTGCATATCTTGCCTCAATAACACCTAACTGTATCTCTGCCATCTGTTTTTTCCTCCTTTTGCAGACTACTTATTGTAGTCTTTAATATAGACTACATCAAATAGTCTGAAATGTCAATACGAAACTTTTTTCTTCTGCACGAGCCTGTGCACAAAAAAGCGGCGTTCCTTTTCTCCCTGTATTGGAATAGAGGACCGCCGCAGTTTTGCAGTAATATTCAACAATAAAAAGTACGCTTTGCAAACTTTCTTATGTTTACATAGATTAATTACTTCTTCGTGGTAACTGTTTTTATCTTTGACCAACTAGAATATATCTTTGTAGTTTTTCCTTTTATCTTTACATCTTTATAAGTACGTATCCTTACATAATATTTCTTTTTTGCCTTTAACTTGGATATTGTTTTTGTTGTTGTCTTCGCCTTCTTTATATATGCTGTTTTGGTAGATTTTTTTACAAATTTTTTACTAGTAGAATAAGATATTTGATAACCAGTTACTTGTTGGGTCTGTTTCTTCCACTTCATAACAAAGCCTTTGGATTTTGGAGTAACTTTTGTAAGGCTAACTGCTTTTGGCTTTATGGTAAAAGTTTTTGTTATAGTGTCTTTGTAGTTCCCTTTTAATTGAATCTTAATATTATACTTTCCAACATTTTTTGTATTCTTTGGATAAGTTACTGTGTAATCTTTGTTCTTTTTTAATGATTTTCCTTTGCTGTCCTTTATCGTAACAGAAGGCTTTTGGATTTTATTATTATAAGTAACAGAAGTCTTAGACAACTTAATATTTTTTGCTGCATAGATTACAGTTGCTTTGCCTTTCTTAGCTCCACATTTGCTACATACCTGTGCAATACTGCCATTCTTTTTTGTGGTGGCTTTGGTGACCTTGGATTTATAATCGTGTTTACATTCTTTTTTATAACTATAGTTGATATTATTTTCTCTTGCATATATTTCTGCATAACTGCCTTTAACTATGGTCAAGGTTAAATTTTTGCTACATCCAGAAAATGCAGCATTCCCGATAGATGTCACTCCTTTTGGAATACTGATACTGCTTAGACTGCTACATCCAGAAAATGCATGGGGTTTAATAGATATCACACTATCTGGGATACTTATTTTCCCTGTTTTTCCTGCGGGACAACGAACTAATTTTGTCATATCCTTACTGTATAAGATTCCATTTTTAGCAGTATAACTCATATTATTTTTATTTACTGTTATTTCTTTTAAACGGTTGCATCCAGAAAAGGCATAATCACTAATAGCTATCATACTATCTGGGATATTTATTTTTCCTGTTTTTCCTGCGGGGCAGCAAAGTAATTTTTTCATGTCCTTAGTATATAAGATTCCATTTTCAGAAGCATATGTTTTATTCTTTTCACTTACCACTATTTCTTTTAAACTACTGCAGCCTTCAAAGGCATAAGCTCTAATAGATGTCACATTCTCTGGAATATTGATACTGCTTAGACTTTTACAGCCTTCAAAAGCAGAAGCCCCAATAAATGTTGCCTCCTTTGGAATACTGATACTGCTTAAACTGCTACATCCATAAAAGGAATAAGTCCCAATAGTTGTCATCCCTGTTGGCATATTGATACTGCTTAGATTTTTACATTCATAAAATGCATAAGAGCCAATAGTTGTCATGCCCTTTGGAATACTGATACTACTTAGATTACTACATCCAGAAAATGCATAAGACCCAATAAATGTCACCCCTTTTGGGATACTGATTTTTCCTGTTTTTCCTGCGGGACAACAAATTAATTTTGTCATATCCTTAGTATATAGCATTCCATTTTTAGAAGTATATGTTATATTATTTTTATTGACAACTATTTCTTTTAGACTGCTACAGCCAACAAAAACATTCTTCCCGATAGAGATCATCCCCTCTGGAATACTGATACTGCTTAGACTTTTGCATTCATAAAATGCTTCCTTCTCGATAGAGGTCACCTTCTCTGGGATAACTATTTTTCCTGTTTTTTCTCTCGGACAGCAAATTAATGTTGTCATATCCTTAGTATATAAGATTCCATTTTCAGAAGTATATGTCATATTATTTTCACTTACCACTATTTCCTTCAGACTGCTGCAACCAGAAAAGGCAGAAATTCCAATAGAGGTCACGCCTTCTGGGATACTGATACTGCTTAGAACACTACAACCAGAAAAGGCAAAAGTCCCAATAGAAGTTACCCCCTTTGGAATATTTATATTACTTAGAGTACTGCAACCCAAAAAGGCTCCATCTCCAATAGAAATTACGCTATCAGGAATACTGATACTACTTAGATTGCTGCAACCCTCAAAAACAGAAGGTCTGATATATTTCACTCCTTTAGGAATACTTATACTCTTTAAACTACTGCAGCCATCAAAAGCGGAAGCTCCAATAGAAATTACCCCCTCTGGGATATTGATACTGCTTAGACTTCTACATCCTGAAAAGGCACCAGAGCCGATAGAAGTCACGCCTTCTGGGATATTGATACTGTTTAGATTACTACAACCCTCAAAAACAGAAAGTTCGATAAAGGTTATTCCCTCTGGGATATTGATACTGCTTAGACTGCTGCAGCCTGAAAAGGCACCTTCTTCGATAGAGGTCACACCTTCTGGGACACTGATACTACTTAGACTTCTGCAGCCTGAAAAGGCATAAGCTCCAATAGAGGTCACGCCCTTTGGGATACTGATACTGCTTAGACTTCTGCAACCTGAAAAGGCTGAAGTCTTGATAGAGGTCACACTCTTTGGAATACTGATACTGGTTAGACTGTTACAGCCAAAAAAGACATTCCTCTCGATAGAGGTTATGCCCTCTGGGATACTGATACTACTTAGAGTACTACAATTATAAAAAGCTGACGTTCCAATAGAGGTCACCCCTGCTGGGATACTTACACTTTTTAAGCTGCTGCAATCAGAAAAGGTATTTTCTTTAATAGAGGTCACGCCTTTTGGAATACTAATACTGGTTAGACTGCTGCATTTAAAAAAGGCTGAAGCTTCAATAGAGGTTATTCCCTTTGGAATACTGATATTAGTTAGACTGCTGCATTTAGAAAAGGCATTTTCCCCAATAGAGGTCACCTTTTTTCCTTTTATTTTAGAAGGAATTGTTACTTTTGTTGTACCATCCTCCTTATAGCCATTAATTTCCAACGTGCCATCTTTCAATTCTCTATAGGAAAAATTTTTATACCAGTATTCCTCATTTTTAGCTTGACCCAGATTTACTTTTTCTATATCTTCTATTTCTAACTCTAGATTTTGCGGTTCTTGTCGATTCTCTTGTTGTTCTAAAGTTTCTTCTTTTGTTCCCTCCCTTGCCGCTTCTTCTCTTACTATCGCTTCCCTCTGTTCTATCTCTTTATCCTCTTGCTCTACTGAATCCTCTTCCACTGTCTTTTCTATTTCTTTTTCTGATGGAACTTTTCTTCTGCTCCCTTCTGACTCTGCCTGTTCTATCTCTCCTTCTTCTGACTGAATGTCTCTTATTGTCTCTTCTTGTATCTGTTGTGCCTGAACTGTTATCTGTGGCAAATGAGAGCACATAAGTGTTATAGCCATTCCCATACATATTAACTTTTTAAACTTCATAAAATTTTCTCCTTCCCTTTAAATTCCATCGGGTAATTGCAAAATTAGATAATTCCATTGATTTCATGTACAATAATTATGGTTTAAATCTTATGAAGATTTTTCAAGGAAATATCCATAATTGATGCAGAATGTGTCAATGCTCCACTAGAAATATAATCTACGCCCAGAGAGATATAATGCTCAATATTCTCTCTTGTTACATTACCAGAGCACTCAATTTCCGCCTTACCATCAATCACTGCAATTGCCTTTTGCATTTCTTCTACATTCATATTATCCAACATAATAATATCTGCTCCAGCTTCTATTGCTTCTTGTACCATCTCTACAGTTTCACATTCAATTTCAATCTTACGCACAAAAGGAGCATATTCTTTTGCCATGAAAATTGCTTCTTTTACTCCACCAGCAGCCCCTATATGGTTATCTTTTAATAAAATTCCATCTGATAGGTTGTAACGATGATTATAGCCACCCCCCACTTTTACAGAATACTTTTCAAAAATACGCATATTAGGTGTAGTTTTTCTAGTATCTAATAACTTAACTTTGCTTCCCTCTAATAAAGTTGCAATAGTATTTGTATAAGTTGCAATTCCACTCATACGCTGTAAATAATTTAATGCAGTTCTTTCTCCTGATAAAATTGCACGAATGTCTCCTCTTACAGTTCCAATGAAATCACCAGATTTTACTCTATCGCCATCTCTATAATAAAATTCTATAGAAATAGTTTCATCTAATAATTCAAATACTCGTTGAAATACATATAGACCTGCAAGTACCCCATCCTGTTTACAGATTAACTGTGCTTCTCCATGTTGAGCTTTGGGCATTACTGCATTGGTAGTGACATCTTCACTAGAAATATCCTCTTGTAATGCCTGCAAAATTAATTTATCTGCATTTAATGTCATTGTTATATTGTTGTTCATATTCTTTTTTCATCCTTTCTATTTCTTGTTGTACCAATTTCTTATTTTCTTGATGTATTTTATCTACATCTGTATAATTTTCTGGTTTAAATAAATCTATATCTTTTCCCTCTTCGTTGGCAGAATTGGAAGAAACCTGTTCTATAGAAATATTCAAAGCAGCTCTTCTTGCAAATACCAAACTTTCAAGCAGAGAATTACTTGCAAGACGATTCGCTCCATGAACCCCATTACAGCTTGTCTCACCTATGGCATACAAACATTTCATAGACGTTCTACCTTCTAAGTCAGACTGAATACCTCCCATAAAGTAGTGTTGTCCTGGTACTACTGGAATACATTCCTTTGTCACATCATATCCCTCTTCCAAACATCTCTGATAAATATTAGGAAAATGACCTAAAATATCTTCTTTTGGAATATGTTCCATAGATAACCAAACATAAGGTTTCCCATCTTTTTCCATCTGTGTTTCAATTGCAGCAGTTACAACATCTCTAGGTAACAATTCATCTACAAATCGTTCCATATTATTATTATATAATACGGCACCTTCTCCACGAACAGACTCTGAAATTAAAAATCTTCTTCCAGGTTTCTCAGAATACAGTGTAGTAGGATGAATTTGAACAAAATTTACATCTTGAAGTTGTATTCTATGTCTCAATGCAATAGCAATCCCATCTCCAGTTAGATGAGCAAAATTGGTAGAATGATGATACAGTCCACCAATTCCTCCACAAGCAAATACGGTATCCTTCGCTTTTACAGTACTTATCTGCCCCTGCTTATCTACCATTACAATTCCATAACAGATATTGTCTTTACACAAAACATCAATCATTTCCATATGTTCATAGATCTTAATATTGTTGCGACTTCTCGCCTGTGTAAGCAATTTTCCAGTAATTTCTTTCCCAGTAATATCTTCATGAAATAAAATTCTTGGCTGGCTATGTCCACCTTCTCTTGTATATGCTAATTTTCCATCCTTAAGTTCAAATTCTACTCCATATGTAATTAATAAATCAATAATTTCTCTAGAACTTTTAATCATTGTCTCCACAGAATCTTTATTATTCTTATAATGCCCTGCTTTCATAGTATCTTCAAAATAGGCATTATAATCTTCTTCTGATCTCAACACACAAATTCCTCCCTGTGCTAGGAAAGAATCACTGTTTTCAGCGTCTTCTTTTGTGATAATTGTTATCTTTTTATCTTCTGGCAATTGCAATGCACAAAAAAGACCTGCTGCTCCAGTACCTATAATTACAACATCTGTTTCTTTCTCCATAACACCACCTACTTTATCTTCTCGCTTGATAAGCCTCCCACCTCTATTCCTTGTGAAACGGTCACATAACTACATTTACCCCAAAGGGGTATACTGGAATGTTTCAGAGGATATAGGTGATAAGGAATAACAAAATCATCGATGAATTTACCATGCTTTGCATTTAGTGTATCTTGCCACAAGAACACATTCAGTGTTCTTGAATTGTGGTTTATTTAAAAATTATAACATATCCACCTTTTACTGACAAGATAACACAAAATAAGCACAGGATAACCGCATAAAAAGTTATTACCAATAAAGGGTTTTTATAACCTGTTTTT
>CAJUHG010000069.1 GCA_910586005.1 uncultured Lachnospiraceae bacterium | reverse complement strand
GGTATTAGATAGAGCTACTATGGAAGTAAAAAAAGATATGGGAAATAAAATGGCTCAGATTGTATATGAAGGTAAGTGGTTTACTCCTTTGCGTGAAGCAGTACAAGCTTTTGTAACTTCCACACAGAAATATGTAACAGGAGAAGTTAAATTCAAACTTTACAAAGGAAATATTATCAAAGCTGGCACTACTTCTCCCTATTCTTTGTATAGTGAATCTTTGGCAAGCTTTACTACTGGAGATTTATACGACCACCATGATGCAGAAGGATTTATTACTTTATTTGGACTTCCACTAAAAGTACGTGCTATGAAAATGGCTGAATTAGAAAATAAACAATAAGATTTGCTTTTAACCAATCCCCAAGCAGTTCCACAGAGCATGACGCTTGAGATTGCAGGCATACTCAGATATTCTACAAACAAGTGCGACGAAGTTTCTCACTTTGCCTTAGTATAAAAGAAGGAGCTATCACCATAAGCAAAGCTTAACGCGACTGCTCCTTCTTTTATATTATAAAAATACATTATCTTAATCTATTGTTCCCCAGAATAAAAATGTTTGACTCCTTTTGTTACATCTTCTGCATATACCATAGTACAACTTCTAAGTTCTCCAGCCTCATCATAAAGGAATGCAATTGCAAGATGGGGTTCTTTTGGGACTACAAAATTATTTTTTTCTAATTCTTCATCAGAAATTGTCACATACTTTCCCTTTTTCAACTTATATTTACCACTTACCTCTGTGCCATCTTCTAATTTATCTTTAATTTTATAGGAACCATAAAATAAACCATCTTTTACTTTAAACTTCTTGTTTGTATCAACTTTATCTCCTAAAACAATTAACTGACGACCTGTTCCATTGGGTACATCTTCACTCCATTCTCCATGATATACCTCTTTATAAAGGCTTCCATCTTCTGTGTGGCTACTAACATAATACCAAATGCCTTCCCCTTCTCGTTTTCCTTCTTGATAGTCACCATAATACCATTGATTACAGTCACAATCCTCGAAAGTATACAATCCAATGCCTTTTCCACTGGTTCCGCCTTTTGGCATATAAATATAAGTTCCTTTTGTACCAACCATTTCTACTAACGCTATGCCTTCTTCACTTTCTTGTAGTTCTTCCAAGGCTTTGGCATCATCTGCTTCAATTGCTTGGATGGCCGCTTCCATAGTTTCGTTGTAACCTTTCATCTCTTGCGCTTTTTTATTTAACTCTTCTGCAGCAGCCTGTAGTTCCTTATCCTTAGGTGTTTGTTCTAAGGCTTTTTTCATAGACTCTTGCGCTTGTGCATAATTATTTCCTTTCACATAAGTATCTGCCTGTTTTTGATATTCTTTTGCAGCTTCTTTTTGTTCTTCCGTAGTACAGCCTGTAAGACAAATCATTGCAAACAATACAGTCATTATCTTTGCTGTTCTAAGTTTTATATGTTTGTTCATATGCTGCCTCCGATTATTTCAAATACTAAACGAATTAATTAGCTACACAATTATTTTCTTTTTGCTTTTATTAGATTTTATACATGTTACACGAACTAACTACACAATTATTTTCTTTTTAACTGAGCAATAATATCTTCTTTTAAGTCAAGTGCTAAATCTTTCATACGACGACTTGCTGTCGAAGAAGTTAACACACTACCTAAAAATTTAGAGGAAATTTCATTCTGTTTAAAATGAAATGCCATATATGCAAGCAAATAATCTACAGTACTTTCTTCCATTCCACATATAGGAAACATTTCCTGAGAAATTGCCTTAGTAAACCCTTCATATGCTTGAAAATAAAAGGTTTCCTCATTCTTCTGACATTCTTCTTTTACTATTTTTTCTTCTGGAATATTGTCAGATAGCGTGTCTGCTTTTCCTCTATATAGCCATGCAATCTTCAAACAAGTATATGCTTTCTCACTTTCTTTTCCTTTTTTTACAATTGTATTTAACAAAGATAATTTATATCTTTCAATTGCTGTATCATAAGAATATACTTCTTGACCTTCTTTTTCTACCCTAGAAAAATTAGCAGATATTTTCTCTTTAATTAGTTTTGCTTGTGCAGAAGATATCCTATCAAAATCGCGTGTCATCGCTGAATAGCCACAAATAGGGCAAGAAATAATATCATATTTCAAAGCATCAATATACTGAAATCTTGGACGTAAGTCACGGTCTGGCTGTAATCTTCTTACCTTTCCACTTTTAATCGTTTTTGCTTTAAATACATGTCCACATACTTTACATTCTGTTGTCTTTGGTAAAATAAAATCTTTCTCAGGAGGAACAATTTTTTTTACTACCTTTTCCTCTTTGTCAGTTTCTATTTTTGACTCCTTGTTTGTTGTTTCATTTTTTTGGGTCTCCATCTGCACTGTCTGTGAAGATTTTGATCCAAATTTCTCTAATTCTGAAAACAAACTCATAAAAAATTATCCTCCTCTTGTATGCTGCTATTCTAGGATGGCAGCTTATAAGAACTCTTTAAAGATACAATTCTGTTAAATACCAATGCACCTGGAACAGAATCTTTTGCATCTACACAGAAAAATCCCTGCCTTACAAACTGATAGCTATCATATGGCTTCGCTTCTGCTAAAGCTGGTTCTACATAACTTTCTTTTAAAATAGTCAAAGAATCAGGATTTAGATTTAAACTTCCATCTTCTTTGTTGTATACTCCTTTTTCCTCATCTACTAGATTCTCATATAACCGTACTTCACACTTCTGTGCAAAAGGTACTGGAACCCAATGAATGGTTCCCTTTACTTTACGCCCTGTAAATCCACTTCCTGCTTTTGTCTCAGGATCGTACGTACAATGTATCTCTGTGATAATTCCATTTTCATCTTTTACAAAACTTTCACATTTCACAAAATATGCATGCATCAAACGCACTTCATTTCCTGGAAATAAACGAAAATATTTCTTTGGTGGTTCTTCTTTAAAATCTTCACGCTCAATATACAATTCCCTACAAAATGGTATTTGACGCGTTCCTAAATCCTCATTTTCTAAATTATTTGCAGCTTCCAAGTATTCCACTTGTCCTTCAGGATAATTGTCAATAATCAACTTAATAGGATGCAAAACAGCCATCATTCTAGAACGTTTTAATTTTAAATCTTCCCTGATACAGTATTCCAACATAGCATAATCTACAGAACTATTTGCCTTTGAGACGCCACAAAGTTCCACAAATTTCTGTAAGGATTCAGGTGTAAAACCTCTTCTTCTCAATGCAGCAATAGATACCAGTCTTGGATCATCCCAGCCATCTACAATTTTATCTTCTACAAGTTTCTTAATGTAACGCTTTCCTGTCACTACATTTGTAAGATACAATTTGGCAAATTCAATCTGTTTTGGTGGATGCTCATACTCTAACTCACGAACCACCCAATCATACAAAGGTCTATGGTCTTCAAATTCCAATGTACAGATAGAATGTGTAATTCCTTCAATCGCATCTTCAATAGGATGAGCAAAATCATACATAGGATAAATACACCATTTATCACCCGTATTGTGATGACTCATATGTGCTACACGGTAAAGAATAGGATCTCTCATATTGATATTAGGTGAAGTCATATCAATTCTCGCTCGCAGTACCCTTTCTCCATCCTTAAATTTTCCATTTTTCATATCCTCAAATAACTGGAGATTTTCTTCTATACTGTTTTTTGCATTAGGATCATCTTTTCCTGGTTCTGTTAAAGTTCCTCTATATTCCCGAATTTGCTCTGCATTTAAATCAGAAACATAGGCTTTCCCTTTTTTTATCAATTTAACTGCTGCCTCGTACATTTGTTCAAAATAATTAGAAGCAAAAAAAAGACGCTCTTCCCAATCTGCCCCTAACCATTTGATATCTTCTTTAATGGATTCTACAAATTCTATCTTCTCTTTGGTAGGATTTGTATCATCAAAACGCATATGAAACTTACCTTTGTATTTTTCTGCCAAACCATAATTTAATAAAATAGATTTGGCATGTCCAATGTGAAGATAGCCATTTGGCTCTGGAGGAAAACGTGTTCGCACCGTTTCACAATGTCCTTCTTTTAAATCTTCTTCAATAATCTGTTCAATAAAATTCTTGGAAACTACTTCATCTTCCATTTGTAATCTGTTACTGAAAATTTATAAAAAGTTATAAACTTTTATCTTTCATTTCTATCATAAAATTTGCAAAGCGTATTTTCTATTATTTTAAAAGTTTCTCACTTCTTATAAGGTTATT
Source organism: uncultured Lachnospiraceae bacterium (assembly GCA_910586005.1). Taxonomy (GTDB): domain Bacteria; phylum Bacillota; class Clostridia; order Lachnospirales; family Lachnospiraceae; genus Petralouisia. The sequence continues at coordinate 10,260 of CAJUHG010000069.1, read as the reverse complement.
TGCTTCACAGTAACTTACTCCTTTCCTGTTTTTTCATATCTTCTTGACATGGAACGTTATAACCTACGTTTTTATTTCTCTGTTTGTATGCTTCACATGCATCTTTTCTATGTTTGTCTATTTATCTTCTAAATGTAAATAAATGGTTACAAATAGCAGCATATCAGAAACAGCGCAACTTCCGATATGCTGCATTACAGCCATTATAAGTTCTTATTCTTAGTTTGTCAATAAGTATCCATTTCCGCTTGCTTATACATTTTAAATCACATGTTTAATCAATTTCTTTTTACATGTTGATGTGTAAACAGGTGATCTTGACAGTATTCATAATTTCCTTCACACTTTGTACAAAATCGAAATTCAAGTTCCGCGCCATCTTTTTCCGTTCTTCCACAAATCGCACATTTATGTCTAGTAATATTTTCTGATTGACGCATCTGCTGGCGGTATACCTGTTTTCTATGTATCTCCTTTGGTGATACACGTTTATAATTTCTTGTACTAAAAAAGAAAATAATAAAATTCATCAATGATGCAATAATTGCTGTCCTTCCTGCTGCATTAGATGCAATTAACATAAATAACATCCATACAGCATCTACAATTCCCATCCATTTTGCTTTGATAGGAATAATAAAATACAACCGAAACTCTACATTAGGATAAATAACTGCAAATGCCATAAATAAAGACATTGTAATATATTGTGTACTAAAATAATAGCCTATTCCAAGAACAGAACCCCTTGCAAGAAAATAGCCTCCATATAAAATAAAAGCCCCTAAGATAGAACATAAAATACCACCAATCAAATATACATTGTAACGAAAAGTTCCAATTGCTTGTTCAATGGAAGTTCCTATAAAATAATAACAAGACAAAAAAAAGATTAAAAATAAGATATTTACTGCTGGAGGAATCAATAACCAAGAAACAACCCTCCATACTTGTCCTCGTAAAATTAATGCTGGTTCCAATGTAAGCATTTTCTGAACCTCAGGCATAGTATATTGAATAATAAAACCTAATACCCAAGCTCCAATTAACCAAAAGGTTAGATTCTGAATTGCATATTTCCCAAATTTCCTTTCCATTTTATTCAAAAAACCCATAATATCCTCCTCTACAGACAAGTAGCTTCTAGAGCGTGTTCCATCCTAATATTTCTTCACACGCTCTAGGTAATAATTATAGATTTTCCTTCCAGTTTTGTCAACGTAAGGGACATCAGTTTCATAAAAAGTTTATATTTAAGATTTTAACTGTTACATATCTTCTGGTATATTTCTTACAGATGGCGCATCTTCTGGCATATTTCTTACTAATGGTATCTTCTCAGGCATGTTTCTTACTAATGGTATCTCCTCTTTCATATTCCTTACAGATGGCATATCTTCTGGCACGTTTCTCACAGATGGCATATCTTCTGGTACGTTTCTTACAGATGGCATATCTTCTGGCATATTTCTTACAGATGACATATCTTCTGGAGATGGCATATTTTCTGGTATATTTTCCTCAGGCGGCATCTCTTCTGGTGTTTTTTCTATTGGTGACATACTTTCTGGCATTCTTCTTATTGGTTGCATCGTTCTTGGTTGCATTTCTCTTTGTATCATTTCTTCCTGATTTCTTGGTTGAATACTGATTGGAATACAGAGTTCATCTCCAATTTGCAAATTATATACATTTACAAAAGGATTGGCAAACATTAATTGACCTACACTTACATGATATCGTTTTCCTAAGTTGTAAAGTGTGTCCCCCTTTTCAATTACATGAACCATTCCTCTACAAGAACCCTCATTATAAATAGGCCCTATTGGAATTGTTATGATTTTTGCCATATAGTTGTTTCCTCCTATTACTTCTATCACTTTTCATAATTATTATATTCTAGCAAAGAAAATCGGTTCTATCCTTTCATTTTAGGCATATATTTGACTAAAGAATGGTTTTGATTGTTCTGTGCGATAACTTTCGCAATCGTTGTATGTATTCGCAAAACCACCTATATTGCTTTCCTGCTGCTTATGCAGCTCTTTTTGCTTATAATCAGGCACTTCATTTATGCTATGGTAGCAATCTCTTTGCCATGCAAACATGCCATACGGATTGGAACTATACATAGCAGAACTGTCACTTAAACGCTTTCATAGTAAAATTAACCAAAAATCTTAACATTCTATAAAAATCTGCAAAATGAATTGTTTTTTGTAAATTCATGTCGTATAATAAGCGGTGTTCGATTTCAGAACACCTATTAAATAAGAAGAAACAGTAAAAATACCATTGTTTAAATTTGGGTTATCAATGTATGGGCCTTCTCATTAGCAGAAATTTACAGAAAACCTGGAGGAAATAATATGGAAAATCATACGTTACATAAGTTGGGTATTGATATTGGTTCAACGACTGTAAAAATAACAATATTAAATAGCAATAATGATATCCTATTTGCAGATTATGAAAGACATTTTGCAAATATTAGAGAGACACTTTCCGATTTACTTGCAAAAGCACAAGACGAACTTGGAAATATTTTATTAGCTCCTATCATTACTGGATCTGGTGGATTAGCTCTTGCAAAACATCTGGGTATTCCTTTTGTTCAAGAAGTAATTGCTGTAGCTTCTGCTTTACAAGATTATGCACCTCAGACAGATGTTGCCATTGAACTTGGAGGGGAAGATGCAAAAATCATCTATTTTGAAGGTGGAAATGTAGAACAGCGTATGAATGGGATATGTGCAGGTGGTACGGGTTCTTTTATTGATCAGATGGCTTCTTTACTTCAGACAGATGCAACGGGGCTAGATATATATGCCCAAAATTATAAAGCTATTTATCCTATCGCAGCTCGCTGTGGAGTCTTTGCAAAATCTGATATTCAGCCTTTGATTAATGAGGGAGCATCTAAGGAAGATTTATCTGCTTCTATTTTTCAAGCAGTTGTAAATCAGACTATTTCTGGACTCGCATGTGGAAAGCCAATACGTGGACATGTAGCTTTTTTAGGTGGTCCTCTTCATTTTTTACCAGAATTAAAAAAAGCATTTATTCGCACTTTGAAATTAGATGAAGAACATATCATTGCACCAGAACATTCTCATTTATTTGCAGCCATTGGTTCTGCTCTTAATTGCAAATCCAATATATCTGTGGCGCTAAAGGATATTTTACAAAAACTTTCTTCTGAAATTCATATGGAATTTGAAGTAGAACGTATGGAGCCATTATTTGCAACACAAGAGGATTATAACAAATTTCAAAAACGTCACAATAGACACCATGTAGCAACTGCAGATTTATCCAATTATCAGGGAAATTGTTATTTAGGGATTGATGCTGGCTCCACTACTACTAAGGTAGCTCTTGTAGGGGAAAATGGCTCTTTATTATACTCTTTTTATAGTAGTAATAATGGGAATCCTCTTACCACTGCTATTTCTGCTATTCGTGAAATATATTCATTATTACCTGAACAGGCATATATTGTACACTCTTGTTCTACTGGCTATGGAGAAGCTCTATTAAAATCTGCCTTTATGTTAGATGAGGGAGAAGTAGAAACCGTTGCCCACTATTATGCAGCAGCATTCTTTAATCCTGAGGTAGATTGTATCTTAGACATTGGCGGACAAGATATGAAATGTATTAAAATCAAAAATCAAACCGTAGATAGTGTACAACTAAATGAAGCATGTTCTTCAGGATGTGGTTCTTTTATTGAAACTTTTGCAAAATCCTTAAATTACTCTGTAGAAGATTTTGCAGAAGCTGCCCTATTTGCAAGAAACCCTATTGATTTAGGTACACGATGTACCGTATTTATGAATTCTAAAGTAAAACAGGCGCAAAAAGAAGGTGCAGAAGTTTCTGATATTTCTGCTGGACTTGCTTACTCTGTAATTAAAAATGCCCTTTTTAAGGTGATTAAAGTATCAGATGCTAAGGACCTTGGGAAGCATATTGTTGTACAGGGAGGAACCTTTTATAATGATGCTGTATTGAGAAGTTTTGAAAAAATATCCGGCTGTGAAGCCATACGTCCTGATATCGCTGGAATTATGGGGGCTTTTGGTGCCGCTCTAATTGCAAAAGAAAGATATAAAGATACGCCCTCTACCACAATGCTTTCCATGCAAGATATTGAACATCTAAAAGTAGAAACAAAATTGACACGCTGCCAAGGCTGTACAAATCATTGCCTTTTAACTATCAACCACTTTACTGGTAATCGCAGTTTTATTACTGGAAACCGTTGTGAAAAGGGGCTTGGAAAGGAAAAAAACAAAGAACAGATTCCAAATCTATTTGACTATAAAAATAAGCGTATTTTCAATTACATTCCTCTTCCTATCAAAGAGGCGTTTCGTGGAACAGTAGGAATTCCTAGAGTATTAAATATGTATGAAAATTATCCTTTTTGGGCGATATTTTTCAAAACTTTAAAATTTCGAGTGATACTCTCTCCACAATCCACTAGAAAAATTTATGAACTTGGAATTGAATCTATTCCAAGTGAATCAGAATGTTATCCTGCAAAATTAGCTCATGGACATATCTCTTGGTTAATCCAAAACCAAGTGAATTTTATTTTTTATCCTTGTATTCCATATGAGCGGAATGAATTTCCAGATTCTAATAATCACTACAATTGTCCAATTGTAACCTCTTATGCAGAAAATATTAAAAATAATGTAGATGAAATCACTTCTGGAAAAGTAAAGTTTTTAAATCCTTTTATGTCTTTCGCCTCCAAAGAAGATTTAGCTACACAATTAAAAATAGTATTTCAAAAAGAGTTTTCCATTTCTAAAGAGGAAATTCAAACTGCTGTAGATGCAGGTTGGCAGGAACTTGGATTTATGCGTGAGGATATCCGCCGCAAAGGAGAAGAAACCTTAAAATATATGAAAGAAACTGGACATAGAGGAATTGTACTTGCAGGACGTCCCTATCATGTAGACCCTGAAATTCATCATGGCATTCCAGACTTAATTACTTCTTATGGTATCGCTGTTTTGACAGAAGATTCTATTTCTCATTTACATAAAGTAGAGCGGCCATTGCTAGTTATGGACCAGTGGATGTATCACTCTCGCTTATATGCTGCAGCAAATTTTGTAAAAACAAGAGAAGATTTAGATTTAATTCAATTAAATTCTTTTGGTTGTGGATTAGACGCTGTTACTACTGATCAAGTAAATGATATTTTATCAAAATCTGGTAAAATTTATACTTGCCTAAAAATTGATGAGGTAAATAATCTAGGTGCTGCCCGTATTAGGATTCGTTCTCTTTTGTCAGCGCTTAGAGTAAAAGAAAAACAAAAAACTTGTCAGAATATTGTGCCTTCTAGTTATAAACGTGTAGTATTTACAGAAGAAATGCGGAAAAACTATACGATTCTTTGTCCACAGATGTCACCCATCCATTTTGAATTGCTGCAGCCTGCCTTTCAGTCTGCAGGCTATCATATGGTAGTTCTAAACAACAATGGAAAAACAGCTGTAGATATGGGATTAAAATATGTGAACAATGATGCTTGTTATCCTTCTCTTATGGTAGTAGGACAGATTATGGATGCTATATTATCTGGGAAATATGATCTAACTAAAACAGCAGTAATTATCACTCAGACTGGAGGTGGATGTAGGGCTTCCAACTACATTGGATTCATTCGACGTGCTTTAGAAAAAGCTGGATATCCTGACATTCCTGTTATTTCTGTGAATTTAAGCGGATTAGAAGATAATCCTGGTTTTAAATTCACGTTACCTTTGATACAAAAAGGATTGTATGCATTAACTTTTGGGGATATTTTCATGCGCTGTTTATATCGCATGAGACCTTATGAAACAGTTCCTGGTGCTGCAAACAAATTACATGAAAAATGGAAAGAAAAATGCATTTCATTTGTATCTAGTAAAAAACCTTGCTCTCACCAGAAATTTAAAAAATACTGTAAAGAAATCATTAGAGACTTTGATCATCTTCCTATAACAGATGAAAAAAAGCCCAAAGTAGGTATTGTGGGAGAAATTCTGGTAAAATTCCTTCCTGCCGCTAACAATTATTTAGTAGAACTATTAGAAGCAGAAGGTGCAGAGGCAGTTGTTCCTGACTTAACAGATTTTCTACTTTACTGCTTTTATAATCAGAACTTTAGAGCTGAAAAACTTGGACTAAAAAAATCTGTTGCTCGCAACGCGAATTTAGGTATTAAATTTTTAGAATGGCTTAGAAGTACTGCACGAAAAGAATTTGAAAAAAGTCACCATTTTCATCCTCCTATAAAAATCGAAACTTTAGCAGAATATGCTTCTCCCATTGTTTCTCAAGGAAATCAGACAGGAGAAGGTTGGTTTTTAACAGGAGAAATGTTAGAACTTATTCATTCTGGAACCAATAATATTATATGTACACAGCCCTTTGGCTGTTTACCAAATCATATTGTAGGAAAAGGCGTTATCAAGGAGATTCGTCATCGCTATCCATTATCTAATATTGTAGCCATTGACTATGACCCAGGAGCTTCTGAAGTAAATCAATTAAATCGTATTAAACTAATGTTGTCTACTGCTCAGAAAAATCTAGTACAGGAACAAGAAAAAGTAGATGCATAGTAATAGAAAATGTTTTTTTCTATAGGAAATATCTTTTCACTAAAAAGTGTGAAAGTATCTTCCTATAGAAGAAAAATTAATGTACTTATGAAAATATAATATATGAAAAACACACAAATTTTATGTGACTATGATTGTAATATACACATAGGAACAAATGTTTCCATTAATATGAATTGCACCTTCGTTGATTGTAATAAAATACAAATAGGTAATAACGTTCTAATAGCATCAAATGTACAAATTTATACAGCAACCCACCCTATCGAACTTTCAGAACGCCTTACTTCTAATTGGACTCCTGAAAGCAAAGCATATTTTTATCAAACATATGCTTTACCTGTAAAAATTGGAGATGGTTGCTGGATTGGCGGAGGAGTTATTGTTCTTCCTAATGTAACTATAGGAAATGGAAGTGTTATAGGTGCAGGCAGCGTTGTAACAAAAGATATTCCTGACAATTGTGTTGCTGTAGGAAATCCCTGTAGAATCCTTAGAAAAATAAATCAAGTTTAAGGCTTAATAATTGTTTTATCAAATTTTATAACTTTTCTTTTGTTCCATCTAACACAAATCTAACCATAATAAATTCTATTATATCATTGGTAATATTTTCAAATACATGCTATTGTGAACTTTTATAAAATATTTTTTAAAAATAGTACTTTTACTTATCGAAATCGTTACGATTTTATGGTAAAATATACATATAAAAAGAATACTAAGGAATTTTTAAAACTCAAGAACATATACATTTGAAAGAATTTAATTACTCACTGCCTATAAAGATGAGGATTCTATCAAAAAAGAAGAAAAACATCTTTTCTAATAACAGAAGGGGGGTTAGACACATGAAAAAAAGATTATCAATATTAATAGTAATTACAATCCTATTGTGTGGATGTGGGAACCATAATATAAAACAAAATTTAGAAAAAACTGTTACTACCACTTCAACAAATAATGAACATATTACTACAGAATCAAATAAAGAAGAATCTAGAAAAATTGATGGCTTTGAAAAAGCAGATTATGAAAACTTTAATTCTTCTACTAAAAAAAGAAAATTAATGGATACACTTATTTTTGTTGAGGGAGAATCAACTACAAAAATTGAAGAAGAGGATTTTCTTGGTTTTATTTTAAGTCAAGAAGATGGAAAAGATTGGGTAGTTTCCTTAACTGACAAACCAGAAAAAGATGAACAAGTAGCAGATGAATTATTGAAAAAAAATATTCGCGTTTTTGGTTCATATCTTGGCTATTCAGATACCTATCACATGCCAATCATAGCTGCTTGTTGTTCAGAGGGAGGAAGAATTGATGAAGAACAAGAATCTGGAGAATTTAAAACCATTTGGGATTTTAATAAATATTACAAAGAACGTTTCTCAAATATAGAAGCATCAAATGCAAAGATTACATCAGATAAAAATTCAAATTTTGATAAAAAAAATGAAAAAAGTGAAACATTTAAAATAGAAGAAAACAAAACAGATCAAGAAAACAAAACAGATCAAAAAAACAAAACAGATCAAAAAAACAAAACAGACCAAGAAAATAAAACAGACCAAGAAAATAAAACAAACCAAGAAAACCCAATAAAAGAATCTGAACAAGAAATTGCTGCCTTGCGTAAAGCAAAAGAGTATTTAAATCTTATCCCATTTTCTTATCAAGGATTAATAGAACAATTAGTATTTGATCAGTTTTCTGAGGAAGAAGCTACCTATGCAGCAGATCATTGTAACGTTGACTGGAAAGAACAAGCCTTGAAAAAGGCAAAGGCTTATTTTGATTACTTAGCATTTTCATACACTGGAATGATAACACAATTAAAATATGATAACTTTACAGAGGAAGAAGCTATCTATGCAGTAGACCATTGTAATATTGATTGGAAAGAACAAGCCTTGAAAAAGGCAAAGGAATACTTAAATTATTTATCTTTTTCACGTGAAGAGCTTATACAACAATTAGAATATGATGGATTTACTTATGAACAAGCAGTGTATGGTGTAACAGCAAATGGATATTGAGTGTTTAAATAAATTGGAGATTTTTATGGCAATCAGACCTGTATTTGTAGTATCTTTAGATAATAGATATTGCATTCGCGAAAACATAGAATTTGAATTTTTTAATGGATTTTCAAATAAACAAAAACAAAGAAGTATTAATAGTCTACATCAAGCATTTGCTATGAAAAATGCAAATAAAAAAATTTTAGAAATATCTAGTAAATCAGAAAGTGAATTAGGTATCAAATTAAGTGCTTTCAATCTTACAATAAAAACAAATAGCGGAAAAGAATTTTCTGTTGAATCTGTTTTTCAATCAAGTAAGGTATTTGAAAAAGGAGGTCCTTATAAAGATTTACTAGATGTTTCTTCTAAAGCTGCAAAAAAAGATGAACGTCTAAAAAATAGTGGCAAAATAATTGCATTTAATATGAATCAGCAAATATTTGGCATAGAACCTAAAACTTACTTTTATCATTGGCTATATATTAATACATTATGTATGCATTCCGATTTGGCAGAACAAATTCTAACTTATGATGCTTTTACAGATATTGTTTTCAATCCACAAAAATCTATAAACTGCCAAGCAGAAGCTGCTGCTATCTATGTTTCATTACAAAAACAAGGATTACTGAAAGAAGCCTTGAAAAGTAAAGAAGCGTTTCTGGATATAGTATATTCTAGTTATAAATAAAAAGAATAATACGTTTTTATTCCTATGTGATAGTTCTTCCTATTTTGTTTTCACAAGCACAGATATAAATATTTCCTGCTTGGAATCTGTAATATGGTTGTAGACTTTATCTGTATATGAATTTTCTATGCAGTTTTGCTTTTATGTGATAAATGGCATTAGTAAGGGCAAACTTGTCCACTTCTTTCAGACATTCACGCTTTTTTAATTCCCTGTTACAATCTGTTTTACTGACAGATTTTTTTCCTCCATTATCAGATATCTTTCCCATTTACAGCAATAACTTTTATTTCTATCTCATTACAATAGAAATGCAAATTATTTTCTTCAAAATCAATTAATTCATATTGCTCTTCTATCCATGTTGCTCCATATCTAAGATTTAAAATATCAAGTCCAGAAATCCATCCATTTAATTTATATATTCCTTCCCCAGATGCATCTATTAATTTAAAAAGTACAATATCTAGACCATTTAAATCTGACATTTTCAACTCAACATAAGTTCGGTCGCACCATTCTGTATAATCAAATTCTTTATACCACCTGAATTCTAAAATATCATGAAAATAATGCCAAGGCTTATCAGGAAAATATTTCCAAAATATATCTATTCCACTTATGTTTTTATACATTTCTTTTTCCAAAACTTTCCCTCACCAAATATTACTTTTTTATAAAACTTTCTTATTTTTTTGGATAATAAATCCCTTTATATAATCCTAATGTGCTTTCCCATTTATATAATATAAATTTCAATTTTCACAGTTTGTGCATATACATTCTACTTATATCTGTTTCTTCATCACCTTGCACCATACATAAAAAATTCCATCCATAACGCTCATAAAAATCAATCGTACTATTTTAAATTCCATGTTTCCTCTATCCCTAAATCTTTGATTTA
>CAJUHG010000068.1 GCA_910586005.1 uncultured Lachnospiraceae bacterium | reverse complement strand
CACCAAAGATGCTACGACGCTCTAAACTTCCAATTGTTAAGGCAAAAGTTGGTCCCAAAATTATGACTTTTATTTGTGATGGAGCAATTTTTGATGGAATCCCAACAAAAAAAGAAGTAAAAGCTGTGGTAAGTGGTCTCTATATTACATCTGTAAAAGGTATTCGCGTTTCCAATGAAGCAACACCTAAAAAGAAGAAATTTTGGGATAAATTTAAAAAAACAAACAATAATTAAAATGTCACAAGATATGAATTAATGAATAAAAATTCATATCTTGTGACATGGCCAAATGGCCATAATGAAAAACCTTAAAAATATTTCTTATGTCTCTTGTCTTATGAGAAAATAAAAAATGTATATTAGTCGTATTGAAGCATCTCTTCCATATTATCATGAAGTTTTTGCAAATATTCTTTCATCTCATCTTTTAACTCATCGCTGCGTAATGCAAATTCAACATTTGCCTGAATAAATCCTATCTTTGTTCCTACATCATAACGATGTCCTTTAAAATCATAAGCATACATTGCCTGTTCCTTTGCAAGACGTTTCAAAGCATCTGTAAGTTGAATTTCACCACCGCATCCTGCATCCTGCGTTTCTAAAAAATGAAAAATTTCGGGTGTAATTATGTAACGTCCCAAAACTGCAATATTGGATGGAGCATCTTCTAATGAAGGTTTTTCCACCATATCATTTACTTTGTATACTCGATTATCCACTTGCTTACCTGAAATAATCCCATATTTACTTACCACTTCACTAGCAACTGTCTGAACCCCTAAAATAGATGTCTGATATTCTCGGAACACAGCTAACATTTGTCCCAAACAAGGCTGCTTAGATACTACAACATCATCTCCTAGAAGAACCGCAAAAGGTTCCTCTCCAATAAAATGTTGAGCTGCCAATATAGCATGTCCTAATCCTCTTGGTTCCTTCTGGCGAATGTAATGAATATTTGCCTTTTCAGAAATTTCCTTTACCATATCAAGCATTTCCTGCTTTTTTCCTTTTTCCAACTCTAATTCCAATTCAATAGAACGGTCAAAGTGATCTTCAATGGAACGCTTATTACGCCCAGTCACAATAATAATATCTTGAATACCTGCCGCCACAGCTTCTTCAATAATATATTGAATAGTAGGTTTGTCCACAATTGGAAGCATTTCTTTTGGTTGAGCCTTCGTGGCAGGAAGAAATCTTGTTCCTAATCCCGCTGCTGGAATAATGGCCTTTCTTACTTTCATTCTACTGTTCTGTTATTGTAATATTACTTTTACAATAACTTTCTCTCCTTTCTTAGTTTTTTATCTCTTCTTGTTTTCTACTTCTCACTCTAAAAAACATATATTTCCTGAAAAGGATTTCTTATAAAAATCACAAGTATCTTTTTTCTTCTATATTTCTAGTTTAAGAAAGGGTAAAATCTCCTGCTTCTTTTGATTTAATATTCATAGTAATAGAACAATCTGCTAAATGTTCATAATTTACTTCGAGATTATACTTTACTTTTACATCAATATTATTTTCTGTTTCTGCAATATCTACACTTTTTGCATTAATTCCAATTAAAATACTTCCAAAAGGTGTATTATAATAGGAAACATTTTTCTTATTTTTCTCAAAAATCATGTGAACGTTGGAAACTCCTTTTTTGGTAATATCCAAAGAATCTTCTGTCAACTTAATAATATTTTTGGTATTCCCATCAAATCCTTCCATAACCTCATCATACATAATATAATGTTTTCCATTTTTTTTATAATAATCACCAGCTGTTATTACTTCTACTGGTTCCACCTCTTCATCATCTCTTGTTGTAAACTGCAATCCACTAATAGATAATAGTACATCTTTTGTCATACTTTACTCCTCAATATGTATTAATCGTGCTTCTTTAATTTCACAAGGCAAAATAGAATTAGCAAAGTTTTTAAATTTTTCTGCTGCATCACTGACAAAAAATTGATACATAGCAGAATTGACCTCACTTTTTCCATCATTGGCAATCTGATGCTGCTCTAACAAACGTTTTAATCCCCAAGCTGTTTCATAGGCAGGATTAACCAAATTTACTCCTTCCCCCATAATTTCCCGAATAGTAGATCGAAGTAAAGGATAATGTGTACACCCCAAAATTAGGGTATCAATATCAGACTCTTGAAAAGATGCAAGATATCTTTTCGCCACTTCTATTGTAACAGAATCTTTCAACCAACCTTCTTCTACTAATGGGACAAACAAAGGACAAGCCTTTCCCATCACTACCGTATCAGGATTATGTCTATGTATCATCTCTGTATAAATCTGACTTCCAATTGTTCCTTCTGTCCCAATCACACCAATTTTACCATTTTTAGTAGTTGCAGCAGCCACTTTAGCACCTGGTTTCACTACACCAATCACTGGCATTTTCATTTCTGGGCGAATCTCCTCTAATGCAAAAGCACTAGCCGTATTACAAGCAACTACAATTGCTTTCACACCTTTGTTCTCTAAAAAATGAATAATTTGTCTGGAATAGCGAATAATTGTTTCTTTAGATTTGCTTCCATAAGGTACACGGGCAGTATCTCCAAAATAAATAATCCTCTCTTGTGGAAGCTGACGCATAATCTCCCTAGCAACAGTCAAGCCTCCAACTCCTGAATCAAACACTCCAATAGGGGCATATTTTTTCTTTTCAAACGCTTGTTTCATTTTATTATCTCCATAAAATAGGTCATACACATGTATATTACCTGTTTTATTCTAAAAATGCAAGCATTCAAAAGGAATTTCAATTTTTTTACATAACTAGATTAACATACAAACATAGCAATCATCATAACACATGTATATAATGATTGCTATGTTTGTATGAATAGAACACACGTTATGGGAATTTTCTATTGTTATGAGTGAAACTATATAGAACAATTAAAAACAAAATTTTTCTTTCAACCAATCAAATAATACAAATTTTATCTCATAGTTTTTATCTTCCATCAGACTTTTATATTCTTCTGGAGTTAATACTTGTTCTAAGGTCTTTTCTGCTTCTTCCTCTACAATTTCATAAGTACTATTTACAAAACAGAGATTTGGATACATCACACACCACCAATTATGTCCCTTTCCTTTTCCAATCACTACCTCAAGAGCCTCATATTTTCCCGCTGGAAATGTATAATTCCCATATGTTTTTTCTGGAAAATCTGTAATTGTCAAAGATGCATTTACTTGATAGTCACACCCTTCTGCCGCAATTACTTGACTTGCTTGTTGTTCAATATCCTTTAAACTTTCTTTTATAATCTGACGGCCTTCTTCAATATTAGACACATCTGAAATGATTGGTTGCATATAAACTCCAATAGCATCACGCACTTTTAATTTTAATTCTTGATCTATAGTAGTATCACTGTTGGCACGTACATGAAATCGAATAATTTTTCCCGCAATTTCCTCTGTCATACGATGTTGATTATATTGGTAATATCCATAGAAACACAACAATGCGATTGCAACAAATAGTCCTGTTTTTACTGTTTTTTTCATTTCTTATACCTTCCTTATTCTCCCTGTCCCCATATGTAGAACAGTTCTTCTTGCCGGCTAAGGAAAGTATTTCCAGAAAATTTAAATTTATTCCAAATTTATTAAAGATATATCTACTTGGAATACATGTTGGACCTCTCGATTATAAGTATCTGGAAAATCCTTGTATTTTTCATACAACTCACGGTTATAGCCCCCAAGTGAAACAAAACTATTTGTCATGTCTATTCCATATTCCTCTTTTAATTTTTGTGCTGTTTCCATTAAATCTGCAGTAAGCTGCTTTTCAATTTTTTTCTCCAGTTGATATTGTTCAGAAACAGAATTATATTGTCCTGTTTTTAACCTGCCTTTCCCTGTAATAGATATTGTAACCACAGGAATTTCTCCTTTCTGTTTGATATTTTTACTTACTTGAAAATTTGAAATTTCTACCACCTGATTTTTTATGGTTTCACAAGTAAATTTCTCCAATAAATCCTGACTTAAAAATGCTTTCATGGCATCTTCTACTGTAAGAATTCCTTGATAATCAAAATTTAAAATTGCCGCATATCCAGTAATCACTGGACGGTTTCCTTGTTCTGTCAATACGGGTATCAACAAAAATTCATTTTGATTATGCCACTGGTTCATTAAATTTCCAACGGTTGCGATTTTATTTTGTTTAAAATCCTTTTGACTTTCTAACATTTCTTCCAAATAAGTCCCCATAGAACCTTCTGTTTCTTCTGTAAGACTTAATATTTCTGCTGCTGTCTTGCTTCCTACAAAAAGACTCGTATTTCTAGCAGATGCTTCTCGTTGCTCCCAAGCTAATAATAAAGCTCTTAACTGTTCCTCATCTTGAAAAATTTGTTCTCCTAACACAACTGCTTTCATATGATTATAATCCAAGATACGATTGGTATTATTTTCATAAGATTTTTCCACATGATACATATCTGCTCCTTCTAAAGATAATCCCATAGCAGTATCTATTGTTTTTCCTTTTTCTGAAATTTGCGCAAGGTCTGGAAAATCAAAACTTACTATTAAGTTGGGAGATTGTTCTGTTTTTTCTCCAAAAGTATCATCTTTTGCTTCTTGTTCAAGTTCAAATGCAGATGCACTTTCTTGTAAATCAATTCCAACAGCCAGCGGAAAACTACGATGTTCCAATTCTGTAGAAGCACATCCTGTATAAGAAAATACCATTCCCACCAAACATGCACCTATCACATACCTTTTTTGCATATTATTTTTCTCCCTTTCTACCTGTATAAGTTGTTTTGATATGGTATGCTAAGGGTAATACCAATAAAATTCCCACCATACCTGGTAGAACAATCCATTTCTGATATATTTCATATATTTCTTCCCAAAAAACATTTTCAAAGAATCCTACTCCCAAAAAAAATGCAACTAGCAAGGAAACACACAAACTATAACGATTTCCAGATTCATGAAATAATTCTTTTAGAATTAATGTACTTTGAAATAAACCTGTATGCAAAAGTGCAAATAATGCAAAAAACCATACAGCAGTCATAAACACATCCTGCCTAGTAAAAAATCCTCCTGGTAGATTTATCATGCTCATTAGTGTTATAATAGGACGTTTTAATATCCCCATAGTATTTTGCCCAAATACTCCCAAAAGAATTAAATAAATAATCCCATTCATCAATGTTACAATTCCAAGAGCACTTCCTGCACAGGTGGCAAGTTTGTCTTTTTTTCTACAAAAAGGTTTTAAAAATAAAATAGCTGTCAAAGGTAAAAGAAAAATAAAAAAAGCAATTGTTCCATGAAAAAGATTTTCTCCTGTAGAAGATACAATGGGTGTCCAATAATCTACTCTTACTTCCCGTAGTGCCAAAAATAACATTACAAGTAAAGGTATCCCTAAAAACCAAAAAATAATCTCATACACTCTTGCTCTACCTTCAATCCCTCGAATGGTTCCATAAGTTGCAAGCAATAATAATAGAAGACTCACCCAAACATAAGAACCTTCTGGTAATAACCAAGTCAGTACAAGATTTGTGGTTTGATATAATACAAAACTGCAAAGGGTAACAAAGTATAAAAAATAAAATACCATAAAGATATCTCCTACTATTTGCCCTGTAGCATCTATCATATAATTATAATAATTCCCCCTTATATTCTTAAGATTCTTTTGCATTAACCAAACCAAAAGTATTCCTCCTAGCATTCCAAATAAAAGACAGAAAATACCATCTGCTCCTGTCATAGAGGATAAAATCCTTGGGAGCATAAGACTACTCAATCCAAATATGTCTAAAATCAAAAGCCTTTTTATCTGCCGTAAGGATATTTTCCAGTTATCTGCAAACATACTCTCCTCCTTATTATTTTTTCTCCTGCTTTTTTAGTTTTAATCTAGTACGTGCACCCTCTCTAGTATATACAGGGCGTTTCTTTAAAAAATTTAAAGGCAAACGCAAAAATGTATCCCTCTCATCTCGATAACCATTTAGGTCTGCTCCTACAAAAGGTGCCAAATAAGGAATACCAAAACTTTCTAAATGAGATAGATGAATTAATATACCAAGCATTCCTAATAAAAATCCAAAAAATCCCAAGTATGCACATAAGAAAATAAATACAAACTTTAAAATCCGAAAGGCTGTGGCAAATTCTTCATTTGGTACTGCAAAAGAACAAAGTGCTGTTAATGCCACAACAATTACTACAATAGGACTGACAATATTGGCATCTACGGCTGCTTGCCCAATAATCAAACCACCTACAATGCCGATTGTATTTCCATTAGCTCCTGGTAACCTTACACCAGCTTCTCGCAAAAGTTCAAATGCAAGCTCCATAATAACAATTTCTACGGCTGCTGGAAATGGTACCCCTTGTCTTGCTGCTGCCAAAGATAATAATAAATCAGTAGGAAGAATTTGTGTGTGAAAATTAGTCATAGCCAAATACAGCCCTGGAAGTGTCATAGCAAGAAAAGAGGCCAAATAACGCAACAATCTAGTAAAAGAAGCAATTTCCCAACGACTATAATAGTCATCACTTGTCTGAATAAAAGTATTATAAGTTGCTGGAAGAATCAATGCAACTGGAGAATTATCTGATAACAACACAATCCTTCCTTCTAAAATAGCCATAGCGGCCCTATCTGGTCTTTGGGTTGTTTGAAATTGTGGAAAAGGTGAATATTTCCGTTTTTCTGTCAACTGTTCAATAATTCCACTATCCAAAGCACCATCAATTTCAAATTCTTTTAAACGTTTTTCGATTTCTTCTAACATTCCTGGATAAATCAAATCTTTCATATAGACTAAATCTACATTCGTATGTGTTCTTCTTCCTGCAAAACTTTCTTTTACTTTTACATGGGGACTACGCAACCGCTTTCGAATTAAGGCTGTATTTAACTTAATAGATTCAGAAAATCCTTCGTTTGAACCACGAATCACTTTTTCTGATTCTGTCTCATAAACTCCTCTTCCTGGATATCCCTTGTCAGGAATTTTCAGAGCTTTGTTATATCCATCTAGAAAAAATAAAACATCTCCTGTCAACATTCCTTGGGCTGCATCTTCCATCGTAGCAAAAGGTTGTGAATCTGAAATACCCTCCACATTTTGCTTTACATAAGACACCAATTCCTCTTCTGGTAAATTTCTCAGTGCCTGTAAAAATTTACCCACGGCCGAATCTTTCCAATCTACATTGCTAATAGCAACTTCTATATAAGCAATATAACATTGCTGTTCTAATTTCTGTCCAACTTTAATTTTCCGCTTTTTTATATCAGCACAATCTGAAAAGAGCGTTTCAAAATTATCAATATTTTCTTTCAAACTTGGAGTAATCTGAATTGGCATATCCTTCTCCTTTCTCTTTTTCTATACTATCTCAAGAACGCTTCTGTCATCTCGCGCAAAAATGCATTACTTATCATAGAATTGAGTAGGAAAAGAGGAGGCTTCTCCTACTCACCACGTGGGCGCATCCCATAAAACGCCTAATTTCCTTATGCATCCCTGTGCACTAGAAAAGGATAAGCCTTCTTTGCTTATCCTTGTTTTATCTATTACTATTATATTGTCCAAGTTTTTCCTTTTTATTCCTGACCATGAATAATATTTTTCACTACCATTTCTTGATTTATTACATGATAACTTACAATTTCCACCACCGTCTCTTTATCTTTGCGTTTCAGTCCCTCATAGATTTTCTTATGTTCTTCTATCAACCTTGGATAAATACTTTCATTTTTTAAGTATTCTACCCGATAACGATACATTTGCTCTCTTAAATTATTCAACATAGTAACCAACTTAGAATTATCGGCTGCTTGATAAATTGCATCATGAAATTCCACATCCGCTTGCGCTATTTTTTTTACATTTCCAGTTCTTGTACTTTCTTCAAAATTTCTAAGCACAATATAAAGTTGCTCCAATCCTTCTTCTGTCATATTGTCACAAGCAAGTCCTACTGCTAATTCATCCAATGCCTTTCTTATTTGCAAGACATCTTCCATATCTTTCTCTGTCATTTTGGCAACTTCTGCTCCTTTTCTGGGAACTGTCACCGCTAATCCTTCTAATTCCAACATACGAATCGCTTCCCGTATGGGTGTACGACTTACTCCCAATTTAGAGGCAAGTTGTAATTCCATAAGTCTCTCTCCTGGCTTTAATTCCCCTTTTAATATTGCCTCCCGAAGAGTATGAAACACCACATCCCGCAACGGAAGGTATGCATTCATATTTAATTCCAGCTTGTCCGTCATTTTCTACCTCCGAGATAAATTCCTGTTAAAAATACTTGCTTTGCCAAAGTTCCCTCTCGTAACTTTTGATATACCTGTTCTGCCAAAGTCACATCCTCAAACAATCCAAATACAGTAGGTCCACTACCACTCATCATAGCATTTAAGGCGCCCCCCTGAATCATTTCTTCCTTTATTTGTGCAATTACTGGATAATTTGGAATTGTAACACTCTCTAATACATTTCCCATATGTTTAGCAATTCCTCTTATATTTTTTATTTTAATATTCTCTACCAATCCATCTATATTGGGATGCTCTATGTGATCCTCTAATTTTAAATTTTCATATACAAACTTTGTAGATACACTGACAGCCGGCTTTGCCACTAATACTTTACATTCTGGCATAGGAGGTAAAA
Source organism: uncultured Lachnospiraceae bacterium (assembly GCA_910586005.1). GTDB lineage: Bacteria > Bacillota > Clostridia > Lachnospirales > Lachnospiraceae > Petralouisia. The sequence goes on along the minus strand of CAJUHG010000068.1, from coordinate 5,813 downwards.
CTGTCAATTTTTCCCCAATTCCTTCTGCCAATGCTGTTCCTCTTAACACACAATAAGGAACATCTGCACCTATTTTCACCCCACGTTGCATCAATTCCTCTTTTGAAAGTTGTAAATGAAACATTCTGTTCATTCCATATAATACTGCTGCTGCATCTGAACTTCCACCTGCCATCCCCGCAGCCACTGGAATAAATTTCTGCAGCTCAATAAATACCCCCTCTTGAATATCAAATTCATCCATCAAAAGCTTTGCTGCCTGATACACTAAATTATTTTCATTTTCTGGCAAATAAAATAAATTTGTTTTTACACGAACTCCTGGTCCTTTGATTCTTTTCAATGTAATTTTATCATAAAGTCCAATGGTCTGCATAACCATCTTAACTTCATGATATCCATCCTCTCTTCGTCTAAGCACATCCAAGCCTAGATTAATTTTTGCAAGTGCTTTTAATCTCATTTCGAACATAGTGATTCTCCTGTATTTTGTATACATTCTTCTATAAGTTAAACATTTTTTGGAAAAAAAGTCAATCCTTTCATCACAAACAAAATGCAATCCTTTTATAGATACCTAGTAATAGTTGTAACCATTCAGCCCATGCCATTCACAAAGGCACACCTATAGTGCTTTCCACTGTTGCGCAACTAACTTTGCTTATAAAATGATATTCTGGTCTCCCCTATCTTCTCTGCTTATTCCTGCAAACAGGATTCGCCTATCAGATAGGGTATGTCTGAATTGTTACAACTATTTTAATAAAAGAATAAAAGAAAATTATTTAGTGTTAATTTTTTCCTTATCCCCTCCGATATAAATAATAAGAGTAACATTAAGGTTATGGATAACCACATTTATTCTGCCAAGGAGGGGCAATACTATGAGCGTAAACAATATTAATAGTGTAAACAGTACTGCGGCTTATACCGCATCTGTTCAGCAGAATACACAAACTGTTGAAAAAAAAGATACCTCTAAATCTACTACTGACAACAAAGGCGTTGTATATGAAAAAAGTAGTTCTACTTCTAAGTCTTCTACTAAGGGCATTTATTCTAAAAATGAAATTGTTGCACGTTTAAAGAAAGATGCTGAGACTAGAACTTCTCAATTGAGAAGTCTGGTAGAAAAAATGATGACCAGTCAAGGTAAGAAAATTGGTCAAGCTGATGATATGTGGAAGTTCCTTGCTAGTGGAAATTATACAGTAAGTCCTGAGGTAAAAGCTCAGGCACAGGCTGATATTGCTGAAGATGGTTACTGGGGTGTAGAACAAACTTCAGACCGTATCGTTGAATTTGCGAAAGCTTTAACTGGCGGGGATTCAGCAAAAGCAGAAGAAATGCGTGCAGCTTTTGAAAAAGGCTTTAAGGCAGCTACCAAGTCTTGGGGTTCCAAATTACCAGGTATTTCTCAAGATACTTATGATGCTGTTATGAAGAAATTTGATGAGTGGGCAGGCGTAAACAAAACAGAAGAATAATTTCTAAACATATTTTTATACTTATTTTTTCTTATAGAAAAAATAAGATGCGCACCTATGCAAGAGGAAAATGTCACTATGCAACCACATTTTGCGCGTCAAAGTCAGTAATCCCTTTGTGCTTTGCTAACTTTGTTATGAAAGAATCATTAAAAAGGAACCGGATTTCCGGTTTCTTTTTTCTTCTCTTAAAACAATAGAAAGCATGCTTTGTGCACCTATTAAAGTTCATGTGTGTACTTAGATATTTATAAACAAGCATAATAATGTTTTTGATTTTACTTTCTTGTAAATCAGCGAAGATAAATATTTCTGACAAATGTGGGAGCACACAGTAAAGATACTCCTATTGGAATTTAACAAAATTTCTATATAATTTTATTAAAACATATGTTACAATAATAACTATATATGTTGTTTATTTTAATTTAAACTTAAAAATATAGTCACATTCTTTCAATTCTTCATTTATCACAGAAAGGAAAAAATTTATGGCGATTATGCTCCTTTTATGTTGCGCCGTCATCCTCTCTTGTATCATAGCAAACCGCTTTTCCAATAAATTTGGTATGCCTGCCTTACTGTGCTTTATGGCACTTGGTATGATATTTGGCTCTGATGGTCTCTTTAAAATATCTTTCAACAACTATGCTATGACAGAACAATTATGTACGATTGCTTTGATTTTTATTATGTTTTATGGTGGTTTTGGTACCAAATGGGAAACTGCAAAACCTATTGCTGTAAAAGCAACTCTACTTTCTACGTTAGGTGTTGTGATTACTGCTTTTCTCACTTGTTTGTTTTGTCATCAAATATTACATTTTTCTTACTCTGAAAGTTTTTTAGTTGGTGCTATTTTAAGCTCCACAGATGCTGCTTCTGTATTCTCTATCCTTCGCTCCAAAAATCTAAATCTAAAACATTCTACTGCACCACTCTTAGAAATTGAAAGTGGAAGTAATGACCCTATGGCTTATATGCTAACTATGATTGCACTTGCCATGATTTCTGGAGATAGTAATACATCTATTCCTATTATGATGTTCACTCAAATTGTTTTTGGAGTAGCTATCGGTGTTGCAAGTGCCTATATAGGCATTTCTGTACTTCAAAAAGGGGAAATTGTATCAGAAGGTATGGATACAATTTTTGTAATTGCTCTTGTACTTTTATCTTACTCTTTTCCAACGATTATTGGTGGAAATGGATATTTAAGTGTATATCTCACTGGTATTATTTTAGGAAACAGCACCATAAACAATAAAATTACATTGGTACATTTTTTTGATGGTATTACAGGACTTGCTCAGATATTGATATTTTTCTTATTAGGATTAGTTGCATTTCCTCACCTTTTGCCAAAAATCTTTTTACCAGCATTACTTATTGCAACATTTTTAACTTTTATAGCAAGACCAATCGCAGTATTTTTACTGATGCTTCCTTTCCACTCCTCCTTAAGACAGTGCCTTCTAATATCTTGGTCTGGACTGCGCGGAGCTGCCTCTATTGTATTTGCAATTATGGTTATTGCAAATGGTACTATTCTAGAACATGATTTATTTCATATTGTATTTTTTGTTTCTTTACTTTCTGTGGCAATTCAGGGTTCACTTCTCCCTATGGCTGCTAAGAAACTAGATATGGTAGACAATAGTTCTGATATAAGAAAAACATTCAATGATTATCAAGACGATTCTGAACTAACGCTTATGCGCATGTACATTCCACCAGGACATAATTGGGAAAACCGTCTTATAGAGGAAGTAAATTTTCCAGTTGGCTCTCTTGCCCTTATGATTAAACGTGATAGTGAAACCTTAATTCCACGAGGTAATACACAGATTCATGCTGGCGATACCATTATTCTAAGTGTACCTGCATATAAAAGTGAAAATGATGCACAATTAAAAGAAATTCAAATTACACTTTCTCATAATTGGTGTGGAAAATGTATTGCTGACTTAAATCTTCCAGAAAATATTTTAATTGCATTAATCAAACGCAGAGACCAAAATTTAATTCCTCAAGGTAGTACCATGATACATTCTGGAGATATTGTAGTAATTTACAAATAAACAATAGAAAGCATGCTTTGCGAACTTTCTATTGTCATAAATAAAAAATATCACAGGTATTGGATTTTTTACATAAAATCTAACACCTGTGATATTATATTTCTAAAGTGATATATTTACAATTTCATTCGTTTTAAATAAGGAACACTTCACATATTTTTCTAATTCAATCTCTGTTACCTTCTAAAAACAACTTATTTCTTTGAAAATTTTACTTTAAATATATACCATAATGCACCTGTAATACATACAGAGGAATAACCTCCACAAATAATACCTGCCATCAAAGGAAGTGCAAATTCCTTAATAGATGTAACACCCAAAAGGAATAACACAAATACCATAATAAATGTAGTCAAAGAAGTATTAATACTTCTAGATAAAGTCTGTGTAATACTTTTATTTGCAATCTCTAATAAACTTTCTGCATCTCTCTTCTTAGCTACTGCAAGATTTTCGCGGATACGGTCAAAAATAACAATCGTTGCATTGATAGAATATCCCACAATTGTCAACATACATGCAATAAATGTATTTCCTACAGAAATTCTTACAAGGGCATAAAACGCAAGTACTACCAACACATCATGCAACAAAGCAATAACAGCACTTCCTGCAAAACGAATATCTTTAAATCGAAACCAAATATAAATCAACATACAGATCGTTGCTATTGTCACAGCCCAAATGGCATCTGCTTTCATTTCTGAGCTTACGGTAGAACTAATATTTTCTGCTGTAATGCCTTCTTCACTTACACCAAATTTATCAATTAACGTCTGATTCAAAGATTCTCTCTCTGCAAGCTCTAAGGAACGTGTCTTAATTACCACTTGATTGGTTCCTTCTACTTTTTGTGTCTGAACATTTCCATCCTTTGTAATTTCTTCTACAACTGGAACAATCTTCTCATCAATTTCTGCAATAGAATAATCTTCATTAAAAGTTACTGTAGTGGAAGTTCCACCAATAAAATCTAAACTATAATTTAAAATATTTCCATCTTTGGCATTGTTAATGCCCATTCCTACAAATCCTGCTACAATTACGATTAGTGATATAGCAATAAAAAGATTACGTTTTCCAAGGAAATTAATGGTATTTCTTTCTTTCGCAGCTCCATAAAATTTGGCATCTTGTAAACCTAGCGCATAGAAACATTTCATAAGCCAACGTGTTACTACTAAAGCTGTAAACATAGATAATACAATACCAATTCCTAAGGTATAAGCAAATCCTTTTACAGTACCAGAACCACGCAGTCCTAATACAACTGCTGCAATCAAAGTAGTAATATTACCATCAAGAATGGCTGATAATGCTTTTTCATAGCCAATCTTCATGGCTGAACTTACAGATTTTCCAGCACCAATTTCTTCTCTAATACGAGCGAAAATAATAACATTTGCATCGACTGCCATACCAATAGATAAGATAATACCTGCAATACCTGGTAAAGTTAAGGTAATATCAAAAATCCATAATGCAAATACAGTTAAGGCAGAATATAAAATAAGCGCAAGACTCGCTGTAAATCCAGGTAAAAGATACATAATTATCATAAATACCATCACTATTACTAAGCCAATCGCTGCTGCTTTTAAACTAGTAGAAATCGCCTCTTCTCCTAACTGTGCACCTACTACCTTAGAATGAAGTTCTTCTAATTCTAGAGACAAAGAGCCAATTCGAATCGTAGAAGCCAATTCTTCAGCCGCCTCAAAACTTTCCATATGAGTAATCTGTGCGGTTCCTCCAGTAATTACTGCTTCTACTCCTGGAGCGCTGATAATAGTTCCATCATATACAATTGGCATTGTTTTATTAAGATTATCAGAAGTTGCCTTTGCAAACTTTTCAGCTCCTTCATCTGTTAGTGTTAGGTCTACCACATAATCTCTGCTCCCCATATTATCTACATAAGTATTAGGCTGTGCATTTTTAATATCTGTTCCTGTTAAAAGAGTTTCTCCGGCTTCATTTTGGAATTCCAAGGAACCTGGTTTTCCAAGTTCTTCTAAAATCTCATTTGCATCAGAAACACCTGGAATTTCAATATTAATTCTATTATTTCCTTCTTGATACACGGTAGATTCTGTACTGTAAGTTTCTACACGTTTCTGCAATTTGTAAACAGTATCTTTCATGTCCTCTGCGGACGGATTGTCTTCTACTGCCTTATAAGTGATACTAACACCTCCGGCAAGATCCAATCCCAGCTTAATGTTACGGTTCTCTCCTACAC
>CAJUHG010000067.1 GCA_910586005.1 uncultured Lachnospiraceae bacterium | reverse complement strand
CAGCCATTCCTCTCTCTCCTTATTTTTTATCTCTGTGGGAATCTTGTAATTTTCATTTCTTGCTGTCGTTTCTCTGTAAGGGATTTTATATCAGCCATTCCTCTCTCTTCCTATTTTTTACCTCTGTGGGAATCTTGTAATTTTCACTTCTTGCTGTCACTTCTCTGTAAGGGATTTTATATCAGCCATTCCTCTCTCTCCTTATTTTTTATCTCTGTGGGAATCTTGTAATTTTCACTTCTTGCTGTCACTTCTCTATCAGGGGTTTCATAGAAGCTATTATTACACTGGCTGCAATTTCTTTTTAACTCATGCACCTGTTTCAAGGTAAACCAGAATACTTCGCACTCTTTTCCAATGGCAAATCCCCATCTCGTAGCATTCTTATAGCAGACTGCTTATTTCCCTTAATAACACACTGCTCATATTTTTCCTGACAAGCCATTTCCAATGTCATATAATCCAGCATCGATTTTACCCCCATAGCCCTCTAAAAATACTACGTTTTTTACCCTTATTCACGTCAAAAATACTACATTTTTGCATCTGACAATACAACATCTTTTTCATTATTGTCTGACTATTTATTCTTTACAATTATTTGTTTGTGTTGTGCAGAAACGGTAACAAGGCAGATTTTTTCTGTGTCGTTTGGATTTTTGCTCCATGAGGCAGACTATTAGTTCTCTGTGTTGGACTTTTGTGCCTTGAGATGAACTTCTCTTCTCCGTTGTTTAAAAAAAATGATACTGAGATGCAGAAAAAATCCCCCTGTGTTCCTAAAACCTCCATCGAGAAGTCAATTTCTTGAGATTTCCACTGAGGCTGTTTATAGAATATGAGTTTTCAAACGTCAAAATCCTAGTTTTATTATTTCTGACTATTTGGAAATTTATCAAACATTTTAACTCAGGAGGTAATCTTATATGAATCAAAAGCAAAACACAACATCTGTATCCATTCCTACAACCTTACTCAAACAGTTTTCTGGCAAGGCATTAGTAAACACGTTAAAGGAATTTATCGGCACAACAGCCAAAGAAAGGAAAAGCCTGTCGGTCGGCGAAAAAAACTTTAAAGTTGAAAATGCTGCCTACCGACAGCTGGTAGACACTAAAAGCCAAGACCGGCAAAAAGTCAGCATCCGCCTCTTCCCCACGGAACGGCAGGCATTAAAGCTCCTTACCAACCAAAAAGTTCTGCACAATGCCATTACTGTCGCTCTTTGCGCAATGATGACTTTAAAAGACTCTCGGCAAAACCATTCTATATCCCAACAGCCTAAACCTATTTATCCGGCGACTTCATATATGGGATGCAAAAAATGGTTTACAAAAATGTGCCTTGGAATAATGGATTACATAAAAAACAATTTCCCTTACTGTAAAGGATATGCAGAGCCATTCATGGGCGGCGGCATTCTTGTGGAAAACGTAGCGGTTCAAAATTACTTTAAAAACATTGTTGCAAATTATTATGACACCAATAACCTCGACTACTTCCAGACCATCCGTACATATATGGTATTTTTTAAAAGCCTTGTTCTGGGTTTAGATTATGCCTCCTCCCCAGCAGGAGAAAAGAATGTAGCAAAATCAACCGCCATCATCACAACATCGCTGGAATCAATGCATCCCTGTAAAGCTTCAAAAATTCTTGATGTGTTGGAATTTTTCCTGGGACAAAACAAAATTATCACAAAGTCTTATAAAAAGCAACTCAGTGATTTAAAAAATGACCCTGACGTCAACCCTAATATTTCTGTGCGCATTTCTATAATATTGGAATGTATAACGAACTGGAAAGAAAAAAATGCAAGAGAATATGAAAATAAAACAGGGAAAAAGCCAAAGCCTCAAGACATAAGCAAATATCCTACACAAGCGCACGGACTTCACAAAAAGGTTGACTGCCTTGCCGAAGAAGCTGCCGCTTTACAGCAAATACGGATTAGCAACAAGGATGCTCTGGCATTCTTGAGAAAGTATGCCGGAAATCCTGAATATGTTCTCATCTGTGACCCTCCATATTTCGACTCCCTTGAATATGAAGAGACATTTTCTTATAATGAACATATCGAGCTGGCTAAGCTTTTGGAAAAACATGCAAAGACTGGAGGGTTATTCATATACTTTGGAAGGATAACAGCGCCCCGAAGCAATGACACCAATGCTAGCATTTGCTATTCTGAGCGCGATAAAGTATATAAAGGAAAATATGGCAGACTCTTCAGAGGAAAAGGCTTCTTCTACAAAGATTTCCTATATAAGAAGTCAACAGGTATTATTGAGAGAGTTGTTACCAATCTTGAACTCCCAGACTATTCTCCATACTAATCTGCACTCAGGTACAATGCAATACCCCCATAACACAACAGCCCATCTCCAACACCAACGTTGGAAATGGGCTGTCCCTATCTTCCCCTAATTCCCTGTACTGCTAAAGCAAACCTATCCACAGCCTGCCCCATCTGCGGCTATACACAAATCAAACCAACAGGCTGCTTCTTCCAGCCTGCCAGCAGATAAACATACCCCCATAGAGCCAAACTCTAATCCACATCCCGGCTTCTTCCATGTCAGATACCCGCAAACCCGCATAAAATCAGGATTCTTCACAGTTGATATGTCTGTGGGTTAAACAGACAACCGTCTCCACATGCACCGTATGCGGAAACATATCCACAGGCTGCACTTTCTCTACCTTATATTCCCTCTCACATAAATACTTCAAATCTCTTGCTAAAGTTGCTGAATCACAACTTACATACACCACCTTATCTGGTTTCATTTTTACAATAGTTTCTAGACATTTCTCATCACAACCCTTTCTAGGAGGATCTACCACAATTACATCTGGATATAACATATCATTCACTTGTACTTGTTCTTTAACAATCTTTTCTTCTTTTTCTATCTTCTTATCAGACATCTTTTGTATTCCAATCTGGTCTACTATTTTTATATCCTTAAGCATTATATTTTCATAAAATGTTGGCAATACCTCTTCTACTTTTCCCACAAAAAATTCTACATTTTCAATGCCATTTATTTTTGCATTATTTCTAGCATCTTCAATGGCAAGGTCTATAACTTCTACACCATACACCTTTTTTGCCTTTTGTGCCAAAAATAAAGAAATTGTTCCAATTCCACAATATAAATCCCACACAATCTCTTTCCCAGTAAGTCCTGCATATTCTAAAACTGTCTCATACAATTTTTTGGTTTGGATAGGATTAACTTGATAAAAAGACAAAGGTGAAATTTGATATTTCACATTTCCAATATAATCTGTAATAAAATTCTTCCCCCAAAGATTAATAACTTTTTCTCCTAAAATTACATTTGTATTTTTCTCATTTATATTTAATACAATACTAGTCATTCCTTCTAACATTTGCAATTTTTTTATTAATTCTTCCTTATGTGGCAGATGCTTTCCATTGATTACAAGGCAAACCATAATCTCTTTTGTAGAAAATCCAAATCGTATTAGTATATGCCTAACCAATCCTTTTCTAGTTATTTCATTATAACTAGAAATTTGATGTTTTTCCATAAAAGCAATTACTATATCTAATATCTTTTCATTTATATCAACACCTAGAAAACATTTTTGATTAGGAATAATATGGTGGGTATGAGCAGCATAAAATCCTGCTACAATCTTTCCATTCGAATCTGTTCCAATAGGAAATTGTGCTTTGTTTCGATAATAATAGGGTTCTTCCATCCCAATCATAGGACTGATGAAAGATATATTTTTTTGTTTATCACTAGGTTCCTCTATCTCAATGGGATTTATAGAGGATACTAACGAAACTCCTCCTATCCGCTTTAAATTATTCTGCACCTTATTTTCTTTAAATTTTAATTGTTTTTGATAATCTAAAACTTGAATTTGGCAACCACCACACTGACGATAATATTTACAACGAGGTTCCACTCTATAAATGGAAGGTTTCAAAATCTCAAGTAAACGAGCATAACCATAATTCTTCTTCATTTTCATAATTTTTACTCGAACTTGATCACCTAATATGGCATCTTTTACAAAAAAAATTGTAGACTTTATTTTCCCAATTCCCTCACCTTCTACTCCCATGTCTTCAATCAAAAGTTCCAATTCCATATCTTTTTTAAAAACACAATCCTCCACCAGTTTCTTCATAGTCACAATCCTCATTTTATTTTTAAATATGTTACATTAGTTTCTAAACAATAGAAAAAAGAGCTGTTACAAATCAGTTGAAACTGCTCCTTTATCCTCTTTCTTTTACAATCTCTTATTTATTCTCCACTAGTTCTCCGAATATTAGATTCAAAAAGTCGGTTATATCCCAACCATCCATTACTAGCGTCTGAAGTTGTAAATGCTTCTTTCATAGTCTGTAATTTTGCATCTGTATTATCTGCAAAACTAAGTGCCACTGCCTCTATAATTGCTGGTTTCTTTGGAGAGCCATATTCCAATTCACCATGATGTGCCAAAATACAATGTTTTAGTTCATTGGCTAATTTCACAGGAAAATTTGGAATGCTCCGAATACGTTCACCTACCAATTCCACTCCTATTATAATATGCCCTAATAATTGCCCTTCGTCTGTATAATCATTTTCAGGAAAAATAGATAATTCTTTTACTTTTCCAATATCATGAAACATAGCTGCTGCTAATAACAAGTCTTTATTTAACAAAGGATATGCTTGTGTATAATAATTACAAAGTTTTGTAACACTCAAAGTATGTTCTAATAATCCTCCAACAAAACCATGATGTACATTTTTCGCAGCACTATGAAATTTAAAACTTTTTTCAAAATCTTTATCCTCTATAAAAAAACTAGAACATAGTTTTTTTATATATGGATTTGTCATTTTCTGAATAAAGCCTGTAAGTTCTAAATACATTTGATCAATATTTTTTTCACTAATAGGAAGATATTCTTTGGGATCATATTCTCCCTCTCGTGCCTTGCGAATACGCTTTATATTTAACTGCAAAGCTCCTTGAAAACTGGTAACATCACCTACTACATCAATATAATCAAGTACTTCAAACTCATCAATTCCCTGAGAATTAGGGTCCCATATTTTTGCATCCAATGTTCCAGTTTTGTCTTGCAAAATCAATGATTCATAAGGTTTTCCTGCTTTTGTAAGAGCAGATTGTTTCATTTTACATAAATAAATTGCTCCAACACGTTCTCCCTCTCTCAAGGTTTCAATATATTTCATATTTTTTACTCCTTCTAAAATTTTCTTATTTTTAAACTTAGCCCAATTTACAAATTTTTTTATTTTCTAACTTTCTAAAACTTTTCCCTTATAGGTGGTAACTATTGTTTTCCAATTGTACTCACCCCAGCAAAATATGTATTATATCAGTTAATGTGGGCAACTCTCTGAAGAATCAGGCACAAAAGAATCCATGTGGGGTTAAGGAAGCTGATGTGGGTCTGCCCACTTTGTTTTTATAACTTCTTTATAAAAGCCTTTTACTTTAACACACCAACTGTCACCATACAATCTAAATCTACATATTCTTCTGCACCTTGTCTCTTTATGGTAATAGATACAACATCTTCTGGATTTAAAGGATAAATTTTAAGATTATATTGTTCTACAGTAGATACTTCTTCCCCATTTATCTTAGTAATAACATCTGCCTCCTGCAATCCAGCTATCATTGCTGGAGAATCCAATTCTACAGACTTAATATAAACCCCCTTTGGAATCCCATATTCCTCTGCAATTTCATCTGTTACTGTACTTAACCGCAAGCCTATATAAGGAATATCTCTATTATTTGATAAATCTTCAATTATTTGCTTCAACTCAGATACTGATAATGCAGTAATCGTATTACGGTCACTATTACTACTATACCCCTGTAATACCAAACCTACAATTTCTCCTTTTAAATTAATCAATACTCCACTGCCATTTTCACTTCCTACAATATCAGTAGTAAAAATTGTATAGTTGGTATCTATTGTAGAAACTTGATTCTGTGAAGAGGTAATTGTTCCACATAAAATAGAATAATTAGCCCCTAATGGACTTCCAATAGCAATAACTGCTGTTCCTTGATTTATCATATAAGAGTTTCCTAAAGAAGCAACTACCACCTTTTCTAAAGTTTCCTTTGAAATTTCTTCTAAAGGAACACTAATAATAGCTATTCCTGTATTTCCATCATACTTTTTCAAAGATGCTGATACAACTTTATCATTAATAAATGTAATTCGAATTGACTGAGCATCTGTAATTACTCTTTTCTCAGTTAAAATTAAAAGTTCTTGACCATTATTCCCAATAATAATACCAGCAGACCGATTCTCATTTTCATAAGGGGTATCAAACCAATCCATACTACTTGTCACACCAGTAACAGTTACCACAGACTTATTTGCTTGTTTTCCAATGGCATACAATTTGTTTTGTAATGCTTGATAATCCTCTATTTCTAATTCCTCCTGAACTACTATCGGCTCTCTTGGAGGTTTCTCTTCTTCCTTTTTTTCTTCTTTCTTTTTCTCTTCTTCTTTTTTCTCTTCTTCCTTTTTCTCTTCTTCCTTCTTTTCCTCCCCATTATCTTTCACCTTATTTTCCGCGTCTTGCGGGACATCATCCTTTGGAATGCTAATGGTAGAATCCTCCACAGGATATAACCATTCCTCCATATAAGGTTTCAACAATACAAATATAAAACAGACAACCGCTCCAAAAATCACAGCACAAAGAAGATTATATCCCATTCGAATTAACAGCCGCCGTTTGTTAATTGGTTTGTCTTTTATTTTTTCCTTAATAAAAGCAAATTCCTGCTCCTTCTGCTCTTGTTGTTTCATGGCACGTCCTCCTAATAAACATTATACGTTTTTCCCCCTGTTGTTGCAAGATTTTTATTTTTAAGGTATAATGTCATCAGACATTATACGCCCGCATGGGCATAATTTATCATAGTTTATCGCGAAGCGATTATGATATTAGAACTTCCATTTCCAAATAATTTTAAAAGGAATGAAAATATGAATAAAAAAGTTTTGAAAACATTAGAATATTATAAAATCATAGATATGTTGTCTGAGTTTGCAACTTCTGCTTCTGGCAAAGAATTATGTAATAATTTAGAACCTTCCACCGATTTAGTAGAAATTAAACTTACCCAACAACAAACTGCTGATGCTTTAACGCGAATTTATCAAAAAGGCTCCCTTTCTTTTTCTGGCACCCACAATGTAGGTGCCTCTTTAAAACGCTTAGAAATTGGGGGAACACTCAATATTGAGGAGCTACTTAAAATTGCTTCTTTACTAGAAGTTGCCAAACGTGCAAAAACATACTCACGCAGTGATAGAGGAGATACCAAGGCAGATTCTTTGGATGAATTTTTTTCTAGAATTGAACCTTTAACTCCTCTTTTAGAAGAAATTAGACGATGTATTATCTCAGAAGATGAAATTGCAGATGATGCATCTGTTAATTTGAGAAATATTCGTCGTTCTATGAAAAATATTAATGAAAAAATTAGGAATCAAATGAATACCATGCTAAACAGCACAAGCACTCGCAATCTTTTGCAAGATGCCGTTATTACTATGCGCAATGGACGTTATTGTCTTCCAGTTAAAGCAGAATCAAAAGGGCAAGTTCCTGGTATGATACATGATCAATCTTCCACTGGTTCTACACTTTTTATTGAACCTATGTCAGTGGTAAAATTAAACAATGATTTAAGAGAATTTTCTTTAAAAGAACAAGAGGAAATTGAAACAATTCTTGCTAATTTAAGCAATTTAACTGCTGAATATATTCCTTATTTAAAAGATAACTTTAAGATTCTAACAAAACTGGATTTTATTTTTGCCAAAGGTTCTCTTGCTAAGAAATATAATGGTACTGCCCCTATTTTTAACCTAGAGCACCGTATTCGCATCCGCAAAGGGCGACATCCCCTTTTAGATTCTCATAAAGTAGTTCCCATTGATATTCATTTAGGAGATGATTTTGACTTACTAATTGTTACAGGTCCTAATACTGGTGGTAAAACAGTTTCCTTAAAAACAGTAGGCCTTTTTACTCTAATGGGACAAGCTGGCTTACACATCCCAGCTAATGACCGTTCCGAACTTTCTATTTTTGAAGAAGTTTTTGCAGACATTGGAGATGAACAAAGTATTGAACAAAACCTTAGTACTTTTTCCTCTCATATGACAAATATTATTTCCATTTTAAAAAATGTAAATGAAAATTCCTTAGTACTTTTTGATGAATTATGTGCTGGAACAGACCCAACAGAAGGAGCCGCCTTAGCTATATCCATTTTATCAAGACTTCACAATTATGGCATACGCACTATGGCAACCACCCATTATAGCGAATTGAAAGTATTTGCCCTTTCTACTTCAGGTGTTGAAAATGCTTGTTGTGAATTTTCTATCGAAACTTTAAGTCCCACTTATCGACTGTTAATTGGCATTCCTGGAAAAAGTAATGCATTTGCCATTTCTGGAAAATTAGGACTTCCTGCTGATATTATAGAAGAAGCTAAGAATCATATGACAGAACAAGATGAGAATTTTGAAGATTTGATTTCTGATTTGGAATCTAGTAGAATTACTATTGAAAATGAGAGATTAGAAACAGAACAATACAAAAAAGAAATTGAAGCCTTAAAACACAAGTTAGAGGAAAAACAAGAAAAATTAGATAATCAGCGTGATAAAGTTATCCGTCAGGCAAATGAAGAAGCATATGCTATTTTGCGGGAGGCAAAAGAAGTTGCTGACCAAACCATCAAAAATTTCAATAAATATGGACAAGGAAATCCATCAGCCAAGGAAATGGAACAAGAACGAAGCAGACTACGTGGTAAAATGAATGATTTGGAAAAAAATATGACACAAAAGCAACAAGAAACTACAAATCATAAAATTCCAAAAAAACTTCGTATTGGTGATTCTGTAAAAGTTCTAAGTATGAACTTAAAAGGTACTGTTCACACGCTTCCGAATGCTAAAGGCGATTTGTATGTACAAATGGGTATTTTGCGTTCTTTAGTTAATATCAAAGATCTTGTATTACTAGAAGACCCTTCTCCCTTTGGAAATAAGAAAAAATCTACTGGATCTGGAAAAATAAAAATGTCCAAATCTGCTTCTATTTCTGCTGAAATTAATTTAATTGGAAAAACCACAGATGAAGCGATTGCCTTATTGGACAAATATTTAGATGATGCATATCTTGCCCATATGCCTTCTGTAAGAGTTGTTCATGGAAAAGGAACTGGTGCGCTCAGAAAAGCTGTTCATAACCATTTAAAACGTTTAAAATATGTACAGTCCTTTCGTCTGGGAGAATTTGGCGAAGGCGATTCTGGTGTTACTATAGTAACCTTTTCATAAATCAAGGGAATTTCTCATAACCATCATACTATCAGATATCAAAGATTGTAATATTATTTTCCTAAAGGAGGCTTCTTATGACAACAAAACAAAAAATTCTCATCGTAGATGATGATGTTAATATTGCAGAACTGATTTCCCTTTATTTAACAAAAGAGTGCTATGATACACATATGGTTCATGATGGAACAGAAGCCATTACTGCATATGAACAATACCAGCCCAACCTAATTCTGCTGGATTTAATGCTTCCTGGTATAGATGGTTATCAGGTGTGTCGAGAGGTACGTACAAAATCCAACGTACCTATTATAATGCTCTCTGCAAAGGGAGAAATTTTTGATAAAGTACTTGGCTTAGAACTTGGTGCAGATGATTATATTATGAAGCCTTTTGATTCTAAGGAATTAGTTGCAAGGGTAAAAGCGGTTCTCAGACGTTATCAGCCTTCCAAACCAGAAACCTCTGCTTCTGATATTAAATGTGTAGAATATCCAAACCTTATTATCAATCAAACCAACTATTCTGTACTCTATTATGGAAAACCTTTAGATATGCCACCAAAGGAATTAGAACTTTTATATTTTTTAGCTTCCTCACCCAATCAAGTATTTACCAGAGAGCAATTGTTAGATCATATTTGGGGATATGAATATATTGGTGATACCCGCACAGTAGATGTTCATGTAAAACGCCTGCGTGAAAAAATCAAAGACCATACTTCTTGGAGCCTTGCAACAGTCTGGGGTATTGGCTATAAATTTGAGGTGAAATAGTGAAACGTACACTCTATTTAAAACTATTACTTGGATATGTAGTATTTGGTATTCTAGGCTTTATTACCATTGCTACATTTACCTCAAACTTAGTATTTAATTACATAAAAAAAGACACTGCCTCAAATTTATACCGCGAATCTAATTTGATTGCTTCTAGTTATGCTGCCAATTACTACCGAGGTACTATGACACTAGAAGATGTAACCTCACAATTTACTGCAATTGCTACTTATTTAGATATTGATATTTGGGTAATTGATAAAAATGGACATATCCTAATTAATTCTCGGGAAGAATCAGCTCCATCTGGAAAAATAGAACAATTTGACATTACTGCTTTTGGCACAAGTTATAGTCAGACAGGGCATTTTTTTGGTACCTTTCAAGAGGAACATTTATCTGTTTTTTCTCCAATTACTATAAATTATAAAGTACAGGCATATGTGTTGATTCATAAACCTATCAGTGATTTAATAGCTCTGAAAGATGGAATTTTAAATATCTCTTATATGACTCTTGCTATTATTTTTCTCTGTGCTTTTGTGGTTTTAGGACTATTTACTTATACTGTTTATATACCAATTAGAAAAATTACCTATGCCGCTCAAAACTATACAGAGGGAAATTTTGATACACAAATTAATATTCATACAAATGATGAAATTGGATATTTAGCAGCATCCTTAAATTATATGTCAACAGAACTCTCTACCTTAGAAGAAGACCAGCGAAAATTTATTGCAAATGTATCTCATGATTTTCGCTCTCCATTAACTTCTATTAAAGGATATATTGAAGCCATTATGGATGGTACCATTCCTTATGAAATGCAAGATAAATATTTAAATATTATTCTCTTTGAAACAGAGCGTTTAAATAAATTAACACAAAGTATGTTAGAGCTAAATAAATATGGAGTGAAAGGTACTATGCTCGATATCAGCAGCTTTGACATCAATAATACAATAAAAATGGTTGCGCAATCTTTTGAAGGTGTTTGTAAGAAAAAGAAAATTTCCTTTGAATTAATTCTAACAGGACAAACTTCTTTTGTATATGCAGATATGAGTAAAATTCAACAGGTTCTTTACAACCTTATTGACAATGCTATAAAATTTAGTCATCCAGATTCTAGTATTATCATAGAAACAACAGAAAAAAATGAAAAAGTATTTATCTCTATCAAAGATACTGGGATTGGAATTCCTAAAGATAGTATAAAGAAAATATGGGAACGTTTTTACAAAACAGACTTGTCTCGTGGAAAAGACAAACGTGGAACTGGGCTTGGACTTGCTATTGTAAAAGATATTATTTCTGTTCATAATGAAAATATTAATGTTATTAGCACAGAAGGAGTAGGAACAGAATTTATATTTACGCTTCCTTTAACACAAGATAAAAGCCTTTAGCTTATATCTTTTCTTATAAAAAAAGCCTTTGTTATTTTTTGTTTAAAAAATTCTTTTCTTTTAGGTTTTTAATCTTGAGAAAGTCTTTTTATCCTTGACTTTCTCAAAATTAAAGTCTTTGTTATATTCCTCCAATGGTTATATCTATCACAGGAACATCTCCTCCTGACATAGATATCCCACTAGTAGTTGCTGTACTTATGCCTCCACCAATATCTGATGTTCCACTTCCTGTAGAAAGTTCTACTGCCATCATCCGCTCTATCTGTTGTTCTATTTGCTCTTCTGTTAATTCAAGACCACCCTCACTCAATTCTAATTCTACACCTTCTACAGGAATAAAAGGTATTTCATATTCACTAACGAACTCATCACCTCTAGCAGAACGATCCATATTTTTTTTATATTCTAAATCTGCCTCATCCATTTTTCCTCTCTCAGAAATCCTATGCATGCGGCGTTTTTGCATTAACTCTTGTACATGCCTTTTCTGCTTTTGAACCTTTTGTATTTTTTCATTCTTTTCTTTTATTTTAAGATTTTCTTCTTTTTGTTTGGCCCGAAGTTTCATATTATTTTTATGTTGTTTTTCATCTATTGCTTGTTCTTTATCATATCTTTTTTGGAGTTGTTCTTCTTGTTTCAAATTACGCGTTTTCATTTGAGCACATCGAACCATCCTTTTTGCATGAAGAATCGCACTATTAAGTTCTGATTCATTATATTGTCCAGTTCCCTTACATTTCAGGAGATTAGTAAGCTTTGATTTTGCTTGACAAAGAACCTGTCCTGCGCTTTGAGACTTATGAGCATACATAAGAGCTGCTCGTATTTCACGAGGATTATACTTTACTTTTTTCTTTTTTACTTTATCATTTTTTTTTCGTGTAGGAGATGTGCGTCTAGTACTATTGGTAGATACGCTTCCTTGCATACCAACCGTAGAAACTCCACTTGTATTATAACTAGTCACTTGCATTTTGTTCCCTCCCTGAAACTTTATTTACACGCGAACCTAACCTGCCAATACTTTGAATAATTTTCTATTATTTGATAAATATCGCGCTTATCCAATATTCCCTCCACTTGTTGTAGCATATTGGATTTTGGAAATCCTTTCCCTTTTCTATTAATAACATCGTCACATTTCCACAAAAAATAACCACTAGAAAGAATACATTTCAAATATTCTTTCTAGTGGTCTTATTCATTCATCTCTTATCAAATAACCTACTCTACATCATAGGATATCCTAGATGATACACTTAATATTGTAACTTTCCGGTTCTTATACTAATTCAAGCAGGACTTCTAAAGCGCCATCACCTTTTCGCTGACCAATTTTTACAATTCTGGTATATCCACCATTTCGATCTACATATTTTGGAGCAATTTCATCAAATAATTTGGCAGCAACATCAATTTTTTTGGTATTTCTCTTCTTTCCTGCATTTTCTGTTGGTACAGACTTTACAGAATATAATACTTTGTTCATCTGACGTCTTGCATGTAAACGAGAAGGAAGATCTTTTTTAATCTTCTTTTCTACTTCATCATATACTGTAACTTTCTTACCATCTACAACTTCTTTTACTCTTTTCCCATTACTATCTTTACGCGCAACCTTAGCTGTTACAGTAACTTCTTCAAAGTTATCCTTTTCTTTTACAGCTAAAGCAATTAATCCTTCTGCAACTTTTCTGATTTCTTTCGCTTTCGCTTCTGTAGTAACAATTTTACCATTATACAACAAAGCTGTTACTTGATTTCTAATTAAAGCTTTTCTTTGATCAGAAGTTCTTCCTAATTTTCTATATTTTGCCATTTCAATAATCCTCCATTTGCGGAATACCCGACAACGCCCTTTGGTCTTACTTATCGAATATTATGATTATACTAACAGGGCTTCGCCTTTTGGTCTTATAAACCCTGTCTTTCTTATATTACTTGAACAAACAATTTATCCATTTCATCTTCTATTCTTCCCCTGGATTTAATTGTAAGCCTAGCTCTTTCAGCTTGGCTAATACTTCTTCTAAAGATTTACGTCCAAGGTTACGAACTTTCATCATATCTTCTGGTGTTCTATTTGTCAATTCTTCTACTGTATTGATACCTGCTCTCTTTAAGCAGTTATAAGAACGAACAGATAACTCGAGTTCATCAATATTCATTTCAAGAACTTTTTCTTTTGCATTATCTTCTTTCTCAATCATAACTTCTGCTGTTCTTGCATTTTCAGATAAATCAATAAAAAGATTTAAATGCTCACTTAAGACTTTTGCTGCCAAACTGACTGCTTCATCTGGTTCTAAAGTACCATTTGTATACACATCCAAAGTAAGTTTATCATAGTCAGTAATTTGTCCCACACGCGTATTCTCTATGGTAAGATTTACACGTTCTACTGGGGTATAAATGGAATCAATTGCAATTACTCCAATGGGTACATCTTCACTTTTATTCTTATCAGAACTTACATATCCTCTTCCCTTTGTAATCGTTAATTCCATATACAGTCTAGAATCTACACCACCATTTAAATGGGCAATTACTAACTCTGGATTTAGCACCTGAATATCTGGATCAACTTGAATATCTGCTGCTGTAACTACGCCTTCGCCTTCAAATTCAATGTAAGCAACTTTAGACTCGTTTGTTGGGCTGGTGTTTTTTAATGCCAGATTCTTGATGTTCATAATAATCTCAGTCACATCTTCCTTTACACCGGGGATGGAACTGAATTCATGCAAAACACTTTCGATTTTTACCTGACTGACTGCTGCGCCCGGCAGGGAAGAAAGCATAATCCTCCGCAAAGAGTTGCCGAGTGTAGTACCATAGCCCCGTTCCAGAGGCTCTACAACAAATCTGCCGTATTTTTTGTCTTCTGAAATTTGAGAAATTTCAATTTTCGGTTTTTCAAAATCGAACACTACAAAGTCCCTCCTTTTCGGGTATCGTTGCTTGTTAATTATTATTTAGAATATAATTCGACGATAAGCATTTCATCAACTGGAACATCAATTACCTCTCTATTTGGTAATTCCTTTACAGTACCTTTTAAATTTTCTTGATCAGCTTCTAACCATTCAGGTACTAATCTTCCAGCAGTTACTTCAAGGATAGCTTTGTATCTCTGAGAACTTTTGCATTTTTCTTTAATTTCAATTGTATCTCCAGCTTTTACTAAATAAGAAGGAATATTCACTTGTTTCCCATTTACTAATATATGTTTATGATCTACAATCTGTCTTGCTTCTTTTCTAGTTCTTGCCATTCCCAAACGATATACCACATTATCTAATCTAGTCTCTAGAATAATCATCAGGTTTTCACCTGTCATTCCTTTCATTCTATCTGCCTTTAGATAGTAGTTATGGAAAGGTTTTTCTAATACACCATAGATAAATTTTGCTTTCTGTTTTTCTCTTAATTGAAGTCCATATTCAGATATTTTTCTATTTGCTCTTTTTAACTGTCTATTAGACTTCTTATCTATTCCCAAATAAATTGGATCTAAACCAAGGGATCTGCATCTCTTAAGAACTGGAACTCTATTTATTGCCATCTTAACCTATACCTCCTAAATTAGACTCTTCTACGTTTTGGTGGACGACATCCATTATGAGGTACTGGAGTAACATCTTTAATACTTGTTACTTCAAGACCACATGCCTGAAGTGCACGAATCGCAGCTTCTCTTCCAGAACCAGGTCCTTTTACCATAACATCTACTGTTTTTAAACCATGTATCAGAGCTGCTTTTGTTGCTGTTTCTGCCGCCATCTGTGCAGCATATGGAGTAGATTTCCTTGAACCTCTAAAACCAAGACCGC
>CAJUHG010000066.1 GCA_910586005.1 uncultured Lachnospiraceae bacterium | reverse complement strand
TTAGAACAATTTACAGAGATATTGACTCTCTCAGTGGAGCAGGTATCCCTATCTATACAGAACCAGGCAGAAATGGTGGTATTTATTTGATGAATGATTTTGTTTTGGATAAAGTCATATTGTCGGAACAAGAGAAACAGGAAATTCTTATAGCTTTACAGAGTATAAATACTATCCAAAATATGAGCAACAACCAAACACTACAGAAACTTTCTGCCATGTTTCATCTCAATTCAGATCATTGGCTTGAAGTGGATTTTTCTAGATGGGGGAATAAAGAATTTGATAATGAAAAATTTGAACTGCTAAAATCAGCAGTAATCCATTGTAAAAATGTTAAAATTTATTATGCAAGTTCCTACAAGGCTATAAGTGAAAGAATCATACAACCCTATAAACTTGTTTACAAAGCAAATGCATGGTATTTGAAAGCATTTTGCACAGAAAAACAAGACTGGCGGATCTTCAAATTAAATCGTATTTTAGATTTAGAAATTTTAAACAAGAATTTTTCTCTTTCAAATTACCCCAAGCTAATTGAAAATTCTGAGGGAGCATATACTCAAATTACACTTCGTTTTCCCCAAGAAATGGCATACCGTATATATGATGAGTTTGATAAAACACAAATACAGCAACAAGAAAATGGCGATTTCATTGTTTCTGCTAGAATGCCTGAAGATGAGTGGTTAATAAGTTTTTTATTGTCATTTGGAACACAGGTAGATATACTTTCACCTACCTATCTAAAAAATATCTTGGCAGAACAGGCAAGATTGATATATGAAAAATATAAACCTTGACATAAGATGTCAGTATTATTTTGATAAAATATAAGAAAAGTTTTTTGATTTAGGAAAATAGCAATACAAATTTTCTATTATTATGAAGATATGAAAATAGGAAAATAGCAATACAAATTTTCTATTATTATGAAGATATGAAAATAGAAAAATAACAATACATGTTTTCTATTATATAAAAGAAAGGAAATATAAACATGAGTAGACCAACAACCAAAACAGATTTATTAACCACAGTAACTGAAAACTATGAAAAACTAAACGTTCTTATTTTTGGATTGACAGAAAAAGAACTATCAACACCTTTTGATTTTTCAAGTGATGAGAAGAAGAAAGAAGCTCATTGGAAAAGAGATAAAAATCTCCGTGATATTTACATCCATCTCTATGAATGGCATCAGCTTTTACTTAACTGGGTGCATTCAAATCAAAAGGGTGATAGCAAACCATTTATACCTCAACCTTATAACTGGAAAACTTATGGAAATATGAATGTAGAATTTTGGAAAAAACATCAAAATACATCATTAGACAATGCAAAGAATATGTTTCAAAAATCCCATGTAGAAATTATGAAGTTAGTAGAATGCTTTTCCAATGAAGAATTGTTTTCTAAAGGAATTTATAAATGGGTTGGCAGAAGTACTTTAGGTTCCTATTTCATCAGTGTTACATCCAGCCATTATAATTGGGCTATAAAGAAACTGAAAGCACACAAAAAAATTGTGCCAATATGTGAAAAGAAATAAAATACACTTTGTGATATCAAAAGGATTAATGTGTTGTATCGTTTTGTTATGGTCGTATACCTTCTTTTCCCCCACAGAAGGTGTATCAGCAGATAAGTTTGTTCTATAGGAAGATACTTTCCTGCTTTCGGGTGACATAGTATTTCCTATAGAATAAAAACACAGGAAATCAAGAAAAGGTTTCCTGCGTTTTCTACATTGCACCATAAGCACAACTATGATTCAATTTTTTACACAACGCTACTTATTATCTTTAAAAAGCTGTATTCCTTTTTTTCTTATAAACACTAATAATAGTGTTGACAATACATAATAGTATAAAAAGGCTCGTAAAGTTAATCCAAATGTCTCTATATGCTGTTTTTGCTAATTCTTCCCTTAATCCGCTAAACCAGACATATGTAAATGCTAATAATTGAGATGGCACATATGCAATCATATATCTAAAAATCAAAGGCTTAATCGGCAAATTAGTACACAACTCAAAAGTTGCAATCCCAATCAAAAGTATCATAGCCCTATCTAATTCATGCCAATTACCGCTTGGATCTTCATAAATACCATTCCCAAGATATAAAATACTATTTAACAATGTTATTACCATATATATTATCGAATAAATCGACACTATACTTATCCATTTTTTCTTATTCATTTTTTCCTCCAATCCCAACGTTTCGCCCTGTTTCATTCTCAAACAGTTATCAATTATTTATCGCTGGTGTTATTATATTTGATAGAAACTTTTCTTTCTCCCACATAGGGGGTTATTAAAGTTTAACATTTTTTATAAAGTATCTTCCTTCATTTCTTTCAGTATCCCTTTGAATACTTGCGCAATCATCTTACTTATTTCTTCTGTGGTAAATACACACATATTTGTTGCACAAAGTACTGCTATTCCATGTGTGTAAATCCACAAGTGGCGGTATAACTGTTCTGCCTTATTCTCGGACAAATGATATCCATTTTGCACAGACAATAAAATATCTTTATAATTATCATCTATCATGGGCAATACATTGACAACTGCGGGACTTTGCTTTTGCTCAAACATAAAAAGTAATTGAAATAATTTTGGCTCTTGAATTGCAAAAAGGATATACTGTGTGCCTACACCTTTAAACGCTAATTCTTGCTCTAAACCTTTTTTGACATATTCTGCATAAATTGATTTTGCAGATTTTTTAATTTCCGCTTGCACTTCTTCCATACTTTCAAATACTGTAAAAATAGGTCTTGCCGAACTACCCAATTTTGCACCTAATGCTCTGGCAGATAAAGCCTCCACTCCATTTTCTCTTATAATATTTAGTCCAGCTTGTATAATTTTGTCCCGTGTAAATTTTGCTTTTGGTGGCATATAATATCCTCCCTAATCTAAAATAGTCGTTTTAAAACATATGTATTAAAACATCTGTTTTTATTATATTCCAAACAAATGCCTATGTCAATAGCATTAAAAAACTATACAAAAAAAATTAGAGCAATAACATTTTTGTCAATACTCTAATTTCTTTTGCTTTTCCTTGATACATAAAATAATGGTGGTTTTTTTGTCCTATTTCTATTGTCTTTCTCTGTTGAGCATAAATATTAAATTAGGAGTTTATGCCCCATAGAGAAACGTCACATTAATTTCTTCGCAAGGCTTCAATAGGACTTAATTTAGCGGCTTTCCTTGCTGGATAAATTCCAAAAAATACGCCTATTCCACAAGAAAAGAACGTTGCTCCTAAGATGGTACTTACCTGAATCCCAGGATGAATCACACTTCCCATAGAAATAGTCATCAATTTACAAGCCCCTACTGCACCTAAAAGTCCAAACAAAATACCAATGATTCCTCCTACAATTGTGAGAATTGCTGCTTCTGCTAAAAATTGCATTAAAATAGAAGATGTTTTTGCTCCAAGAGATTTTCTTATTCCAATTTCTCTGGTGCGTTCTGTTACAGATACTAACATAATATTCATTACACCAATTCCACCAACAATTAAAGAAATGGCTGCCACACATGAAATAAATGTAGTTACAATAGCTAACATGCCATTTAACTCTGAAACTATATCCTGAAAACTTTGTATTTGATAATAATTTTCTCCTGCACATTGATGTCTAGATTCCATAAGATGAACAATATCTCTTGCCACTTCTTCACCACTCGCCTTATCATTGGCAAATACTGTGACCGAATAGAAAGAGTCACTTTCCCATCCAAAGCTCAAAAATGAAGTATAAGGTACCTCTAATGTCACAGGCATTCCTTCATATGTATAACTGACAAAACCACTATTTTCTTTCTGTTGTGTTACACCTACAATACGATAATTATTGCTAATATTATTGATAGTTACTTCAATATCCATCCCAATTACATCATCAGATCCAAATAAACGTTTTGCATCGCTGTCTGTAAGCACACAAACCCGATTTCCTTCTTCTACATCAATTGCTGTAAAATAAGAACCACGCTTTATATTGTAATTTAAGGCCTTCTGCATTGCTTCTGTACCACCATTTAAACTTAATGAAAATTCTCCCTTTCCTGTTATGGTACTACCAGAAGAACTATCATTTGGTGTAGCTCCATCTACACCTTCAATCCTCTCTTGAAGGGCCTGCAAATCTTCTGGTGTAATCCATTCTTGCATATTTACTGCATCCTCACTACAGTAGATTGTAATCTGCCCTGTTCCAAAGTTTGCAACTTCTGAATTCATAGCATTTGCTGTTCCATCTCCCACAGACATTACCATAATCACAGAAGCAATTCCAATAATAATACCTAACATGGTCAAAAAAGACCGACCTTTATTGGCAATAATATTTTTCAATGCCATTTTTACATATTCTATCGCATTTCCCATTTCATACTTCCTTTATCTTTCCTTTTATCATGCTTTTTTTATAGCTTCTAGCACATTTCCTATTTTATCCCTTATAATTTTATTCTTCTATATTACTTTCTGTAATTAAAATTTTATCTCCTTCTTCATGATTTTCTGGGTCGGCAATTACTTGCTCTCCTGCTTCAATCCCCTCTGTAATTTCTGCACATTCATCAGAAGTCACACCTGTTGTAATTGCTTGTTTTTTCAATAATCCATCTTGGCATATCCAACAAAAAGTTCCATCTTTTCCTATATTTATTGCCTCTGTGGGAAGGATTACTACATCTTTTGCTTCTGCTGCTAAAATTTTCACTTTAGCATCCACACCTAAGAAAATATTATTATCTGGATTATCAATGTGCACAGTTGCCTTAATCGATGCAGAAGATACAGCAGCCTGATTACTTCCAGCAATTCCATCCATAGCAATCCGGCTAATTCTGCTTACGGTTCCCTTATAGTTATTTCCAGCTAAAATAATTTCTGCCTTTTGTCCTTCCTTTACTTTATCATATACATTTTTGGACAAAGTTATCTCTACATTTACATTATCAATACTTTGCAAAGTAAACAACTGCATTCCCTGTGATACCAAAGCACCTTCTAACACCTGTTTTTCTGAAATTACTCCATTAAATTCAGCAGAAACTCCTTGTTTTCCAGCTTCAATTAACTCTTCTAAAGATTTACTCTCTAATTCTGCAAGATTATTATTTGCCTGCATCTGTGCTCTTGCTTCATTACTTAAAGTTCCTGCATCTGTTTCTGCAATTACTCTTTGACTTTCCAAATTTCCTTCTAATTGCGCCAATTCCGCTTGAACTGTTTCTAGACGTTGCTGTAACTCAGCATTCGTTCCGTTGTTCGTTCCAATTTCACCCAAGGAAGTTTGTAATTCCACAATCTGATTATTTAAATTATCTGTAATTTCTTTCTGGGCTTGATATGCACGTTCTGTCTCTGTAACCTTTGCATTGGCTTTATTTAACGCTTCTCTTGCTTTTTCTAATTCCTCTGTTTCTCCAGAGGCGGCGGCTGCATCAAAATTTACCTGCGCTATTTGCTGTTCCTCTACAGCCTTATCATACTTTACTTTTAGCTTATCTAACGTTTTTAAGGCTTTTTCTAAATCTTTTTGTAAGCTTTCTATTTGAACATTCACTTCACCCATTTGCCTTTGTGCAGCTTCTGCTTGTGCTTGCGCATCTCCCGCAATTGCAGCTGTCAAATCTGCTGCTTCTTGTCTCTTTGCATCTACCTGCGACTGTAAAGAATCTACCTGACTTCTTGCCTCTGCCTGCCTTGCTGCTGCCTCATAGGATTTATTTAGTGTATCTTGATATCCTAGTTCATTTGCTTTTATGGTAAGCTCTGCTTTCTGATTTTGTTCCTCTAAATCCTTTAAGTTAAACGTAATCAGTTTTTGCCCTTCTTTCACTAAATCACCTGCCTGGAAATCTGCAAGTTCTATCTTTGCATTCACTGGAGAAAATATTGTTTTTTGTTCCCCACTTACTACCACTCCATTTGTTTCTATTATTTGGGACACATCACCTTTTTCTACAGTGATTGCTTCTACTTTCATTGCTTCTATTACTGCTTTTGCAGCACTTTCAGCATTTTTCACTGTAATAGTTCCTACCAATCCAACCACAACAACAATGGGGATTACAACTTTTAATATCTTTTTCTTCTTCCTTGGAATTGCAACTTTTGATGTTTCTTTCTTCTTCCTTGGAATTAAAACTTTTAATATTTTTTTCTTCATTATTTGCTCCTCCTGTTTTACAACCATATTTCCTTTATAGCCATCTTTGGATACCTATTATGTCATTCGACATGTCATAAGGCATAAATCATTAGACATGAAAAACATCAATTATTATAATAATCTTCCACAATTTTACCATCCAAAATTCTAATTACTCTTTTTGTTTGCTCAGCAATATCATCATCATGTGTAATTAAAATTACGCTTCTTCCAGCATTATGTAATTCTTTTAAAATATCCATAATTTCTTGTGTAGAAGAGGAATCCAAATTTCCTGTTGGTTCATCCGCAAGAATCACAGGTGGTTCTGCTGCAATTGCCCGTGCAATGGCAACTCTTTGTTGTTGTCCCCCTGACATCTCTGAAGGTCTATGATGCATTCTTTTTTCTAATCCAACTTTTATTAGAGCTTCCCTCGCCAACCGATTTCTTTCACTTCTTCCAATCCCTCGATAGATCAATGGCAATTCTACATTTTCTATGGCATTTAAATTGGCAATCAAATTAAAACCTTGGAAAATAAATCCAATTTCTTCATTTCGTATCTCTGAAAGTTGATTGTCATTCATTGCAGATACATCTTTTCCATTTAAATAATAAGAACCAGACGTAGGTATATCCAAACATCCCAACATATTCATTAGTGTAGATTTACCAGAACCAGAATGCCCAATAATTGCAATAAACTCTCCTCTATTAATTTCCAAATTTACTTTATCTAGTGCACGCACTTCATTCTCACCAGGATTATAAATCTTACATAAATCCTGTACTTTAATTAAATTTTCCAATTTCTTCTCTTCCTTCCTCTATGTTAAGGTCATCTTGAATCATAGATCTGAATACGATTAACTTTAAACAACTAGCTAGTTCTATTTGTTATTTTACATTTTATATTACATTTCTTAAATCAATCATACTATTATCTTACGATAATCTTACAATCTTTTCCAAATATTTAAACTTACTTTATCTAAAAACTTATTATCCTATTTTTGCTTTATAACACACAAAAAACCTATCATCTTATCTGGTCTTAACACAAAAAAGCTCTACTATCATAAAATTTATGCAACCTATTTTCCTTATAAATACAATGAAATATCTTTGTAAAGTACTTCAAAAAATTGTATTTTTATCATATAAATACTATGATATGCTAAAAAACATATAGAATGGAGGAAAGATTGAAAGAATTTGTTCATTCTTTCAATCACTACTACCTACTTGTGCTGAAAAATGCACAGAATGGAGGAAATTATGCAAATTATTGATATGCACTGTGATACGATTTCTCTTATCTACCAACAAAGACAACTGGGAACACAAGTATCTCTTCGCAACAATACATTTCAACTTGATTTAGAAAAAATGAAACAATCTGGATATTTACTTCAAAATTTTGCAATGTTTCTAGACCTTGGAAAAACAAAAACTCCATACAAAGACTGTAAAAAACAAATTGCTATCTTTCAGGAAGAAATGCAAAGAAATTCAGATATCATTGCCCCTGTCACTACTTATGAAGAAATTATAGCAAACAAACAACAGGGAAAAATGTCGGCTTTGATGACTTTAGAAGAAGGAGAAACATGTGAAGGCAGCTTAGAAAAATTAAAAGAATTTTATCTTCTTGGCATAAGAATGATGACTTTTACTTGGAATTATTCCAATTGTTTGGGATTTCCCGCTGAACCCGCAAAAAAATATCTTTCCCCTCCCCAAGGTTTAACTACTTTAGGGATAGAATTTCTAGAACAAATGGAGCATCTTGGAATGATTCCTGATGTTTCCCATTTATCAGATTCAGGAATTCAAGATGTTTGTGACTTTGCCAAGAAACCATTTTGTGCTAGTCATTCCAATGCTCGCGCCCTCTGTCCTCGTGGTCGCAATTTACCAGATGAACTCATCCATTCCATTGCAAAAAAAGGGGGTGTGATTGGAGTCAATTATTATGGACCTTTTCTCTCTAATACGCCCAATAAATCCGACTATTATTTTAGTTATGTAAAAGATATTGCAACTCATATAAGACATATCTCAAATATAGGTGGCATATCTTGTATAGGGCTTGGTTCTGATTTTGATGGAATAGATGATAAATTAGAATTGAAAAATTGCAGTTCTATGGGATTACTAGAACAAGAACTAAAAAACATAGGATTTCATGAAAGTGAAATCGAAAAGATTTTTTTTCAGAATGTACTAAACTTTTATAAAGAATTATTATAAAAATCTTTGATTTTTAATATAATTACAATTTTTAAAATATTATAAAAGAAAGGACTCTTATGCATACAGCCATTATTACTCTCCCAAGTACATTTTTATATGAAACTATAATCATAGAAAATGGTTGCACTGTTGGAAAAAATATTTCTGATGAACTTTTATCTGGTTGGACTGTTTTGGTGCAACAGCAGTGTAACAATTATTCAAAAATTATCACTCACTATGGATATAGTGGATGGCTAAACTCTGCTGCTATTTGTGATATTTCTCAAGAAGAATTCCTTTTATGGAATACTTACTGGATAGACAGCGAAGGTTCTTTTAGAACCATCAATGGAATTTCTGACAAAAACTTTATCAAGACTATTAATTTAACCTCCAACAAAGACTTTATCAAAACTATTGACCCAATTGAAAATAAAACTTTTCCATTCCCTGCTATTCTTTGCAAAGGGATGACAGATGTCTTAAAAGAACCTCGTGTGCAAGCAGAACTCTTGTCTACTCTTTTTATGGGAAGTACTGTTTTACTCTATGCTCCTTCAGACAATGGTTGGCAAAAAATAAAAACAGCAGAAGGGATTTGTGGATATATTCCTTCTATTTCCCTTTTATCCTCAAAGGATATAGAACAGAATGAGACACAACTCCGCTCTGCTATTATCAATTATGCTATGTCATACCTTGGCACACAATACCGATGGAGTGGAAAAACCCATGCTGGTATTGATTGCTCTGGACTAACTTTTATGAGTTATTATATGTGTGGCATTTTTATTTATAGAGATGCAGCTATTGTAGATGGTTATCCTATTCAAGAGATTCCTTTTTCTAAGATAAGACCTGCTGATCTTTTGTATTTCCCAGGACATGTAGCACTTTACCTTGGCAATTGGAAATACATTCATGCTACTGGAAATCTTAATAGTTTTGGTTGTGTCATCAATAGTTTAAACCCAAAAGATTCTGACTATCGAGAAGATTTGGCAAATAGTTTAAAAGCTGTTGGAAGTGTATTTTCTTAGTCTTCAAACAATGGGGTGGAAAAATACCTTTCTGCTGTGTCTGGTAATATAGTAACAACCGTTTTTCCTTTTCCAAGTTTCTTCGCTAACTTCAAAGCAGCTGCAACATTGGTTCCACTTGATATTCCACACATAATCCCTTCCTGTGCTGCTAGCCTTTTTGAGGTAGTAAGTGCCTCATCATCTGTAATAATACAAACTTCATTATAAATTTGTTGATTTAAAATTTGTGGAATAACACCATCCCCAATTCCCATCTGCAAATGTGTTCCTATGGAACCACCAGATAAAATTGCTGCATGTTCTGGTTCTACTGCCCAAATTTCAATATCTGGGTTTTGTTCTTTTATGGTTTCACCTACACCAGTAATAGTGCCTCCTGTACCAATGCCAGAACAAAAACCATGAATAGGTCCATCTACTTGAGCAAGAATTTCAAGTCCAGTCTGTGACCTATGTACAGCTGGATTGGCTGGATTCTCAAATTGCTGTGGTACAAACACACGTGTATCTGCTTTTGCCATAGACAGTGCTGTTTCTAAACATTCTTCAATACATGCTCCAATATTTCCTGCATCATGAATTAAAATTACCTCTGCCCCATAATGTTCTACTAACTTACGCCGTTCCTCACTGACAGAATCAGGCATAATAATTTTTGTTTGATACCCACGCACAGCTCCTACCAGTGCCAATCCAATCCCCTGATTGCCACTGGTAGGTTCTACAATAATAGTGTCTTCTTTAATGAATCCCTGTTTTTCTGCTTCTAAAATCATATTATATGCAGTTCGCGTCTTAATAGAACCTCCTACATTCAATCCTTCAAATTTTACCAAAACCTCTGCATCTGCTTTATCTGTCATATGATTTAAGCGTATCAATGGTGTATTTCCCATTGCCTCTAATATATTTTCATAAACCATAATACTTAATCCTTTCCCTTTATTTATTATTTATAACATACTTTTAAAATTATAATATTTCTTCTTTCAAAATACAACAATCCTTCTTTACATCTTTAAAAAGAATATTTTCTATTCCTCTATAATATATTCTTCTCTCTGCGCAAATGCTTATATTATTTTATTTTTTTATATATCCTATTTGTTCTTTCATAGGAAAAACATATACTTTAACACTTCGCAGTAACATATTCTTTCCTATGAAAGAACAAAGTGGGCAAGCCCACCTAAGTTCCTCTAACTACTCAATCATAAGAAGATTGCACACTTTGGCGCGCCGAGCACAATTGTAAAACAATAGTTACCTTTTGTGCGAGTGCGCAGCATATTTTTATTTCATGGGAAAAACATATACTTTAACACTTCGCAGTAACACAGTCTTTCCTATGAAATAAAAAAGCACCACTGCAAGGTTCTTAGAACCTTTTCAGTAATGCTCTAGTTGCGGGAGCAGGATTTGAACCTGCGACCTTCGGGTTATGAGCCCGACGAGCTTCCAGACTGCTCCATCCCGCGCTGATAATTTTATTATATTCCATTATTTTCTAATTGTCAAATTTTTTATTTTCATTTTTAAGGTAATTAATATTATTATATACTACTTTTTACAATTTTATACCATTTTTTTTATAAGAATTGTTCTATCTAAAATTAAAAATACAGAATATAACTTAAAATTCTGAACAAACTTAACAATAAAGGAGAGATTTATAAAAATGAAACTAACAAAATTAGAAAAACAATGGATTTTATATGATGTGGGTAATTCTGCGTTTATTTTAATGGTATCCACAATTATCCCAATTTATTTTAATTATTTAACAGAGCTTGCAAACCTTTCAGAAACTCAATATCTTGCTTATTGGGGGTATGCTGCTAGTGTTTCCACTCTTATCGTGGCATTGTTGGGTCCTATTATGGGAACAATAACAGATAGAAAAAATTATAAAAAACCCTTTTTTCTTGCCTTTCTAGTAATAGGAACCTTTAGTTGTGCTCTTTTAGGATTTTGTTCTCAATGGTTACTATTTTTAATTATTTTTATTTTTGCAAAATTCTCTTATTCTATTAGTTTAATTTTCTATGACTCTATGCTCACAGATGTTTCTACTATAGAACGCATGGATATGGTTTCTTCTCAAGGCTTCGCTTGGGGATATATTGGAAGTTGTATTCCCTTTGTCTTAAGTCTTATTTTTGTATTAGGTTATGAAGCGCTAGAGATTTCCTTTTCTTCTGCAATTATAATTGCCTTTTTATTAATTGCCTTGTGGTGGCTCTTTTTCTCATTTCCACTATTAAAAAAATATAAACAGGTTTACTTTTCTAATCAAGAATCTTCTCTTCTAACGGATAGTTTTGGGAAACTATGGAATACCTTAAAACATATACGCCAAGAAAAACATGTGTGTTTCTTTTTAATTTCTTTTTTCTTTTATATTGATGGTGTATATACCATTATGGAAATGGCAACCTCCTATGGAAAATCCTTGGGACTTACTAGCAGCAGTTTACTTCTTGCGCTGTTGACAACACAGATTGTAGCTTTTCCTTGTTCTATTATTTTTGGATATCTATCTCAAAAATTTCCTACTGAAAAGCTGATTACACTTTGTATTACAGCCTATTTATTGATTGCTCTTTTTTCTTTACAGTTAGACAGTCAATTAGAATTTTGGTTTCTTGCTATTTGTGTAGGAATGTTTCAAGGTGGTATTCAGGCATTATCACGCTCTTATTTTGCCAAAATTATTCCACCAGAAAAATCTGGGGAATATTTTGGCATTTTAGACATCTTTGGAAAGGGTGCCTCCTTTCTAGGCACTATGTTAGTAAGTGCAACTACTCAACTTTCTGGTAGTACCAGTCTAGGTGTTGGTTCTATTGTAATAATTTTTGCTATTGGTCTGTTTTTCTTTCGCAAAGCTGCTCATGCTATTTGATGATTTTTAAAACTGTGATAACTCCACAATGCCAATCCTAATATGAGCAAAATATATAAGATAGGAATTATTTGGAAAAGATAAAAATAATGGTCTCCAATATGTAAAAGCTGATCTGCTACGGTTCCCCAAGGATACATCATAGAAGTAGGCATACTACTGACAAAAAGATATAAAAAACGGATTCCTATCACTGCATTGATACACAAAACAGGAACAAAAATAAAAATAAAACTTATAATAATAACTCCAAAAGAAGATTTCATTTTTGCGGAACAAAACATAACAACTGCTGCAATCATACCTGTTGCCAAAATTCCACACCCTACTCCAATTCCTAACATTTCAAGCATATGAACAGGAAGACTTAAATAAAAACCAGTATAGCTAACCTGTATGGGAAGTTTCCAGCCACTTAATCCATAAATGTTTCCTATCTCTAAGATAGAAATCCCAAAAATAAAAATTGCACATAACACAGAAAAGCTAACTCCTGTTATTAATTTAGCCCATATCAGTTTATTTTTCCCAAAACGTGAGGAAAGTACCAAAGAATCCATGTTGCTAGTATATTCCCCTGCAAACATAGGTGCAAGGCAGATTGCTATTGCAAAAGCTAAAAACATTCCTGTCATATATTGTAAAGTAAAATACCTATCAAAACCATGCATATTTCCATAAGAAAAAGGGGTCTCTATCTGCTGATTTTCTTTTATATGAAATTGAATTTCCCCATCTGTAAGCCCTTCTCCTTTATAATTATCTTTTAAAAATTTTGTTCTCTCTTTGTAAAAATCCTCTTCCTTTATCGTTGAAATATCCTTTTCCATAACTGTACATAAATCAGAAATATGGCCATATGGAATATCAAACTTACAATACTGTTTCCATCCCTCTGCTGTCCAACTTCCATCTTCTTGAAAAGGATTACTCTTATCTTTATAAATTTCCTCTGCCTTTTTTTGAACTTTCTCGAAAAAGAGTTGATTCAATTTCTCTCCTTCCATTTTTTCCAAAGCCTTCCGCTCTTTTTTCATGATAGTATAATAACTTTCTGCTTTTACTCCCTCTACATAAACATCTCCTAAAAGTGTTCCAAAACCACCAAAGAGTGTTAATACCAATACAACCATTAATGCAATCCATGTAGAACGGCGCTGAAATATTTTCTTATACTCATATCCTATTAAATTTACTAATTCTCTCAAAATTTACTATCTCCTTTCAAAATCATCTAATTTAGATATCATCCCTTAATTAAAATAATAAAGATACAAATCCTCTAATTCAGCCTTGACATTTCTGGCAGTTTCTGTTGGTCTTTCCTCACATACAAGACGCAAAAAAGTACCTTCTTTTTCTTGTCTACTATTTAATATAGGATATTTTGTTATCAAAATTTCTGCTTCCTGATTACTCACGGTACATTCCCATACTTTTCCATTTATAACGGTTATAATTTCTTCCAAACTGCCTTTATGAATAATATTTCCATCTTTCATCAATAAAATAATATCTGCAATATGCTCAATATCAGAAACAATATGGGTAGACAAAAGTACAATTCTATCTTTTCCAAGACTAGAAATTAGATTTCGAAACTTTACACGTTCTTTGGGGTCTAGTCCAGCCGTTGGCTCATCCAGCACAAGAACTTGTGGATTATTTAGAAGTGCTTGTGCAATTCCAATCCGTTGTTTCATTCCACCAGAAAAAGTTTTGATTCGCTTTTTCTCTACCTGTGTAAGGCCCACTAGTTCTAAAAGCTCTCTCGCTTTTTCTTTGGCTTGTTTTTTGGGTATTCCTTTCAAAGAAGACAAATACATTAGAAAATCCATTGCTGTAAATTCTGGATAATATCCAAATTCTTGGGGAAGATATCCCAAGATATCACGATATCTTTCTTCTTCTACCTTAATACCATTATAAAATATCTCTCCACTATCTGCTCTTAACACTCCACACATCATACGCATCAACGTAGTTTTTCCAGCTCCATTTGCTCCTAATAATCCATACACTCCTTGTTTCAGTGAAAGTGACACCCGATCTACTGCTATTTTATTTTTATACTGTTTTGTTACTTGGTCAAAGATAAGCTCCATTTCCATTCCTCCATTTTATGTAAAATACTCCAGATTTGTTTTACCAATATTCCTACAAAAACAATAAATACAATCAACCAAATATAAAAAGTATGATTATTGTAAATAATTTCTTGGATTCCTTTGGTTAAAATATTAAGCCCAAATAGAAAGAATCCACAAAGGATACCATACCAAGTTGCCTCCTTTCCTCTTTCTCTTTTTTCAATTTGAAGCATCAAAACACAAGTGCATAAATATGGTACCATAAGGTAAATAGCTACTTGCATAAAACCTATGGTTCCCTGTTGTATCACAAAAGGTATTGTAGAGACTATCAAACATAAATCTGTCATTCCTATTGCACCCATTCTTATTAATATAATCTGAGGAAGATTGTATTTTGTTGTCATTTCTAATTCTGCCATTCCATAAACACTAGAACGAAACGTTTCTGTTATCACTAGCACTGCTAATATTGGCATAACTGCAGATAAACTATACAACAAATCATAGGTTGTGCTCTTCCACAAGAAAAATTTTGTTAAGATAACAATTCCAAACACCAAAAACACAGATAGAATCCATATATATTTGTGAATATAACTAATCTGAGTTATAACTACTTCTAAAGGAGTCATTTTTGGATACATAAATTCTTTTAAAAATTCTTCCTTTCTTTTAGGTTGTGGTTCCTGATACAACTGTTTTAGTTCTTTTTTTATCTTAGAATACAAAACAATTCCTCCTTCTCTCTTTAGGATATTTCTTTATCTTTTCACTTGATAAGGCTGCCATAATGGTAAGTAATCATAAAAGCAATCTTATAGCCATTTTTTTAATCGTTGTAAGGCTTCCTTTTCCATTCTGTATTCACTGCTTCTTGATAGACCAGTAATTTCACAGATTTCTTTTACAGAAAGTTCATTTACATATCGGAGTAATATTACTTCCTGCATTTCTTTGGGAAGTTTTTCTACTGCCATTTGCAAAGAAAGAGATTCCTCCACCTTCTCCATAGGATTTGCTGTTATTTTTGTATTATTTTGTTGTTTTCCATTGACAAAATAAGATCCAGAAACCATTTCTTCTTTAAATTCTTCTGTTTTCTGCCGCCTATAATAATCAATACACAAGTTACGGGCAATGGTATAAAGATAGGCAAGTTGTTTTCCCCGATGAATATAAGAATTCTGAGCAAAGTATCTAAGGAAGGTTTCTTGTGTTAAATCCTCTGCTAAACAACAATTATGTACTTTAAAATAACAATAACGATATATTTTTTCATATTGTTCACTAATACTAAGAGACACTCAAAAACCTCCTTGTATAATGTATTTAGGTTGTTCAAGGGATACCTATAAACCCTCAGACC
>CAJUHG010000065.1 GCA_910586005.1 uncultured Lachnospiraceae bacterium | reverse complement strand
ATAATATACTATCTGTTTTTTGTAGAAATTATTATAATAAAAGCATGTTGAGAGAGAAACATGTGCGCACAAAACTTCTCACATAATATTTACACAATAATAGAAATATTGGAGGATATTACGATGAGTAGAGAAACAACAAAAGCTACTAAAACAGAGTATAAGCATGTATCAGCACGGGAAAAGTATTGTTTTGGTATTGGGGCAATTGGAAAAGATGCAATTTGTAATTTGGTAGGAGCCTTTTTAATGTTATATTTTACAGATACCTTATATCTAGCTCCAGCCTTTGTAGGAATTTTGTTTTTTGTGGCACGTATCTGGGATGCAATCAATGACCCAGTGATGGGAATGATTGTAGATAATACAAAAACCCGTTATGGAAAGTTCCGTATTTGGCTAGTCATTGGTACCTTAATAAATTCTGTAGTATTTGTATTATTATTTACTAGTTTTGGTTTAAAGGGAACACCTCTTTATGTTTATGTATCTGTAATGTACATATTGTATGGGATGACATATACCATTATGGATGTGCCTTATTGGTCTTGGCTTCCTAATTTGACCAATGATCCAAGAGAACGAGAAAAAGTTTCTGTTATTCCAAGATTTTTTGCAAGTCTTGCTGGATTTTCTGTTGCAACTTTTGGTCTGTATGTGATTCATGGATTAAATCGTATGGCTGGTGAAGAAAATTTATATGCAGAACGTGGGTATACCATATTTGCTATTATTATTGCAGTGATATTTATTGTTGCTATTGGAATTACTGTATTTAATGTCAAAGAAGAATCTAGTTTAGGCAGTAAATCAACAAAAACAAGTTTAAAACAAGCTTTTACAGTAATTGTTCAGAATGATCAATTAGTGGCATTTATTGGATTACTTCTTACTTTTAACTTATGTACACAGATTGCAAAAAGTTTTGCAGTATATTACTTTAAAAATGTCTGTGGAAATGAGTATTTGTATTCTATTTTTGGATTTGCAATTATAGCTGAAATGATAGGTCTTGTTTGTTTCCCTAAAATTGCAGAGAAAATCAGTCGTGAAAAGGTATATTTTATTGCATGTTTCCTTCCAGTTTTTGGATTTTTACTATTAGGCGCTTTTGGATTTATTGCACCCACCAATGCTGTGTTTGTGGTTATTAGTTGTGTATTTGTTTTCTTTGGTTCTGGTTTATCCTTAGGAGTAACAACTTGCTGTATGGCAGATGTTATTGATTATGGTGAAGTGAAATTTGGAGTAAGAAATGAAAGCGTAACTTGTTCTGCTCAAACTTTTCTGATGAAAGCAGCAATGGCTGCCGCTGGTGGTTTGTCTGGTGTTGGACTAGAGATTGTAGGATATGATCCAAAATTAAGTGAACAAACAGCAGGTACGATTATGGGGATTCGTGTGATGATGATTATTATTCCAATTATTCTTGCAGTGATCAGCTACTTTATTTATAATCGTTACTATAAATTAAAAGGTGAAAAAATGGAAGAAATTACAACAAAATTAAATCAGATTCACAGTAAAGCAGCATAGTAATCACAGTTTACCGAAGTGTATGGTAGAAAAGGAGAAAAAGATGAGTATCTTATATCATGACAACAGCAAAATTTTTCATTTGTATAATGATTCGATTAGTTATATCATAACAGTGATGAGGAATGGTCATCTTGGGCAATTGTATTTTGGAAAAAAGATTCATGATAAAGAAGATTTTTCCTATCTTCTTGAAACTTGTGAGAGACCAATGACCTCTTATATTTATGAAAATGATAGAACATTTTCCTTGGAACATATTCGACAGGAGTATCCTGTGTTTGGAAGTACAGATTATCGTCAGCCTGCGATAGATATACAACAAAGCAATGGAAGTAGAATTTCAGATTTTAAATATGATAGTCATAAAATCATAAAAGGAAAGCCAAAGCTTGACGGACTTCCAGCAATTTATACAGAATCAGAAGATGAGGCAGAAACTTTAGCTATAATTCTTAAAGATCATGTATCTAAAGTATGTGTAGAACTTTATTATACAATATTTATCACAGGTGGAATTGTTGCACGAAGCGCGCGATTATGGAATGAGGGAACTTCTTCTGTACAGATAAAACGAGCAATGAGTCTTTGTTTAGATTTACCAGATAGTGATTATGAATGGGTACAGCTTTCTGGATGTTGGGCAAGAGAATGCCATATTCATAAACGGAATTTAGAACAAGGAATACAATCAATTGGAAGCATGCGTGGAAATTCTTCTCATGAACAAAATCCATTTTTAGTACTAAAGCGTCAAAATACAAATGAGAGAGCTGGAGAAGCAATTGGATTTTCTTTTATCTACAGCGGAAATTATAAAATTTTAGCAGAAGTAGATGCACATGAAACGCTGCGAGTTTTAGTTGGAATTGACCCTGAAACTTTTGAATGGAAATTAGAAAGTGGTGCATCTTTCCAGACACCTGAAGCAGTTATGGTATATACAGCTCATGGATTAAATCAAATGAGTCAGACGTTCCATAAATTATATCAGAAGCGTTTGGCAAGAGGATATTGGAGAGATAGAGCAAGACCAATTTTAAATAATAACTGGGAAGCAACTTATTTTGATTTTACAGAGGATCGTCTCATTGAAATTGCTGCAAAGGCAAAAGAGTGTGGTGTAGAATTATTTGTATTAGATGATGGATGGTTTGGAGAACGCAGCAGCGACAGAGCTGGACTTGGAGACTGGACAGCTAACAAAGAGCGACTTCCAAATGGAATTACAGGACTCGCTGAGAGAATAGAGGAATTAGGATTGAAATTTGGCCTTTGGTTTGAACCTGAAATGGTCAATAAAGATTCTGATTTTTATAGAGAGCATCCCGATTGGATTATTTCTACACCTGATAGACAAATTTCTCATGGAAGATATCAATATGTTTTAGATTTTTCTAGAAAAGAAGTGGTAGATGCCATTTATGATCAGATGGCAAAAATATTGAGTGAGGCGAAAGTATCTTATATTAAATGGGATATGAATCGAAGTATTACAGAATGTTATTCAAAAGCCTTGCCAGCGGACAGACAAGGCGAAGTATACCATAGATATATTCTAGGTGTGTATGATTTATATGAGCGACTGACAAGTCAATTTCCAAAAGTGTTATTTGAATCTTGTGCAAGTGGTGGTGGTAGATTTGATGCAGGAATGTTATATTATGCTCCACAAGGATGGGCAAGTGATGACAGTGATGCGATAGAACGACTTAAAATTCAATATGGCACTTCTATGTGTTATCCAATTAGCAGTATGGGAACACATGTATCTGTAGTACCAAATCATCAAGTATTTCGGAATACGCCACTACACACCAGAGCAAATGTAGCTTATTTTGGTACATTTGGTTATGAACTAGATTTAAATAAATTAACAGAGCAAGAACTTATAGAAGTAAAAGAACAGATTGCTTTTATGAAAAAATATAGAGAAATTTTGCAATTTGGCACTTTTTATCGTTTAAAAAGTCCATTTGAAGGCAATGAAACTGTTTGGATGGTAGTAAGTGAAGATCAGAAAACAGCATTAGTTGGCTGGTATCGTATTTTAAATTGTGTTAATGCAAGCTATACACGTGTACGTTTAGAGGGCTTAAATCCCCAGTTTTGTTATCACAATTTAAAAACAGGACGATGTCATTTTGGAGATGAATTGATGCATGTTGGTTTGATAACCAGTGATGAGACTGCTGGGCAAGTACCATCTGATGTAACTCCATATACAGATTTTGAATCCAGAATTTATGTGCTGGAGGTGGCAGAATCTTGAGTGAGCAAAAGAAATATGGACCTGTTCGAATTGCTATGATGCTTATAGGAATTCTTCTAATTGGAATGTGTGTGGCTTCTTATCGAATGAGTGGATTTGGGGTTGATCCATTTTCCTGTATGAATCTTGGTATTAGTGGGTTCTTAGGAATGTCTTTTGGAAATTGGCAGTTGATTGTCAATGTAGTTCTGTTGATTATAGTCTGGTTTACTGTTAGACATTGTATTGGACTAGGAACAATTGTCAATATGGTTTTTGTAGGCTATACAGCAGATTTTCTCTGTTGGTTGTTTTTAGACCAAATAGGATTACAAGTTACCATGCCTCTTCGCGTTTTCTTTTTAGTGCTAGGAACTTTACTTGCATCGCTGGGATGTGCATGTTATATGACAGCAGAAATGGGAATTGCACCTTATGACAGTGTGGCGTTTATTGTTACAAAATGTACCAAAGAAAAGATTTCCTTTCGTGTTGCAAGAGTTATGTCTGATGTAATTGTTATGTTGGTTGGTATCACATTTTGTCTTATGGCTAAGAACAGTATCTGGGAAATTGTGGGACTTGGAACAGTTGTAAATGCTTGTTGTAATGGACCACTAATTCAATTTTTCCGCGGGCGGTTTGAAGCATTTTTAAAATAATATATTCAAAAAATTATCCTATTCTCAAAGGGTCAAATACTCTACAGCTTTGCTTAAAAGTATTTGACCCTTATCGTATTGTGGTAAAAACATAAGAAGTATTGATTTTATCTTTATATTATCCTAAAATAGTGTCTGAGATATTATTTTTAAATATTTCAAAAGCACCTTCGGGTTTTTGTGGCTGGGGCTATGAAAAATATGATACTTTCATTTATAAAAATAAGAGTCTTATCAAGCAAAAAATAAATATACCAAATAATAAGGAGATATATTATGTTAAAAGCAGGAATAAAAGGAAGACAAGAATTAATAGTAACCTTGGAAGATACAGCCAAGGTACATAAAAGTGGCACATTAGATGTACTTGCTACCCCTCGTATGGCAGCTTTAATGGAAGAAACAGCATGGAAAAGCATAGTTAGTGATTTGGAAGAAGGAATGGGAACAGTAGGTACAAAATTAAATATAGAACATACTGCTCCTACTCCTATAGGAATGAGGGTATGGTGTGAAACAGTTTTAACAGAAGTAGAAGGACGTAAGTTGAC
Organism: uncultured Lachnospiraceae bacterium; assembly: GCA_910586005.1. GTDB lineage: Bacteria > Bacillota > Clostridia > Lachnospirales > Lachnospiraceae > Petralouisia. Next base: position 11,653 of record CAJUHG010000065.1, on the reverse strand, counting down.
ATTTTCTGTATCTGTATTTGATGAGACAGGAAAAATAGGAGAAGGTCTTCATGAGCGATTTATCATAGAAGAAGCCAAATTCCAAAAGAAAGCAGATAATAAAAAACAGCATTAATCATAGAAAAAATAAAATTTCAAAAGAAAGCAGATAATAAAAAACAGCATTAATCATAGAAAAAATAAAATTCCAAAACAAAGCAGATAACAAAAAGCAAAGTTAAAGTTCAGAGGTTCAGAAATGAAAAAAAAAGATCAAATGTCAGAATCGGCAATTGTAATTGCTATATTATGTATTTCTGGGGGATTTCAGGATGCATATACTTATAATTGCAGAGAGGAAGTATTTGCCAATGCTCAGACTGGGAATATGGTATTGATGGGACAGAATTTTGCTATGGGAAACTGGCAACTTGGAATGCGTTATTTGCTTCCAGTGGCTGCATTTGCAATAGGAATTTATATAGCACAAAAGATTCGAAGGAATTATGGAAAATTAGAAAAAGTTCATTGGAGACAGATTGTAATTGTAATAGAGGCTATACTATTATTTATAGTTGGATTTTTACCCCAACAGGTAAATTTATTTGCCAATATATTAGTTTCCTTTGTATGTGCAATGCAAGTGCAAAGTTTTAGAAAATTGCATGGAAATTCATATGCCACTACTATGTGTATTGGAAACTTAAGAGCAGCTACAGAATTGTGGTGTATGTACCGTTCTACAAAAGATAGAGAAACTATGAAAAAGAGTCTATTATACTATGGATTTATTGGAATTTTTATTTTTGGAGCTGCAACTGGTGGCATGCTAACAAAGCATTTAGCAGAAAAAGCAATTTGGATTTCTAGTGTATTGCTTTTTATTGTTTTTTTGTTGATGTTTATCTCATCAGAGAAGACTTAGCAAAGAAGGTATTCAATCTGTTATGAAACAATATGGTTATGGAGGACTAGCAAAAACATTATTAGAAGAGCAATAGAAACAAGGAGAATAAAGTATGACAATTAGGGAAAAAATGAAAGCGGGAAGACTATATACAGATTTAGGAGAAGGATTAGAGGAAGAAAGGCTGCGTTGTAAAGAATTGGTATATGATTTTAATCATACACGTCCTTCTGAAGAAAAACGACGGGAGGAGTTGTTAAAAGAAATTTTAGGAGATATGGGGAAAGAAGTTTGGGTGGAACCTCCCATTCAATTTGCTTATGGAAGAAATACTCATATTGGAGATTATACCTATATCAATTTTAATTTTACAGTGGTGGACGATGGAGATGTATATATTGGAAATCATGTCATGATTGCTCCTAATGTAACAATTAGTCCTACAGGACATCCAATTTGTCCAGAACTTCGAGCAAAAGGGATGCAGTTTTCTATACCAGTACATATTGGAAATAATGTGTGGATAGGGAGTAATGCAGTTATTTTACCAGGTGTGTCTATTGGGGATCATTCTGTAATTGGAGCTGGAAGTATTGTGACAAAGGATATTCCAGCCAATGTGATTGCAGTTGGGACTCCTTGCCATGTACTAAGAGAAATTAATGAGAAGGATAGAGAATTTTATTATAAGGAGATGCAAATTTTGCCTGAGGACTGGGAAGGTGGTATTTGGTGAAATTGCCAAGGATTATGATAGCAGCACCATCCAGTGGAAGTGGAAAGACACTTTTAACTTGTGGACTATTAAAGCTATTTGTGGAACAAGGGTTCCACCCTGTCTCTTTTAAAGGCGGACCAGATTATATTGACCCGATGTTTCACAGAACCGTGTTAGAAGTTCCCGCTAGAAATTTAGATACTTTTTTTACAGAAAATGATATTGTAAAATATCTTTTGGCGCAAGGCTCAAAACAGGCAGATATTACAATATTAGAAGGTGTAATGGGATTTTATGATGGGGCAGGGGGGATTACAACCTCTGCTTCTTCTTATGAATTATCTAAAATTACAGATACACCAGTGATTTTGGTGGTTAATGCAAAGGGAATGAGTTTATCAGTAATTCCTTTGATACAAGGATTTTTGGAATATAAGGCAGATAATAGAATTGTAGGTGTTATTTTAAATCAGATTTCACCTGTGATTTATAGAAAACTAAAAGAAAAAATAGAAAAAACATTACCTATAAAAGTATTTGGTTATATACCATATTGTCCAGAACTTGTAATTAGCAGTAGACATTTAGGGCTTGTAATGCCTAGCGAGATTCAAGAATGGAAAGAAAAACTTTTGTATTTTTCTTGTATTTTGGAAGAAACTTTAGAAATAGAAGAAATTTTAATATGTGCTAGGTCAGCAAAGGAATTACAAGTGGTGAAACCAAAAATATTAGAGCAGTTTGAAATAACATTGGAAGATAAGGCAAAAGCAGTCAAAAGGGAAACAATTTATTTTGAAAATAAAAATAAGTTAGAAAGAAATATAAAAGTTAGAATTGGAATTGCAAAAGATAATGCCTTTTGTTTTTATTATGAGGAAAACCTTGAAATTTTAAGGAAAATGGGAGCAGAATTAGTGTTTTTTTCTCCTCTTTATGATAGTACGCTTCCCTCTAATTTAGATGGTTTGATTTTCTATGGAGGATATCCAGAATTATATGCCAAAAAGTTAAGTGAAAATTGTACCATGAGACGAGAAATTTATACTGTTTTAAAACAAGGAATCCCTTATCTTGCAGAATGTGGAGGATTTTTGTATTTGCAAGAATTTATGGAAGATATGGATGGAAAGGAATATCCTATGGTAGGTATTTTTTCAGGAAAGGCTTATCAGACAAAAAAGCTAGGAAGATTTGGATATATCACACTTACTACTCAAAAAGAAAATCAATTATTAGAAAAGGGAACTTGTATAAAAGCACATGAATTTCATTATTTTGATTGCACAGACAATGGAAAAGATTATCATGGAGTAAAGCCCTCTGGTGAAAAAGAATGGGATTGTATTAGAGGAGGAACACACTATGCAGCAGGATTTCCCCATTTGTATTACTATTCAAATCTCCAATTTGTACAAAGATTTATAAACCAGTGTAAGGAATATAGGAGATTTGAGAATAAGATAGAAAAAGAGAAGTCTTAACAAGTAAAAAGATAAAATAGTTTAACCTCATTATTTGAAAATAGAAAGGGGCATAGAAATTTATGGAACTAGAGGAGTGCTTGAAGCAAATAAGAACATTAGATAAAGAAGCTTGTCTTGCTTGTGAAAAACGCTGGGATAAAATTGCAAAACCTTTAAAAAGTCTTGGAAAGTTGGAAAGTAATTTAATTCAGATTGCAGGAATACAACGGACAAGTCATATATGTTTGCAAAAAAAAGCATTGATAATTATGTGTGCAGATAATGGGGTAGTTGCAGAAGGTATTACTCAGACTGGACAGGAAGTAACAGCTATTGTTGCAGAAAATTTTTTAGAGGAAAAATCTTGTGCAGCTATTATGTGTAAAGATACAAAGACAGATATTTTTCCTATTGATATTGGTATGGCAGTGGATACACCCAAAGTAGAAAAACGAAAAATTGCTTATGGTACTAAAAATATGGCATTGGAACCTGCAATGACTAGGGAAGAAGCAATTCGTGCTATAGAAGTTGGAATTACATATGTGGAAGAACTAAAATTAAAAGGTTATAATATCATTGCCACAGGGGAAATGGGAATTGGCAATACTACAACAAGCAGTGCTATTGCAAGTGTACTTTTGCAAATACCAGTGGAAGAAGTAACTGGAAGGGGCGCAGGACTGACAACAGAAGGGTTAAAGAAAAAAATTCAGGTAATTCAAAGGGCAATTCAAAAACATAGGCCTAATTTTCAAGATCCAATAGATGTTCTTTCTAAGGTGGGAGGGTTCGATCTTGCAGGGCTCACTGGGGTGTATTTAGGTTGTGCAGCTATGGAAATTCCTGCAGTGGTAGATGGATTTATCTCTAGTGTGGCAGCATTGCTAGCTATGAGAATTTGTCCACTTTCTAAAGAATATATGATTGCTTCTCATGTCTCTAAAGAGCCAGCAGGTGCTAAGATATTAAAAGAAATTGGAATATCTCCTAGTTTAATATGTGAAATGTGTTTAGGAGAAGGAACAGGAGCAGTATCTTTATTTCCATTGCTGGAGATGGCGTTGCACATCTATAAGAAAATGAGTACTTTTTCTCAGATTGATGTAGAAGAATATATACCACTAGAATAGGAGACAGCATGATAATATTTATAACTGGAGGAAGTGGCAGTGGAAAATCAGAATATGCAGAAAATCTTGCAGTAAATCTTAGCCAACAAGAAAAAGGTAATTTGGTTTATGTTGCTACTATGGAACCCTTGGATGAAGAGAGTAAAAGGAGAGTCCATCGTCACCAAAAAATGAGGGCGGGAAAAAATTTTGAAACACGAGAATGTTATACACATTTGGAAAAACTTGTTGTGAAGAAAAATGAGATTCTATTATTAGAATGTTTATCAAATTTAACTGCAAATGAAATGTTTTCAGAAGCTGGAAGAAAAAATGAAATTGCTGAGGTGATTCAAAGAGGTATCTGTAATTTGGCTAAATATTGTCAACATTTTATTCTTGTTGGTAATAATGTGTTTGAAGATGGTATCACATATGATAAAATGACAGCTAACTATTTAAAGCAAATGGCAGTTTTGCATCGTTTCCTTGGAACAAAAGCTGATAAAGTGATAGAAATTATTTATGGAATTCCAGTTATATGGAAGTAAATTTATTTCCGCGAGTAATGCACCCACAGGACACTTAGGAAAATAGCCATGTTTACATGAATAGATTTTATTTTGTTAAATATGGTAGGCGTTTTACAATTGTCTAAATATTTAAAAGAAATGAAAGGAGTAACTTAAGAATTATATGAAATATATCAATGCCTGTATAATTGCTTTTTCTATGTATTCTAAGATTCCTATGCCAAAAGTAGAATGGGAAAAAGAAAATATGAAATATGTAATGTGTTTTTTTCCTTTGGTAGGAGCAGTGATTGGTTTGTGCTTTTATTTATGGGGGATGTATGCAAGAAATATTGTTGTAGGACAAAATTTATATGGAGTGATTCTTACAGTTATTCCAGTTGCAATTACAGGTGGGATTCATGTAGATGGACTTTTAGATACCGCAGATGCATTAAGTTCTTGGCAAACAAAAGAAAGACGTCTTGAAATATTAAAGGATTCTCATGCAGGAGCTTTTGCAGTGATTGTAGGGTGTCTATATTTTCTTTCTTGGTTTGGATTTGCTTGTGAATTAAATCGGTCACAAATACCTGTACTTTCTCTGGGATTTTTTTTGAGTCGTTGTCTAAGTGGATTTGCAGTGACTTCCTTTCCATGTGCCAAAAATAGTGGATTAGCTGCCTTATTTTCAGAAAGAGCTGAGAAGAAAAAAAACAGATTTGTATTAAGTATAGAGATATTTGTGGTAATGTCAGGGATGCTTTGGATAGATCTAGTTTTGGGTATCACAGCAATCTTAGCATCTATAGTTTCTTTTTTTTGGTATTATAAAATGTCAATAAAGAAATTTGGAGGGATTACAGGAGATTTAGCAGGTTGTTTTTTGCAAATCTGTGAATTGATGATTATGATTTTTATAATTGTAGTGCAAAAGATAGGTCTTATAGATTGGTAAACGATTAAAAAAATCATATGAGATATATAAAAAAGTTACAAGGTAAGTGTGAAAAGTTCACTTAATAGAAAAGAGAAAGAGGAAAAAATGATATTGATTACAGGTGGTGCATATCAGGGAAAATCAGAAGTTGCAAAGAAGATTTTTATGGAAAAAAAGAAGATTGATTTTTCTGAAAATAAATTACAAAGAGAGCAATTATATAAAAAAGGAACAGATAAAAGATATCAAGATAGAGATCAGCAAGCAAGCAGGAATCCTATTATAGTAGAAGGAGAAATTGCAAGTTTTCAACAATTACAGCAAGCAGATATTATTGAACATTTTCACTTGTGGATTCGAAACTTTATCATGGAAGAAAAAAATCCTTATTATGTGATAGAAGAGTTGTTGAGAAAAAATTCAGAAGTAATTGTTGAACTTACACAATTGGGTTGTGGTATAGTTCCTATGGAAGTTTTTGATAGAAACTATAGAGAGCTAGTGGGAAGAATAGGCTGTTATTTGGCCGAACATGCTCAAGCAGTATACCTAGTGAACTGTGGACTTTCTAAAAGATTGAAATAGAGGATAAAAAATGATAAAATTAAAAATTGAGGCAAAATATGAAAGAATAAAGGAAAATATCATTAATTTCAGACAACGAAACTGGAAAGATACAAGTACCTTACTTTATTGGACATCTTTAATATTGTTTAGTTTCTGTGTAGGAATAGAAGCAGGAAGTTTTCTAAAACCTATTTGGTTTGGTAGCTTCCTTGTATTTTTATTGACTTTTTGTTTTCTAATTATTATTTTATGGATATTAGAAAAGATATTGAGAATATTACTTAGAAATGGAATGAAAGAACTATTATCTTGCTTGTTGCTTTGTGGAATTAGCATTATTGTTTTAACAGGAGATGCATATATAGCAGGTTTTGTAGAAATAGTGATAGTTTCCATAGGATTTAGTCTTATTTTTATATTATTTTTAAAAAGTCTTTGGTCTTTCTTATATCATAAAATACATACAAGAACGATTTTGATTACAATTATTTTAACGAGCATTCCCATAGTTGCTATGTTAGCGCTTTTAACAGGAACAGGATTTTCAGACTCTTATGTAGATACTTATTTGAAATTAAGTGGAGAAACAGAAAGAAAAGAAGTGACATTATCAGAACAGGAACAGGCAAGTTTTAAAAAATCTATGGATTATGGTTCTTATACTGTATTGACTGCTACTTATGGGACAACAGGAACAGAAGATTTTGCATCTCATACAGTAAATATTAGCAGGTTTGTAAAAAATCAAGGATTAAATGGTTTTTTTAAAGAAAAATATCAAAAATATCCTTTGACAGAAGTTCCACTGTCAGGAATTATTTGGTATCCCAAAGAGGTATCAAATTGTCCTACTCTTTTTATAATTCATGGAAACCATAGTTGGCTTACAGAATCGTATCTTGGATATGCATATCTTGGAACCTATTTGGCTTCTCATGGCTATGTAGTAGTGTCTGTAAATGAAAATGCTTGTAATGGTTTATCTAATGAGAACGATGGGCGGGCAGTCTTGTTGCTTGAAAATATAAAACAGATGGAGAATTATAATAGAGAAAAAGAAAGTCCATTGTATCAGAAAATGGATTATCAAAATTTAGCTCTAGCAGGTCATTCTAGAGGGGGAGAAGCCATTGCCACAGCCTATCTTTTTAATGATTTAAACTATTATCCTGACAATGGAAATCGTTCCTTTGATTATCATTTTTCTATTCAATCTTTAATTGCTATTGCACCTACTTGTGGACAGTATCATCCTTCCAATCGTGAAGTGGAACTTGCAGATGTAAATTATTTATTAATTCATGGAGCGAATGACCAAGATGTAATAACGTTTATGGGAATGGAACAATATGAGGATATCTCTTTTAGTGGAAAGAAAGATTGTATTAAAACTTCTTTGTATGTAGCAGGATTAAATCATGGTCAATTTAATTCTTTATGGGGAAAGTATGATTTTATAGAACCAATGAATCGATTATTAAATGTGGAAAATTTTCTTTCTCAGCAGGAGCAGCAGCAAATTGCAAAAATATTTATCAAAACTTTTCTAGATACAACTATAAATTCAAAAGAGAAACAAAGAGAACAAGTTTACAACGAAAATTTTATAAGAAATAAAAAGAGAGCTCCAGCTGATTTGTTGACAAATTATCAAAGATATACAGAATTTTTGCCAGAAACCATCTATGTACAATCTTATCAAACTTCAGGAACTTATATTTTGTGTGACTTTGAGGAAGATAGCCGAATTGATACAGGAACTGCAAAGGGAGTTACAATAAAAGCCAATCAGGTAAACAGTTGGTATGAAGATTTAATGGCTTTTTCTTCTAAGGAATCTAGAGACAACTATGCAGTAATCTTAAAATGGAGCGAAAAACAACAGGAAAAAGCGGAGATTTGCTTTAAAATTCCAAATCTTAACTTGTCAGAAAAAAATCTTCAATTGGATATTATGGATTTACAGGAAGATTTTTCAGAACAAGAAGCAAAATTGCTAGAAGCAGAAGTAATTGTAACAGACAGAGAAGGAAAAAAAGCAAGCCAGTTAATAAATGATTATACTTGTATTTATCCAGCATTTTTAGTACGTTTAAACAAACTTCAATATGTGTTGCATATTTCAGAGTATAAGCATCAATTTCAAACAGTATCTATTCCAATATCAGATTTTTCAGGTGTGAATCTCCAAGAAATTATTGAGATTACATTACGTTTTTCGGAAGAAAAAGGAAAAGTTGCCATTGATAATATAGGAATTAGATAAAATGACCACTTATATTATATTCCATCAGCCTGTTGTGGGATATTTAATCTAGAAAGGAAATCTTATGAAAGAATACATATTGATTGTAGAAGATGACAATGATATTAACCATATGTTAAAAGAACTTTTAGAACAACATAATTATAAGACAGCACAAGCTTATTCTGGCACAGAAAGTTTACTTTATATGGAACAGAGACAGCCAGCAGCAGTTATTTTAGATTTAATGTTGCCGGGAATGTCTGGAGAAGAAGTTCTTTGTAGCATAAAAGAAAAATATCCTCAGACTGCTGTAATTGTATCTTCTGCGAAAGATGAAATAAATTCTCGTGTATCTTTGTTGCGTATGGGGGCGGATGATTATATAGTGAAACCTTTTGATACAGAAGAATTATTAGCAAGGTTGGAGGCCGTTTTAAGACGAAGTAATAGTATACCTAGAATCGTAGAACAAGAAGGAGATAAGGGACAAATTACTAAGAAAGTCTTAAAATATAAAGATATTTGTATACAATCAGAAGATTTTTCAGTGACAGTAAATGGGCAGGAAGTTCTATTGACAAAACGAGAATATTTGATTTTAGAACTTCTTATGAGTAATCCAAGAAAGGTATTTACAAAAAGTAATATTTATGAATCTGTTTGGAAAGAAGAATTTTTAGGAGAAGACAATGCAGTAAATGTACATATTAGCAATATCCGCCAGAAACTTTCTAAAGTTCATGCAGGAGAAACTTATATTCAAACAGTATGGGGAATCGGATTTAAAATGAATTAAAAATTTTTAGTAATCATTTAGTTATACTCTGATTAAGTGCAAATAATCAAATGATTACTGATAGAGATATATCTTATAGTCTATCATACAATTGTTACAATCTTTATATTTTCTTTATACTTTTCCTAAAGTTTCTAAAAAGCTTATTGTTATACTAAATTTGTAAGAAAACAAAGTATTACAAAAAAAATCTCAAATACAGTTAAAACTAGGAGGATTCTTATGGATTATGTATTAAAGACAGATGGACTTACAAAACAATATGGAAAACATACTGTTGTAGACCATGTAAATATGAAGGTAAAAAAAGGTGATATTTATGGTTTTATAGGAAAAAATGGTGCTGGGAAAACTACGTTTATGCGCATGGTAGCAGGTCTTGCTTTTCCAGTGGAAGGAAGTATGGAACTGTTTGGTTCTAAAGATTTAGAAAAACAGAGAGTACGTATTGGAAGTTTAATTGAACAACCAGGAATTTATGGTAATATGACTGCTAGAGAAAATATGGAAGTAATGAGAAAAAGTCTTGGAATTACAGAAAAACATGCAGTGGAAGAAATATTAGAATTTGTGAAATTATCTAATACAGGAAAGAAAAAAGTAAAAAATTTTTCTATGGGTATGAAACAAAGACTAGGAATAGCTCTTGCATTGTTTACTAATCCAGATTTTTTAATTTTAGATGAACCTATTAACGGTCTTGACCCCGCTGGAATTAAGGAAATCAGGGACTTATTATTAGAATTAAATCAAGAAAAACAGATTACAATATTAATTTCTAGTCATATTTTAGGAGAATTATCAAAAATAGCCACTCGTTATGGAATAATTAAAGATGGTGTTCTAATGGAAGAATTTGAACAAGAAGAATTAGAACAAAGGTGCAGAAGATGTCAAAAATTAATTGTAGATGATGTAAATCGTGCTTCAGCAATTTTAGAAGAAAAATGTCATATTTTCAATTATGATGTGCCTCAAACAGGTATTCTAAGAGTATTTGAAGGATTAGATTCTACTTGGAACATAAACAAAGAATTAATATTAGGTGGTATTAAAATAAAGGAAAGTTATCTTGCAGGGCAGGATTTAGAAGGTTATTTTATGGATTTATTAGGGGGTGAAAAAAATGCTTAATATGTTACATGGAGAATTTTATAAATTAAAAAAAAGTAGATCCTTTTATATTAGTATTTTGATAGCTATGGGGCTTATTTTACTTTTATATGCTACCTTGCATATGGTTGATAATATTCATGAGGAAGAACAATCTGGAAATACAAGAATTGTTGTGAAAGGCGAAGAAGAAGTAGTATTAGACGAAGAGGGAAATGTGGTGCCTATCAGTCAGCAGGTTGGTATTATGGGTATAGTGCAGCAAATGTTTGATAGTCATTTTACAGAATTTATTATAGCAATATTTATAAGCATTTTTGTAACAGCAGAATTTGGAAATGGAGCAATAAAAAATGTTGTGGGAAAAGGATATTCTAGAAGAACGGTATTTTTAAGCAAGTTAATTGCAGCGGTGTTTGTAACAATTATTATGAGTTTAGCAATTATTATGATAATAATTGTCTTGGGCATTCCATTTCTAGGGAAAAAAGGGTTGGAAATGCTTGTCTGGAAAGACTTATCAATCTATACAGGGATACAGATGATTTTTGGAATTTCTTTTACAGGAATTATTACTTTAGTAGGAGAATTTACCAGAAGTTTAGCTGCAAGCATTTCTATTAATCTAGGGATATTGATGTTTTCTACATCAATTACTGCTGGACTAGACTTATTATTTCACAACTTAAATTGGAAAGCCTCTCAATATTGGGTATTGGATTTCCAATCTGCTTGTCCAATAACAAATTTTGATCAAACATTTATTATCAGAGGAATAATTGTATCAGTGATATGGTTCTTAATAACAACAGTAATTGGAGTGATGCATTTTAAAAAAGCAGATGTAAAATAGATATTTTATTTTTAGGTTGATTATCTATGATTATAGTAAAAGTAAGAACCCTATAGAAGCCTTTATAAATGAAATAGGCTGAGCTGTTGCAATGTAAAATAAGCAGAAGGGGGCATAAAATGGAACAGATTTTATGGATAACAGTGATTTTATTAATCATAGGGGTGGGCATTTTGTCCACCCATTTGTGCTGTTATAGAAAACAAATAAAACAGATAGAAAAGCAACTAGAAATGCTAATGGAAGAAGAGAGCAATTATCAATTGACTTCTACTTGTGCAGCGAGAGATACTATTAAATTAATTTCAAATATTAATTGTGTGTTGGAAAAGCTGAGAAAAGAAAAAAGGAAACTTCAAAAATCCAATAGAAGTTATAGAGAAAGTATCACTAGTATTTCTCATGATATTCGCACACCCCTTACATCTGTAAAAGGTTATGT
>CAJUHG010000064.1 GCA_910586005.1 uncultured Lachnospiraceae bacterium | reverse complement strand
TTTTCCCAAAGAAGAGTAAATCCCCTTTTTGTTTCTGGGAAAAAGGAATTTTCTTTCCAAGGCTTCTATAGTCATTGGCAGTCATGCGGTTTACTTGGAATCCTGAATCTCTGAGTACATTATAAACATACCCAGAACAGTCATAGCCGCCTTCTTCCATGCTTTCTCCACCCCATACATAAGGTTTTCCAAGGTAATTTTTGCAGTTATTAATCATAGCAATTCTGCTTGTAGCTTCTTTCTTCATATTTTTTTCCTTCCTTTTTTATTTAATAATAATAGAAATTATGCTATCCATATTATAAATGCCTATCCACTGGTCATTTTTAATGACAATAAAACATTTACCGTCATATTTATAATCTGTCCATTGCTTTCTCTTCCATTTCACAATACAACCATTTTTAAATACTATCTTAATCATGCTCTCATCCTCCTTAACCTCTGGCAACTTTTCCAGATTCTGACGTTATTTTATTAATAGACTGATTCATAATAAACTTCTTTATCTCTCCATATCCCCAGCCATATCCTATCAGAGCACTCACAAGCATTTCTGCATTTTGAATTTTTCTCAACTCTTCTTCACTGAAGAAATCTCTTAACTTGTCTTTCTTTGTGAATCCATGTTCCTCTCTGAATTGTTTCGCTGTCTTTCCAAAAATAGAACGGTAGACTAAATCGGTATAGGTAGGATACGCATGGTTGTGCATTCTTTCCTCTTCTCCACTTTCTTTTAAAGCCTTGGTAAATGCTTGACGAACCACAATTCCCTTTTCTCTCTCAATCAGTTTGCCCTTAAGAAGTTCTTCCATTTGATTAAACTGATTAATGTACATTTCCTTAAATCTTATAGCCTTTGGATCTGTAAATCCCATGACAAGCATTGCAAATCCATCTTTGTCCATAAATTCACATGGTTGCTCTTTTCCTCTGGAGTCAGTATAAGTTGACGGTGAAAAATGTTCACCGCGAAATGTATCACTACACTTTAATTCTCTGATTGCTCTAAGCACCGCTTTGTGTTCTCTTGCATATTCTCTTTGGTTTTCTTCCTCAAAATAAGTAAATGTTTCAGCCACATCAAGGCTTGACACGACTACTTTTTCTCTTTTGTTTACTTTTCTCATTTCTACTAACATACCATTTTTCTCCTCTATGGTTTCTCTTGTTTTTGGCTATAAAAAATACAGCAAACTTTCTGCTGTATAAAAACCAGTTATTTTTCGTTTTTCACTTCTGGCAATCCTGCCAAAGAGGTCAATAAAGATGCTACCCCTGCTAATGCAGCAGTCCCCAATACAGTTACCCAATCTACTGCTGTAATCGTTGCGGCTGCTGGAAGCAGAGCCACTGCTGTCTGTGCTGTGGTTTTTACCGCTCTTATTCCTGCAGCTTTCCACCATTGTTTTGTTTTTTCACTCATAAAATTCCTCCTTAAAATATATCCTTCTAATAATTAGTTCTTTAAATATAACTTACCACCCATACCAATAGCCCTGCTGCAAAGGCTCCTACCAGTGTACTAATGATGGTAGTAATAGCTGTTCTCTTATAAGTTCTAATATCCTCTACCGGAGAACGCTCCATACTATCCACACGATTGTCCATACGGTCTATTTTTTCATCTAGGGAACTTACTGCCTCATTCGTGTGTTTTAATTCTTCTGTAAGCTGCACCATTGTTTTAGACATGGTATGTATCTCATTGATAATAGGCTCTAACTTATCTAAGCGGTGCGTATTGCTTTTGGAACGTTCTTCTGTTTTAGTTAGGCGTTCTACTATATCAGCTTCTTGCATCTGTTCACCTTCTTCCCTTTTTATATCAATAAAATAAAAAGAGCTATATAGATTGCCCCATATAGCTTCTTTCCAATATTTCTTTTCTATCAACAATTAACATTATTAAAAAACAACTACTACTTATTACTTGGTAGTTACTTAATTCTTTACATATATTTCTTTTTCACAAATAGGGCATTTTATGTATTTCTGCCATTCGTTCATGCCTGTCTGCATGGTTTTAACATCTTCTTTTTCGTATTGCAGTTTGCTTTCACAATAACTGCACTTTGTGGTACGTTTTCCCTGCTCAATCACTTTTATTGCCATGTTTCACCTCATTTCTTTCCATATAAAAAGTAGCACCATTTCTAATAATATCTTTCTATCCATTATGTAAAAGAATATATCCCACTACACAAGATATATCCATCCTTTGGAATAGCTTTCTCTGTAGACAAGGACAACGTACCATCTGTAAATATTGCCACATTCACTGCTTGTCCAGCAGTGTTTGGTGACCTTGCAGAAAGAGCTGTGTTCACAGATGGGATTTTACTAAACTTACACATATCTATCTTTACACCTGTTGTAGTAGCTGCTGTCGCCTGTATGGTAACTGAGATAAATGCCAACTTTAAGATAGGGTGATACTTCATCAAACCACCTGTATACTTAAAACCAGAATACGTTTCAGAGATTGTAAGTGTTTCCCAATTGGATAAATTATTATTTATTGTACTAATAGCTCCTGTCACTGTTCCATTCCCAATGGAAGAAATACTAGTTGTACCTAATATTTTATACAAATATCTCAAATTTTTAAACATAGTAGAAATTTTATTAAAAATAGAACTGTGCTTTTCCCCACTTGTTAATACTGAAACATTGGTCCAAGAAGTAGGACTTTCGGTGTCTGCGCTAGTAAATGTAGTTGTATTATTTGTAGAATCTCCTATTTTTGTTAAATAGGTATCAACAATCACTTTTCCATTTCCATCTTGTAGTGCTTTTGTAGCCGTTTCTATAAAAGCTTCCAGCCAACTCATCCACTGATATCTCTCACTATATCGTATCTTCATATAGACATTATTTTTATTTCCATGAAAGAAATAGAACTGCCATGTTTTTCCTTGAGAATAATATACAAATAGTATTCCATCTTTATTTGCTGGTGCATTTACATTCTCTATAGAATTTATAATATAAAAACCATTTTCTGTTAAAGTATTAAAATCGATAGAAGAATTAATTATTTTCCCCTTCATTGCTCCAATATTTTCTGGTGTTAAATTTACATTTCCCACTCGATAAGTGCTTTCTGCATTGCCTTTTACAGCTACTGCTGCTGGAATGGTAGGTTTATTACCTAAATCATTATAATTACCTGTAAAGGCCACAGTTTTTAAATCTGAAAAATATTTCTTAATCTTCCCAAGGCTTATTTTTAATTTCTCTCCACTTGTTAGATTCTCTCTATTAGTTGCCTGTGAAAAAGTAATTTCTTTTTCTCCAGTATCCTCATTCCAGTTCTCCCGCTCTTCTTCTGTGATATGTACACGATTATTTTCTGTATGTTCTACCAATTTATTTTTTAAGAATGCCCCATTGTTGACTAATTTTTCCCCAAAATCATTAAACAAGTCCGCATGTGCTTCATCCTCTGCTTCAAATTTCCTAATTTCTTCTGTGTATTCTGGATTTTCTGATACTTGAAAATTTGCCATACTTCTCCTCCATATTTTTTTATTACATTAATTTTCTACATGGTGTCTTTTATTCTAAATGTCATTTCCCATTCTGCATCTTTTTCTTTTACACTAAAATTTTTAATTGCTAGTACTTCCCCTTCTTCATCTATCAATGCAATTTCACTAAGCCTGCTGCCATTTAATTCATTCTCTGCTAAAGTACATTGATACTGAATTTCTGTGTCACTAATTATTTCATATCCATCTATATCTTTTCGCAAAATTTCATGTTTTAGATTTTCTTGTGTCTCTGCCGGTTCCAGTACTTCCCCTTCTACACTAATTCCACCATCCCCAAAAGCCATTTGTGAAATTTTAGGCAACGCTTGTATCCCTGCTCTTGCTAGAAGTATTTTCTTTTTTGCAGCTACTGTTGTAATTACCATTCCCATTCTAAAAAACCTCCTCTATGCTTTCTGCATTCAATCGTTTACTTCCATTTAGTTTTACACTTCCATCTAAATGCCATAAATTTCTATATTTTTTTACTATTGTATCCTTATAGGATAGTTCCATTTTTATATTAGTTCTTAATTTCATTTTTACTTCTAACTCCCAAGTCTTCCAAAAATCATTACTACTTTGCAACAGAAGATTTATCTTTGCTTCTATAGATTCTAAATAGACAATGATTTCTAATATAAAATAAATGTAAATCTGCAAGGGCAACAGGTTATCTAACATTTCAAAAATTATTTTTAAATTTCTTGTTTGTGTATCAATCCATACCTTTATTTCTTCTGCATCATAATCTGGTTCTAAACATACTTTTTCTGAGTTAAAGAACATTTTTTCCAGTTCTGATAAACTCATTTTCCTTTGATTCATACTATAATAAAGATAATTTCTTCGCTCCTCTATGGACTGTTCTTCTTTTGATTTAATTCCTAATATATCTTCTAATTTAATAATACCAGATTCGGTTGCTGTAAAAAGAAACATATCCTTTATCACTTCTTCTGTATTTTCTTTTAATTTTGAAAATTCTATATCTTCTGCTTTTGCAATCTTCTGTATTTCTTTGATCTGTTGTATCACAGGAGGATAATGATTTATTATTAAGGTCTGCATGTTATCACACCCCTAACTGGTATTGTGTTCAAATTTAGTAATAGATTTTCTTCTTTTCCATTCAAAGCAGTATTTTGTACATCCACAATCCCTTCTACGCTTGCAATCGCTGCATTTATCTTTAAAATTCTTACAATAATAAATTCCTCATTTTCCCAACTTTTTGCTAATTCCAAAAAATAACTGTCTATTTTTTCTTCTACCTCTGTTTGTAATTCTTTCCATGTATAACCAGTATCTATTGTTATTTCTGCTTCTATATTTATCAGTTCTGATGCACAAGGATGGACATCCACAACATGGAAAATTGGTGCCTGTCCTTCTCCTTCTCCCTGTTTTCCAATGGGATCTATCCTTGCTTGTATCTCTGATACAAGGACTTTATTGGGTGTTTGATAGGAGTTATCAAGAAAATAAATTTTTATTCTCTTTTCTTCTTTTCTTACACGGTAAATTTTACAAGCTCCTACTCCTTCTAGTTCATGCATCATCTGTTTATAGTGTGTTTTATTTCCTCCAAAACCTTGTACTTCTTTTAAAATAGAAAAATAGCGCGCTCGAAAAGTCTCTGTTTCCTCTTCATCTCGCGCTGGAATTAGCAATTCTATCAATTCTCCACGTTCAAATCCTTCTATATAATTTATAGGTGTTAATTCCCCTTGTTTTCTATTTCCTTTTTTGCCACTCTGCTCACACCTCAACCGATATGTTTTCGCCTCTATCTTTTCTATACATAAATAAGTAAATTCTCCAGTAGAAAAGCGGGTATTTATTTCTATATCCAGATTAAATTCTGCCTTCCAAATGGCATTAGATGCTGGAAATGGTTCAACTCCTCTTTCTTTTGCTCTTAAGATTAAATGTTCCCGATCTGCTGTCTGTGCATATCCATTTTTCTCAATTAATCCCAGCCCCATATATGCCCGTTCAAATTCAGCCGCCGCCCCTCGAAAAGAATGGTCAATCAAACTCCCTTCTTCTATATCCATATCAGTTTCTATGCTGTCTTTTAAATCATTCATAATATTGTTTAATGTTTTATCCTCAAATAGCATGTGCCACCCCCTTTATACTGCTAATCTTGCAATTAATTGATTCTGAAATTCTATATCACCATAAATAGTATTTGCTGTAAAAGATATGATTAAGGTGTCATTTCTCATATTTACACTAAACTCTGATATGCTTTGGATGTTCTCATTAATCAACAGGCAATCCTCTGTCATGCGCTGCGCTTCTGCACTTATATATTCTTCCGTATAGCCTTGTCCGATAAGTTCCTCAAATTCATTTCCATAATCCCATGAATAGATATAATAACGGTATCGCGGCGTTTGCAAGGCAAGCCAAATCCAAACTTTGATAGCTTCCTTCCCTTCTGCAATTCTACCTGTTAATTGTCCTGTCTGAAAATTTATTTCATATTCTTTTGGTATGGATGTTTCTTTTTTCCTTAAGGTAGTATCATTTTCAATATAAGATGGAAATAAACCCATGCTTACACCAGCCTTTCTAAAATAAGATAGAGTTCGTCACTCATTCGGTAAATTGCTACTTTGTCACCGCTTTTTAGTGGTTCTATAAAGGCATTTTCACTTTGATATCCTGTTTTTAAATGTTCAGCTATAAGTAAGTCGCTGTCAGATAAGGTCAACTTTCCAATCTTGCAACTGGTTGCACTTGTCATAATTCCTAGCTGGATGGATGCTGGATTTTCTTTCCCCCCCTCTTTTCTCATTACTTGTAACAGTTCTTCATATGCATTCATTGCACCTTCCCCCTATGTTTCTTCTGCGCTTTCTTTTTCATCCATAAGGTTCTTAAAATTTAGTTCTAAATTCATGGTATGTGTTCCGTTTTCCCATGTGTGCGTATCGCTGTCAATCCAAAATATCCCATTTAATCCTGTTATTTTATCTTGTACTTCAACTGCATTTCCCGCAATGCAGTTTAGATTTCCTTCTATCGCGTCAAGTGTTACTTTCTTTTCAACGCCAACAAACATATTTATAGCTGCTGTTGTCTCATTAATGCCTTGTTCTTTTTTATATACCTGCTGATAAATTCCATACTTCTGAATCCAATCTTCTTTTTTTACTTCTCCAATCTGATTTCCAGTATCATCATAGATTTTTATAATATTTACCATATTTTCAATGGTTTCTTGATAAGAAATGTTTGTTATATTATATTCTTCTGCAAGAACAAAATTTTGTACCTCGGTTCCTTTCATTTCCACCGATAACTTTGCCTCCTGCATGCGGCAAATATAAAGTATACCTGTCTGCTTAGAGGCTTTTGTATAAGCCTGCATAATGATATCATAGATACTACTTCCATCTATGATCATTTTCTGGATGGGTGCGTTGCTTTCTGCAATCTCTCCAGTTTCTATTTCAAAATCAGCGCACACTTTGCGTGTAATGGCTTCAGCAGTTGTATTTGTAAAATTATAAACTGCTGTGCTTCTTAGTAGATGTGCTAAAAGATCCATGCAGCTATAAGTTACGGTTCCATATCGACTTAACTTTTCTGCTGTTTGAACCTCTCCGAAAAAGATAACTTTTTCATTTTCATATAGTTTTATAGTATCCCCTACCCCGATATTCAATTTTAATGTTTCTATATTTTTATCTTCTGGTGCATTAAGCACTGTTATTTCTAAGGTGCGTGCTGCTTGTGATACACTCCCACTCCATGACACGCTTGTAACTGCCTCTGTGATATCTGAAATAGATACATAATCACCATTTCTATGAATCCATTCTATTTTCATACATTAATCACCAACTGTTGTCCTGGATAAATTAAGTTTGGATTATCTCCTATAACTTCCTTGTTTTGTTCATAAATCGCTTGCCAATTCGCGCTATTTCCAGTTAAGTTTTTTGCAATTTTTATTAAATAATCCCCACTCACTACAGTATAAGTAGTACTGGTTACTTCTGGGGCTGGTCGTTCTGTTATTGCTGGTGTCACTTGCTTTGGTAAAGGTTCTTTCTTTTTTTTGGTCTTTACTTTTACTTTCCGATATTCTTTAAACTCTAAGGTAAAATTAATATCTTTTGTGCCATTATTTTCCCCCCATGTAAAACTTTCTATGGTGCAATCTATATTAATTGGTGTACCCGTCATAGTAAGGCGCAAAACACCAGTATTCTTCATATTTTCTATTAGTTTTACGCTTTCCATCGGCGTTGGAAAAGTTGTATACTCGCAAAAACTATATTTTTGCTTTGGAAAAAAAGAAGAAAAGGAAATATTCTTTAATTTCCTTTTCCCCAGTAAATTAACTTCGCCAAAAGAATGAATGTCAACCTGTGTATGATTACTTTCACTTGTCAATTCGTATTCAGATGGTAAAACCGCAAATCGAAATGTTGTTTTATTTTGCCTTAACCAGATTTCCAATTTCATTCCCCCTTACGCTGTTCCAGTGTTAAAAGCTACTTTCTTTAGTTTATATGCCAATGCCTCTGCAATACGATCGATATCTTGATCACTACGCACCTCTATGTGGTCTGCCAACTTCTGGATATTAATGGAAATAGAACCCAATCCATTCCTTGCGCCTTCTTTTCGTGCCATCTCTACACTTTTATCGTGTGGGTATACCCTTGAACCTTTGGGAAGATCTACAATCTCACCACCTCGATCGTGAATCATAGCTATGCCACCCTTCCAGTTATCAGTTCCTTTGTACAACATGGGAATGGTTGGAATATTAATTCCAAAGGATTTGCCACCGACTGCAGGCACCCAGTCTGGAATATTGACATTAATTTTATTTAAACCAGAAATTGCGCCATTTATGATACCAATTACTGCATTAATGGGTGCTTTGCAAATTGCCGCAAAAGTATCAAAAATACCCTTGAATATTGTTTTTACACCTTCCCACGCCTGCTTCCAATTTCCAGTAAACACACCTGAAATAAAAGTGATTAAACCATCAAACACTGTCAATACACCACTTATAATAGATGTAATTGTATTTACTGCCGCGGAAATCGCACCTTTTATTGCTCCAAATGCAACTTTTACTATTGGTACAATAATCGCCATTGATCTTTTTATACTATTCGCAATTGCTGCAAAAGCTGCACTTGCCACCGCTTTAAATGCTATGATTGCCGCCTTTGCAGTACTGCAAGTACTGGTTGTCTTTTTTCCAAAAATACTTGCGATTACAACTGCTACTCTTCGAACTGCTTTACTGATTGCTCCAAATACAGTACTAAATATTTTTTTCAATCCATTGATAATGCTGCCAACTCTCGTTTTGATATTATTAATGGTTGCACTAAACTTTTTCATGTCCACGCCGCACTTGGTCAGCACTTTTTTGATAATATTTCCTAAACCATGAAAAATACTTTTTATAAGATTTAATTTCTTAAAGTGATTGATTACACTTTTTACAAGATTTCCAATTACCTTAAAGGGTGCCTTTATGATATTTACAAGCCCTGCTAAGGCTCCTTTTCCAATTGTTTTTAAACCGTTAAGCGCTCCTTTCCAATCGCCTGTAAATACGCCCTTGACAAACTGTGCCACTCCTTTAAAAATAGTTTTTATATTGTTTAAAAGTGGCTTGATTGCTTGTACTAATCCTTTGATACAGGCCTTTACTGCCACAACTCCAACATTCCATGCAATTGTAATTTCTTGAAATACATGTTCTATTTTCTGAATGGTACTTTCTGGTAAAAAAGTTCTAAAAGCTCCTAGAATAAAATTTTTAATAGCATTTATTTTTACTCGGAAAATAGATCCAATCGTGTCTACAATACCATTTGCAGCAATTTGGAATCCTTTTAGGGCTGTTGTTGCATCTCCGCTAAATATTCCCTTTAGGATTGTTCCAATGCCTTTAAAGATTGTCCCTATCCCACCAAAGATTTTCTTGATATCCCGCACTAATCCACCAAATACGCTTTTAATTCCAACTACAACCGCTTTTATTACTGGTAACGCCACATCAAAAGCCTTTATTAACCCTTCTGCAATATCTGGCGGAAAGATTTTTTTTAAACTATTTTTAAATCCTTGCGTTGCGTTTTTCCATTTGCCAGAAAATGCACCTGTGAAAAAACTTATCAAGGCATTAAATACCTGCAAGCCCTTATCAACTGCTGTTACAATTCCATCAAAAGCTACCACTGCACCACTTACAAGCGTTTCTAATATATTATTTGTTTGTGTTGCTCCTGCTTTGATATCGTTTGCAAATGCTTTCTTGAATATCCCAGCTACTACCTTGCACAAATTGCCTATTTTCCTTGCTATGCTGCCGATTGTATTCCCTATGGATTTAAATTTACTTTTAAAACTTTCAACTGAAATGCCTGCTTTTTCAAATGCATTTTTAAACCAGTTGCCAACGCCTTGTAAAAATCCTTTGACCTGATCCCAATTTTTTATAATCAAAACTGCCGCTACTGCAATTGCCACTAATACACCAATTACAATTCCAGCGGGACTTGTAATCATTCCTACAATTCCTTTAAATTTTGCAAATATCTTTATTGCGCTTGCCCATGTCTTTTGTACAGTTCCTACCATTGTAACCATTTTTCCAAACATCAATATCACTGGTCCAATTGCTGCCACAACACCTGCCCACTTTATAATGTTATCTACTTGTGCATCACTTAAATTATTTATATAAGTTGCTGCTGTTTGAAACCATAAAACTGCTTTTTTTATGTATGGTAACAACTTATCTCCTATTCTTATTGCTATTCCCTCTATCGCCGATTTTAAGAGAGTTAATTGTCCATTCAAATTATCAAGCATTTTCGCTGCCATTTCCTCGGCTGACCCTGATGATCCATTGATCGCTGCTGTTAATTTGTCAAAATCTTTTGTACTTGTGTTTACAATCGTTAAAAGCCCTGCCATGCTCTCTTTACCTGCCAAAGTGGTTGCTGCCGCTGCCTTTTCTGTTTTTGATAATCCAGAAAATGACGATCGTAGGTTATCCATTACATCCGCAAAACTTTTCATGTTCCCATTGCTATCTGTTAAGCTGATACCTAATTTTTTCATTACTGCTGCCTGCGCATCTGTCGGTTTTGCTAAATTTGCTATTGTATTCTTTAGAGTAGTACCTGCCATACTGCCCTTTATTCCAGCGTTTCCCATAACTCCAATTGCTATAGAAATATCTTCTATGCTGTATCCCATTGCGCCTGCCGTAGATGCACAATATTTAAAGGTCTCTCCCATTAAAGCAACATTTGTATTTGCATTTGATGATGTTGCTGCCATAACGTCGGCAAATCTACCGCTTTCTTTCGCTGACATTCCAAATGCAGTTAATCCATCTGTTACAATGTCTGATGTTGCTGCTAAATTTTCTCCTGATGCTGCTGCAAGATTCATAATACCTGCAATGCCTTCTGTCATATCAGCGGTTTTCCAGCCTGCCATAGCCATATATTTCATAGCCTCTGCACTCTCGCTTGCAGAGAATGCGGTTGTTGCACCCATTTCTTTGGCTTTTGCGGTCAATTTTTCCATATCTTTGCCGCTTGCGCCGGAAATTGCGCCGACTTCTGACATTCCTGCCTCAAAATCAGCAGCGGTCTTTACTGCTGCTGTTGCTACTCCTGCAATCGGAAGGGTGATTGATTTTGTCATAGTTGATCCAACACTTGAAATGGTTTTTCCTGCGCTTTGGATCTGCCTTGCATTTTCCTTCATATTTTTTGCCATTTTATTCATACTGTCTATTACTTCTTTGGAAGGTTTAGTAAAACCATCAATAAACTGCAACGCTGTACTAATAACTCTGCCCACTTAACCACCCCCGAACGCTCTTTGTATTTCCTTGATTCTTTTTTCCCTGTCTCTTAGTTCTTGCCGCATGTATACCCGTGCAATTCGTTTTTGTCCTTCTGGTAGATTCATGTATTCAAAAGGTTTCCAATTTTTAAAGCGATAGTGTAGGTAATCCATTTGTACTACACTATCGCTTTCTATTAGTTTTTTACTTCTTTTTCTGTTTTCTCTTCACTATTGAAACCACTCAATTTTGCAATTTCTGTTGCAATCTGATTAATCTCTCCTTTGAAAATTTTCTTTGCTGCATCTGCTGGTGTGGCAACACCCAAATGCTTTAACAATACATCATCTTTTAGATTAGGATCTACAATCCCTGCTGCTGCAATTTTTGCATTTGTGTCAAACGTTCTACTGTAATCCACATTGCCTTCTTCATCTAATCCGCTTGCAGATAATGGTGCAAATAAATCACCGCTTACTGCCTGTATCGTTACTTTTGTATCAGTTCCCAAAAGTTTTGATAATTGCTTGCTTGCAATTTCTTTTTTCTCTATTTTGTCAAATTCTTCCTTATCTACTGCTAATAGCCTTTCTACTAAATTCATGCTTCTATTTTCCTTTCTATAAAAATAAGGCGTATAATACGCCCTTTGTTTCTTTGCTATTTCGTTTAAATTGTTTGTAATAACTCCCAGTCCTCAAATGTGAAGCTGTAGCTTTCTTCTCCCATTTTTCCTGCTTCCCAATCTGCAAGAATCAATTTATCAAAAAGACAATTATATAATGCTACGCGCTCTCCACCTAGTGCATCTGGATCTTTTACATTGGAAACAATGGTACAGGTCATCATTTTTCCCCGTTTAAAATATGCACTCATTTTTTTCATAATGGTACTATTGATTTTATGCAGTTTTATTTCACCTTTTAATTCTAGTCCAGTCATTTTCTGTCCCTCTTGCAACTTCTGCACCATTGTGATTGCAGTTTTCTTTGGTGTAACTTCTGCCTTTAGTGAAGTTACTTGTGCTAAATACTCACCATCTACCCATGCTTCCCCCCATGTTCCATTTATCACCTGTTCGGGTTTAAACTCTTTTGGCATCTATTTTTCCTTCCTTTCTTAGATATAAATAGGCATTTTAATATCTTCAATCGCATCTAAAATTTTTATAGTACCAGTTAAAAATACACTTGCACCAGTGTCTGCTGTAACAATTTCTTCCTCACTGCATTCATCCACATCTTTTTCTGTTCCATCATCAAGCCTTGCCTGTAGTCCTTTCCCTTTCAAGTAAATTCTGATTGCCTCTGCATCTAAGCCAACAGAATAGCTGCTGATAATATCATCTCGTTTCAACTGTGAAAAATAGCTGCTGATAGCTGTAATTAATAGACACTTATTAGAATAGGTATTAGCATATTTTCCTAAGTAACTATCCTGTGCTGTTTTTACAATATCATCATTTATCATGTCCATAGCTTCCACAATTTTAATCTTTTTAAAGCTGTCCCCTTTTCCGTCAATCGTTGTAAGAAAGCTATTTACACCCCTTACTACTTTTACTTTTTCACCATCATAAAATAGAATAAATTCTCCCTTGTCAACTGGTGTATCGTTGTCTGTTAATCTGGTACAATCTGATAATTCTGGTAATGGCGCATAAGTACAAGCAATTGTCATAGGTGTTCCAGCAATCAATCCGGCAATTCTTGCACAATACTGTTCCGTTGTATAAATCGTATCTATGGTTGTTTTTGTTCCATCCTTTCCTGTTACTGTTTCCGTTTTTATACTTTTTTCTGTTGTAAAGTTAATAATTCCTTCATTGTCTGCTGCTATGTTTGGCAGAACAGCCTTAATTTTCTTTTTCTTGTTTTCCCGTATGGATTTCACCCATGCTGCAATTTCTTCCCCTCTTCCATCTGTTTCCACAGTAGAAATTGCAAGATAATCAAATTGGATGGTTTCCGCTGCTGCCATTGCTTTTTTATATCCAGCTTCAATCGTTTCTTCTTCTGCATCTTCTGCAATTCCCATATAATATACAAGCACCTTTTTCGGTGCATTGATATAGCCAATCATTGCAAGTTTTACTTGCTCTCGCGTTACATCTGATAAACCTTCTGGGATATCGCTTTCTGTTACTATAGTTATTGGGTTGCTTATGGATGTTGGCAATGTATCCTTTACCCACAACATAACAATTCCTCGATTTCCTCGTGTAATTGCTGATGTTGCCTTTTCTATAAAACTAATATCAATACTTGGTGCGCCCATTTCTTTTTCCTCGCTTTCCCTTTTTATAATCCTGGTACAATTTCTTTTGCAGCTTTTAAGAAATCCTTTGCTTTCGTCATTGCAGAATTTTCCTGCAAATATTCAATGCCCTTTTGTGTAATTTTAAGATTGATTAACTTTACCCCTTGTATACTTCCAGTGATTATAAATTCAATCCCCATAATATAGCCTTCATTATAAAGGCTTTCCATGACATTCACCCAATAGCCTTTATTAATTTCTAAAGCCTCTGCTCCAAAAAAATCTATGTTTGGTCTTTCCCCATCTTGAAAACACCCATATAGATATGTCAATATCTTATATATAATTACAAAGTAATCTTTTTTTGCCATTCTTTTAGCCTCCTTTTAGCCTTGTGTAACCTCTACTCCTAATTCGGTTGCTACTGCTGCCACCTCTTCTTTTTGTGTGTTTTCTTTGTAATCAATATCAATACTAATTTGTAAAATGTCTTGATATTCTCCGATGTAATCATGTGAGAATTCACCAACTGTCAACTTGCGATTCTCAACATAAAAAATCAATCCAAAAAGTTCCTTTATCTCATCTACCTTTTCAAGCTGATCTAGTTCATTTTTTTCTAGTTGAAAATATATTATTTTAATTGTGAAGCTGCCTTTTGAAAAATTCGTTGTCTCTGCACTGCTGCCCTTATCTAAAATTTCTGTAAAAAAAGAAGGCGTTTGATAGCCTTCTTTTATTTCTTTTCCATATATTTTGTAATCTGGATATTTACTTAATAATAGCTTATTTACAGCTTTCTTAATCTCTGTAAATTTAATTTAGATCACTCTCCTTTAATATATCATCTATCATTTTTTCAAATCGCTTTGGCACAATGTCCTTATAATCGTTACGCGTCTTTTCCATAATATGTTTTCCAGGAACAAAACCAATCACACGACCACCTCGCACAAGATTATGACCATCTTCTATTAAATGGAAGTGTGGTGCGCTGTTCCAAACTAGAGCAGTTGCTCCTAAACCATCATTTACTAATTTATGTCCCCACTTTCTTCCAATTGCCTTCTTTTTGTCATCCCCTTCCCTTCTTGTATGTTTTAATTCTGATCTTGCTTTCTTTTTTGCTGAATTTTTAAATTCTTTTGCAAGTTCTATCAAAGTTTCTTCTAC
Organism: uncultured Lachnospiraceae bacterium; assembly: GCA_910586005.1. Taxonomy (GTDB): domain Bacteria; phylum Bacillota; class Clostridia; order Lachnospirales; family Lachnospiraceae; genus Petralouisia. The sequence goes on along the minus strand of CAJUHG010000064.1, from coordinate 2,583 downwards.
AGAAACTGGTGCTTTCTTGATTGCTTTTTTAAAATCACGTTCAAATTCTTCTAAGCCTTCAAAACTAAATTCAAAATTTTCTGCCATTATAGCCTCCAAAAATAAACATTGGCATAAATCTACCTAAATGTTACTTATAAACATCTATTCTGATTTTTTGTGCCCAATTTCCACCTATTAAATGTGCCTCCCCCCGCAATGTTGTCATAAGTTCACAATCCGCATATACATTATGTAATGTTTTAGAGATTGTTGCTGGTACGCATCCCGCATCTAAGCCATTGTTACATACATAAAATGCAGGTTCTCCTTTATATTCCCAATACTCTAAATCTAATCTACTGTTTGGTTTTAATGAACATATAATGTCTGATCGCTCATAGTTTTTATCTAACCCACATTCAGCGAATGTTCCTACTATTTCAGTGTTAAAAGTCTTAATAAGCCATTTTCTTTTATCTGTACTTGGTTGTTTTTCCTGCTGTGCCATAAAATCAGCTACAATTTTATCTTTTGTGTTACTCTCAACTGTTCCCATTACATAACCTAAACCAGTTGCCAGCTCTAATATACCTGCTTTTGTCATTCCTTCAATTTGCAATTTAGTAAATATCTTAACTTGGTTGCCAGTTTGTGAAATATTATCCTTTGAGTTGCTTACTGAAGGCTGTTCTCCGTTTACCATTTGCATAAATGCTATGATCGTATCAATTATCCATCCTATACTAAATAATCCCAATGTACATAAATATAAAATACCTAAAATATACTTTTTTTTCATAAATTTATGTACACCTAACCATCCCAGAAATAAAGTTATCAAAAAATTCTTCATACCCACCCTCCTTATATTTTTCTAAATTATACCACCACCCACTTTTTTTGTCATCCATAGTTCACTTTTTTCGACATTTTCTAATTTCTCCGTGCAGACAATTTCTAACATCTCATTTCTTTCCTTCACATTGATAATCGAAACAATGTTAAAATAACGTTCCTTAAATTTTATAAACATATCTGGTGTTATTTCTTTGTGATATCTTGTTGTTACTTTATAGGTTAATTCAGGTCTTATTCGTTGCGCTTCTTGATATTCTCTGCCCCTAGTTGGCTCTACACTTGCCCATACTGTTTTTACTTTTGTTAAGAGCTGTTCTATCTGTAATAAAGCATTTTCTTTTTCTTCATATCTATAAAAGGTAATCCGCTTATTCGTTCTTCCTATATCCATAACTCACCTACTTATTTTGCAATTGCAGCAGAAGCGATTTTGTCATAAAACTAAAATCTTCCCCAACGCCTCCCACAGGTGTTCTTTTCTCATACCAGTATGCTATCAGTAATTGTAAATATATTTTCTCAAGTGTATAAATAAGCTCATTTCCATTTTCATCTATTTTAGGATATTCTTTTCCAGTTGCATTCTTTAAATATTCCTCTGCTGAAACTATTAATGTTTCTAATAAAGAATCATCCTCATCCATATCAATTCTTGCATACTGTTTTACTTCTTCTAGTGTTATGATTGCCAATGTTATACACCTGCCTTTATCTGTGGCGGGAAATCCCGCCACTTGACTACCTTGTATTTTATCTATTTATTTTGCGCTGCTGTCTGCTGTAAATCAGCTACAACCTCCGCTTTATCGTTACTAGATTCTGTAATCACATGCTGTGCCATAATAATTGCCTCCTCGTCTACACTCTGAATATCCAAACGTTCTCGCACTTTAATACCTGTCTGATCAGTTTCCCACAACTTACCTGCTGTACTGGAAATATCAATGGTCAGTGTTTCACGGTCAAAAATGGTAATTGCTTCTTTTAAATCACCACATACAATTGGTACTTGATATCCTCCTTCTACTGCCACGCTAGGCATAGTCTTGTTGCTAACCTTTTTTACTGGATATTTGCCAAATAATAAAGTACTCATTGGCTTTGTTGGATCTGATTGTAAAATATATTTGCCATCTTTATCTTTTAAAGTATCCAGCCAATTATAGCCATCTTGATTTGTCACCACACTTGCGGTCAATTCAATTGCTGGATCTAACAAAATATTAAAAATCTTTTTTAAATCATCTAATCCTTCTACAAGCACTTCTGCATCTTTGGTAATCTCACGAATCTTAGCCACAATCATAAAATTTCTAGTTGTTTTTGCTTTCTTTGCAATCCATTTTTTCAAATAGCCAATCATATTCTCTGTGGTATCGCTCAAAAGCTCTTGTGTAATCTTTAAAATACCACCCTTTTTCTTAACCTTATAATCAATTTTTGTAAATTGTGGGGTAGAAGCCTCTGGAAACTCTGCTGCCTCGTCTACATTGTCAAAAGGGGTTTGATCCGCGCATTGTTCAATCACTCTGCTGCCGCTTAATGTATTTACACGTTCCACATTTACAAGGGTTTCTAGTGCGTCTTCTGTTCTTCTTAATTCCTTTACTGCTGTTCTAATGTCCTTTGGAACGGTTAAGCCACCATCTTCATCCTTACCTTCACTCATAGAATTTAAAATTTCTTTATCATCCTCTGATAAATTGCCCTTGCCTACTGCTGCCTTAATGGCATTTACAAACG
>CAJUHG010000063.1 GCA_910586005.1 uncultured Lachnospiraceae bacterium | reverse complement strand
TCAAAAGAACCTATGTATAGGTCAAAAAATTTATCCTTATCTGGTATCAATCAATTGTTATACTGATAAAAATTATGATGGTGAAATACAACAACCAAGATATATTATATTTATCTAAAATTTGATAAATGCTTTCTTTTGTGGTAAAATATGGAAAAATACAAATGAAGGGAGAAATGATTATGAAGAAACAAACAAAAACTAAGAAACTTTTATCTATTGCAGCAATTATACTATCGCTTCTTATTCTGTTTCCAGCCAACGTAAATGCAGCGGGAAAAACCAAGCTAAATGTAACAAGTAAAACAATCAAAGTCGGAGATTCTTACACTGTGAAGCTTCTGAACAACAACAAGAAGGTGAAATGGTCTACATCAAACAAAAATATCAAGATTGTAAGTAAGAGCAATAAGCAGGCAAAAATAAAGGGTGTTAAGAAAGGAACGTCTTACTTAAATGCAAAGGTTGGAAAAAAGACTTATAAATGCAAGGTAACAATTACAACAAAAAGTAAAAAGAAAACCATGCAAGGAATAGAGTATGAATTGCAGGACACTGGAAAAGGCGTAGTAGCTATATTAAAAAATAAAAATAAATATCATGTCTCTTTGACTGCCAAAATAGCATATTACCGAAATGGGAAAATGATAGGGACAGCAAGCGACAATAATTATGCTTTTGAAAAAGGAAAAACTTGTGCATTGTTTTTCCATGCGCCATATAATTCTAATTACAATACTGTAAATTATGATGATTACAAAATTTCTATTTCTACAGATAAGGGAACAAATTTAATATGTGGTTCATCAAAGATAAATGTAACCTCAAATTTTGGGGCAGACAACGTGAGTGCAAAGATAAAGAATAATTCAGGAAAAAAATTATACTCTATTCAAATAGCTTGTGTATTTTATGATAGAAAAGGAAATGCAATAGGATATGAGTATCATTATTCAGACTGCAAAAAGAAAGGGAGTACGGATTATCTTACATTTGATTTCCCATATGATGAAAATTATAATACTATATTTCCGAAAAAATATAAAATATATGTAAATAATGCTTATACATACACTTGGATGAAATAATTTATAGAATTGGTTAAATATATGTAGTTTTGCAAAAAATTCTAATTATATGTTATAATTTACCAATCATACAAACTAGAGGCGAATATTTATGAAAAAAACAAAAGGTTTAGTGCTTGTTGGTATGTGTCTTATTCTGGCAGGGTGTGAAGCGGGAAGTAGTGGAATTTTTCAAGAGGAATATGATAAAAGTTGTTACAGAGAGAAATGAACTGCAAGAAAGCTATGATAAATTATTGGAAGAGTATGATTCATTAAAAAAAGAGATAGAACTTTCTGAAAAAAAAGAAGAAAGTGATTCTAATACAAACGAAAATACAGAAAAAACGGAAGAGAAAGGAAATGATGAAGTAAAAAATGAATATGTTGAAGGATATGCATTATTTTTCCTTAATGGAGAACTTGTAGAATATGGAAGTGATTATTTTATGGATGATGATTCCCAAATAAAGCCAGACGAAACCATATCAAAGCAAATTACTTCGTACAAAGAATTTGACAAAATTGAATTTTATTTTACGGGAAGAAGATAATTAAATATTTTTAAAAGATTTATATACAGGTTCTATTCCTGTCATCCGCAGGAGAAGAAAATAGTCGAAAACCGAAGGTTTCTTGGTGAAATCAAGGGTTTTCGACTATTTCAAAGAAGTGAGAAATTTCTTTGACGAGGTTAAAATTATTTAAAATATACCTTAACTTTTGACAAATTTCTTTTTCTGTGGCACAATAAATTATCATACGAAAGGAGAATATTTATTATGGCACTAATGAAATGCCCCGAATGCGGAAAAGAAATCAGTGACAGAGCGCAAAGTTGTCCCAATTGTGGATATTCTTTTGAAAAAACGAAATTTTGTAAATTTTGTGGTGAAAAGATACCAGTGGACAGCGTTATATGTACTAAATGTGGCAGACAAGTTGAGAATACAAGTCAAGCACAAAATGGAGGAATTACAATTAATAATGCTACAAATGCGTCGGCTTCAGCAACGGCACAGATTGTTACACCACCAATACTTACAACAACATCCAAAGAAATAGATAAGAATATAGCGCTTTTGCTGTGTATTTTTCTTGGATATTTTGGAGCACATAAATTCTACGAAGGAAAAGCTGGAATGGGAATACTATACATATTTACAGCGGGTCTGTTTGGTATAGGCTGGATTGTAGATATTATCACTATTGCTATGAAACCAAATCCATATTATGTTTAGGAACGAACGAGCAGAGGAATTTTTCTCTGCTATTTTATTTATAACAATAGAAAGTTCACAGAGCGTACTTTCTATTATAGGAAAGACCTTGTCATGCTTTAGCGTGACGAGGTCTTTTTATGAACACTCCATGCAAAGAAAGTATGCCACTAAAGCGACGCATGGGGCGAGTAGGGGAAGAAGAATTTTCTCTACTCGATTAGAAGAACATAATATGCATACTCACATAAGAGGAAATAATCGTTAAAATAAGCGAAATTGATATATAAAAAAAGAAAACCTGACAGAGGGTGTCAAGATATGTGTGCTATATTAGTAATATAGTGATACACAAACTTTAAACACATTCAAAACATGGAGGTAAGAAAAATGAATGAGATGAATCAGAAATTTTGTCAGTGCTGTGGTATGCCTATGGGAGATACGGATGAATTGTATGGAACAAATAACGACAATAGCAAAAATAAGGAATATTGCAAGTATTGTTTCGAAAATGGTGAGTTTACTTTTAAGGGTACAATGGAAGAAATGATTGCGATATGTGTCCCTTATATGGTTACTGCCAACCCTAATATCAATGAAGAAGAAGCTAGAAAAATTATGTTAGAATGGTTCCCCACATTAAAGCGCTGGAAAAAATAATTATGGTATGTTTAAACATAGAAGCGGAGAATTAATATGGCAGACCAACTACAAAGGCAGATTTAATAATCGCTGCAACTGATAATTACAAGAAATTAAACACACTCATTTTGGGATTAACAGAAAAAGAATGCAAGTCATTATGATTGGGCTATCAAGAAATGAAAGGCACATAAGAAAAAATGTTCCAATTAGTAGGAATAGAGTAAATAGAAATCAGTTTGGAATGCTTATAAATTTTGTTCATCTGCTAGGTAAGAGAATAGCCAAAAATCAAAGGTTTCTCAATGAAATCAAAGGTTTTTGGCTATTTTTAAATTTTTTGAAAAATTTTGTAACAAATTACAAAAAATCGACACTAATTTTATGAAAGGAGGAGTGAAATGCAAGAAGCGCTAAAAGAGTTATTCACAAATTATTATAAAGATATTTATACTTACTTATATAGCCTTAGTCATAATGCTTCACTTTCAGAGGATTTGACTTCAGAAGTATTTTTGGAGGTCGTGAAATCTATTACCAAGTTTCGAGGAGAATCTGATATTAAAACATGGCTTTTTGCAATTGCTAGACATAAGTGGTTTGCTTATCTGCGTAAGAAAAAAAGGCAAGTAAAAACAGAAGTTTTGATGGAATTTTATGAAAATTCTACAAAAAATATGGACGAAGATTATCAAAATCATGCTTTAGTAGAACGGATTTATACATTATTGGAGGCAGAATCAGAACGAACACGCAACATTGTGCTTATGAGAATAGAAGGATTTTCCTTTTATGAAATCGGAGTAAAATATAGTATTTCTGAAGCTTCTGCTAGAGTAATTGACTTTCGTGCAAAGGCAAAAATAAGAAAAATATTAAAAGAGGAGGGATTTGGTAATGAATAAGATTACTTGTGATTTGTGTATGGATTTAATGCCATTGGTAAGAGATGGAATTGCGAGCAATGAAAGTAAAAAAGCAGTTGAATTGCATATAAAGTCTTGTGTTGCATGTAACACTTTGTATAGTGGAGAAATTCCTTCAACTGTAAATGTAGAAAAAGCTTTTCAAAAATTTAGACGAAAAGTACAATTTTTTTCTATCTTGCTTATGATGTTTGGAATTTTTTTTGGATTAGGATTGACTGCTGGAGCTGATATGTTTTACAACAGTCTCATTATGCCTATAATTGGTGTACTTGGATATATTATATTTCGCTGGAAAGCATTATATAATATTCCTATTTTGCTTTTTATTACACATAGTTTTATAAATATTTTTAAATTGTTTCAAGAAAATGAGTATCTTGATTTTGTTTCTCTGTTGATCTGGACAATTTTGTATATCATTTTTGCATGGATAGGTGTATGTATTACTGGTTTATTGCATTATGCTTTTCGAAAGGAGGATTAAGATGAAAAAGAGATTCTTAAAAGTAGCGGCTTTTTTAATAGCTATGATATTGACAATTGGATTAGGAGTTTTTGCAAACGCTCTGATAGGTAATCCTATTTCTAAAATAATTGTGGGAGAGAGAGCAGAAATTTATCTATCTAAAAATTATAAAAATACTGATTTTATGATAGAGAAAGTTACTTATAGTTTTAAAGATGGAAATTATTATGTTATGATACAATCACCTAGTAGTACTGACAGTTATTTTACACTTTCCTTTGATATGTTAGGAAATTTGAAACAGGATCACTATACAAGAATGGTACTCAGTGGTTCCAATACTGCTCGTAGACTGGAACAAGCATATAGAGAACTAACAGATTCTGTGTTTCAAAGTCCTTCCTTTCCTTTTACTGGTGAGATTATTTTTGGAGACTTAGAATTTACATCAAGAGATTATGAGCAAAATAAGGAGATTCCTACTTATGGCTTGATAGAAGAAGAATTGGAATTAGACGGTTTATATGATATTGCCAAACTTGGCGCAAAGGCTGGGCATTTAACCATTTATATAGAAGATAAAGAGGTAAGTATAGAACGAGCAGCAGAGATTATGTTAGAAATCAAACGTCTAATGAAACAAGGAGGCGCTCCATTTTATGCGATAGATTTTGTGTTAGAACCTCTACCATTAAAAAAAGGTGATGTCAAATCAGAAGAACGAGTGGAAAGTATACAATTTCTTTATGCAGATATTTATAAAGAGGGAATGGTTGAGCGTGTAAAAGCAGCAAATGATGCTGCGGCTGCCTATTATCATGCAGTTGATGCAGAAAAATAAACATCAGTTAATTTTGTAATATAATTTTTTGTATACCACATGTATCTTATATCTACAAACAGTTGCTATTTCTAAATATAGAAAACACTTTTATAAACAATCTAAAAAGCAGAAAACCAGAAAGGATTATATATGTTCTTTTATTATAATAATTTTATAATTTCAATTATTTATTATAAAAGAACAGAATCAGAGAAAGGGTTTTCTGCTTTTTTATTCATAACAATAGAAAGTTCACAAAGTCTGCTTTCTATTGTTGAAAAATAGGATAGAACAGCCTTCATGAATTGCAGAGGTACATAAGTGAAAGGATAGTATTGACAAATTTGGGAAATAATACTAATATGTTATAAAGTAAATAGATAACAAAGTTAAATATTTACATGGTACAATTTGAACGTTTATTATACGTGAATTTTTGTAAAAGAATTACAAATGGGGATGAGAATATGAAAGAAACCATTATATTTACCAGAATGATGCATGCTTTTCATCGTATCCGAAAAGTAAATATTGTGCCTAATACAGGTATTTCTAAAATGGAATTTTTGGCATTGCAGATAATTGACAAAAGTAAACAAGAAAAAAATGTATCTGGGATTTATGTTTCAGAATTAGCAAAAGGTTTGGGAATTGCATCTTCTCAAACCTCTAGAATGTTGAAAGGTCTTGAGGAACGGAAGTTAATTGCTAGAATCGTAGATGGGAAAGATAGGAGAAATACCTGTGTATTTTTAACTGAGAAAGGAAGGGAAATATGTAAAGAAACACAAACTTATATGAAGAGCTATATGTGTCGTGTATTAAAATCTATGGGAGAAGAACAAATTGAGGAATTGATTAAACTGTGTAATGAATTAGCAGATGCAATGGAAAAAGAAGCTAATAAATAAAAAATAAAATAATTTAAAAAAAAGTAGTTCAAGAACAGTATTGGTCTTCTTGCTGCGGGATGGGGATTAGCTCTGCTAACAAATTAGAAAGTGAGGTAAGAGAATGGGAAAGATATTCAAATATCTAAGTAAATATTATACAGTTATCATTGGAATTATATTATTATTGGTTGTGCAAGCATATTGTGAATTATCACTGCCACAATATATGTCAGATATTGTAGATGTTGGAATACAACAAGGTGGAATTGAACATATTGCACCAGATGAAATGAGAAAAGAAACTTTTGAATCTCTTTGTAGTTTTTTAAATGAGAAAGAGGAAGAGTTTCTAAGGAATTGTTATACAAAAAATGAAACAGGAAACTACAAGAGAAATAAGATACAACAGGAAGAGTTAGAAGAGTTAGATAAAATCTTAGGAATGCCAATGATAGCAATGTCTGCAAAAGGTCAAGGAGCAGAATTTAATTTGGAACATATAAATGAAACATTGATTGGGCAGCAGGCAAGAATGATAGTAAAATATGAGTATGAGGCATTAGGGTGGGATTTAGCAGATTATCAAAATCACTATATGTTTCACACAGGAGGAAAAATGCTTACAATGGCAGTGATTATGATGATAGCCTCTATTTTGGTGGGATTGCTTGCTTCTAAAGTTTCAGCAAAGTTAGGAATGGAGTTACGAGGAAAGGTATTTAAAAAGGTGGTAGCATTTTCTCATAATGAGATTGAAACATTTTCTACCGCATCTTTAATCACAAGAAGTACAAATGATATTCAACAGATACAAATGGTAGCAGTTATTTTGCTTCGCATGGTAGTATATGCTCCTATTATTGGGATTGGTGGCGTTTTTAAAGTAATCAATACAAAGACTGGGATGGGATGGATTATTGGGGTTGCAGTTGGAAGTATTATTTTGCTAGTTGGGATTCTAATGTCTACCACCATGCCTAAATTTAAAAAAATGCAAACATTAGTAGACAGATTGAATTTGGTTTCTAGAGAAATACTGACAGGAGTGTCTGTAATACGTGCATTTTCCAGAGAAAAATTTGAGGAAAAAAGATTTGAAGGCGCCAACAGGGATTTAATGAAGACACAATTATTTACTAGTCGTGTGATGTCTATGATGATGCCAGCAATGATGCTAATTATGAATTGTATTACAGTTATGATTGTATGGTTTGGCTCGAAAGGTGTGGATCTAGGAGATTTGCAAGTAGGAGATATGATGGCATTTATCACTTATACCATGCAGATTGTTATGGCATTTCTTATGATTACTATGGTGTCTGTTATGTTACCAAGAGCAGGTGTTGCAGCAAATCGTATCGATGAAGTACTTCAGACACAAGAGAGTATTTTAGACCCTGTGCAACAAATACAAGAACCAAAAACAGGTTGGCATGGAACGGTTGTTTTTGAAGATGTATCTTTTTCTTATTCAGGGGCTAAAGAACATGCAATTTCCCATATTTCTTTTACAGCAGAACCAGGAAAAACAACTGCAATTATTGGAAGCACAGGCTGTGGAAAGTCTACATTATTAAATTTAATTCCAAGGTTTTATGATGTGACAGAAGGAAAGATTACTTTAGATGGTATTGATATTCGTGATATAAAACAAAAAAAGCTAAGGGATTTGATTGGTTATGTTCCTCAGAAAGGTATACTTTTTTCAGGTACTATTGCTTCTAATTTAAAATTTGCAAGAAATGTGACTGAAGAAAATATGAAAAAAGCGGCACATATTGCACAGGCAGAAAATTTTATTTTAGAGAAAGAAGATCAATATGAAAGTCCGATTGCACAAGGGGGAACTAATGTTTCAGGAGGACAGAAACAACGACTTTCTATTGCAAGAGCAATTGCTAAAAATCCAAAAGTATTTCTTTTTGATGACAGTTTTTCTGCATTAGATTATAAGACAGATGTTGTTTTAAGAAAGGCATTGACAGAGGAAATAACAGATGCAACTGTAATTATTGTGGCACAGCGAATTAGTACTATTTTACATGCAGAACAGATTCTTGTTTTAGAAGAGGGCAAGATAGTTGGAAAGGGAACACATTCAGAACTAATGAAAACTTGTGAAACTTACCAAGAAATTGCCAAATCTCAATTATCAGAACAAGAACTACAAGAACAATCTCTAGTATCAAAGGAGGTGTAGTTAAATGAGTGAACCAAGACAAGCAAGAAAAATGGGGCATGGGCATGGCCCTGGTATGGTGCCAGGAGAGAAAGCGAAAAATTTTAAAGGTACTGTGAAAAAACTAATTCAATATATGGGGCGTTATAAAATAGGTGTCATAGTTGTAATGATATTTGCAGTAGCATCTACAGTATTCAGTATTGCAGGACCAAAGATTTTAGGGCAGGCAACTACAGAACTTTTCAATGGATTAGTAGCGAAGATATCAGGTGTAGGAGAAATAGATTTTAAAAGAATAGGAGAAATTTTATTATTTTTGATTTGTATTTATGTAATTAGTGCCATTTGTTCTTTTGTGCAGGGATGGATTATGACTGGAATTACCCAGAAAATCTGTTTTCGTTTTCGGGAGGATATTTCCAAAAAAATTAATCGAATGCCTATGAAATATTTTGAATCTAGAACGGTAGGAGAAGTATTGTCAAGAATTACCAATGATGTGGATACCTTGGGACAGGGTTTAAATCAGAGTGTCACACAATTAATTACTTCTGTAACCACATTGATTGGTATTTTGGTTATGATGCTAAGTATCAGTCCGATTATGACTTTAATTGCTTTTGTAATTCTTCCAATTTCTGCTATTTTAATTGGAATTGTAATAAAATTTTCCCAAAAATATTTTGTGGCACAACAGAAATATTTAGGAGAAATCAATGGACAAGTGGAGGAGGTTTATAGTGGACATAATATTGTCAAAGCCTTTAATAAAGAAGAGGATATGCTAAAAATTTTTGATGAAACTAATGATATCTTGTATCAGTCTGCATGGAAATCCCAATTTTTATCTGGTATGATGCAACCTATTATGTCATTTGTTGGAAATCTTGGATATGTAGCAGTGGCGGTTGTAGGTGGAATGCTTGCAATTAAGGGAAGTATTCAAGTTGGGGAAATTCAGTCTTTTATTCAGTATGTTCGTCAGTTTACACAACCTATTATGCAAGTGGCTCAAGTTTCAAATATGTTACAATCTACTGCAGCGGCTGCAGAACGTGTATTTGAATTTTTGGGAGAAGAAGAGGAAGAATTAACTGCAAAATGTCCTGTGAAAGTCTCTAAGATGGAAGGAAAGGTTTCTTTTGAACATGTACAGTTTGGCTATCATCCTGATAAAGTCATTATAAAAGATTTTAATTGTCAAGTAAAAGCAGGGCAAATGGTTGCAATTGTAGGACCTACTGGAGCTGGAAAAACAACAATGGTAAAATTACTGATGCGTTTTTATGATGTATTGGGAGGAAGCATCAAAGTGGATGGCAATGATTTAAGAGATTTTAACCGAAGTGATTTGAGAGAAAATTTTGGCATGGTATTGCAAGATACTTGGTTATTTAAGGGAACTATTATGGAAAATATTAGATATGGAAGATTAGATGCTACAGATGAAGAAGTAGTAGCAGCGGCAAAAGCAGCTCATGCACATCATTTTATCTCCACTTTGCCAGATGGATATTATATGGAGCTAAATGAGGATGCTAGTAATGTATCACAAGGGCAAAAGCAGCTTCTTACGATTGCAAGAGCCATTCTCGCTAATAATCCTATTCTTATTTTAGATGAAGCGACATCTTCTGTAGATACTCGTACAGAAGAGCGTATTCAAAAAGCCATGAATAACTTGATGAAAGGTAGAACTAGTTTTGTAATTGCACATAGACTTTCTACAATTAAAGATGCAGATATGATTTTGGTGATGAAGGATGGAGATATTATTGAACAGGGAAATCATCAAGAATTATTGGCTAAAAAGGGCTTCTATGCAGAACTCTATAATTCTCAATTTGAGGTAGCGTAAAAGTTTTTGAACTTTTCTATTTTTTAAATAATGATGAAACTGTTATTGTTATATTAAGGAACAAAATTATTTATTTTTCTAACATAACAGTTTCATTATTTTTTTTATAGCAAAGATTTTATTACTTTGAAGTGTTAAAATGTAAAATTTTCTTATAAAAATTATATTTTAACAATTGTTGCCTCTTACTTATATATTATGGTAAGATATAATAAGAAATAGAGAAGAGAGGAGAAATTTTTTGCTTAAGTATCTGTTTGTGCTGGAGAGTACATTGAAGAAAAATAACGAAATGTACCTGGAGGAAAAGGAATGGGAAAAAAGTTTAAGGTTATTAAGAAAGATGGAACAAAAGAAGATTTTAATGTACAAAAAGTGGTGGTTGCTGTAAATAAATCTGCTTATCGTGCATTGATTACCTTTACAGAAGAAGAACTCAAGTTTATTTGCCAGTTTGTAGAAGAAAAAGTAAAGTCTATGGGAATCGAAGAAGTAAAAATTTCCCAAATGCACAATATTGTAGAGAGCGCTTTAGAAAAAGTGAATCCAGAGGTGGCAAAAAGTTATCGGGATTACCGTAACTATAAGCAGGATTTTGTACAGATGTTAGATGAAGTTTATAAAAAAAGCCAATCCATTATGTACATAGGAGATAAAGAAAACTCCAATACAGACAGTGCGTTAGTATCCACAAAGCGAAGCCTGATTTTTAATCAATTGAATAAGGAATTGTATCAAAAATTTTTTATGACTACAGAAGAAATCCAAGCTTGTAGAGATGGCTATATTTATGTGCATGATATGTCTGCAAGGCGTGATACCATGAATTGCTGCCTATTTGATGTGGAAAATGTGTTGCGCGGTGGGTTTGAAATGGGAAATTTGTGGTATAATGAACCAAAAACTCTAGATGTAGCTTTTGATGTGATTGGAGATATTGTATTGAGTGCTGCAAGTCAACAATATGGTGGATTTACGGTGCCAAGTGTAGAAAAAATTTTAGAGCCTTATGCCATAAAATCTTATGAAAAATATAAAAGTCGTTATCTTAGTATGGGCTTGAGTGATGAACAGGCAGAAAAGGAAACAATTATAGATATTGAGCGTGATTTAGAACAAGGGGTGCAAGGATGGGAATATAAATTTAATTCTGTCTCTTCTAGTCGTGGAGATTATCCATTTGTTACTATGACCTTTGGGACTGGAACCGGAAGATTTGCAAAAATGGCATCTATTGCTATGCTGAAGGTAAGAAAAAAAGGACAAGGAAAAGCAGATTGCAAGAAACCGGTGCTATTTCCCAAATTAGTATTTTTGTATGATGAAAATCTTCATGGAGAGGGAAAAGAATTAGAGGATGTCTTTGAGGCAGGAATTGAGTGTTCTAGCAAAAGCATGTATCCTGATTGGTTAAGTCTTACAGGAAAAGGTTATATTTCTAGTATGTACAAGCAATATGGAGAGATTATAAGTCCTATGGGCTGCCGTGCTTTTTTATCTCCTTGGTATATCAAAGGGGGAATGAATCCTGCGGACGAAACAGATCGACCAGTATTTGTGGGGCGATTTAATATAGGGGTGGTCAGTCTGCATTTACCTATGATTTTAGCAAAATCTAAACAGGAAAATAGAAATTTTTATGAAGTATTGGACTATTATTTGGAGTTAATTAGACAACTTCATATTCGGACTTATGCATATTTAGGCGAAATGAGAGCAAGTACCAATCCACTTGCATATTGTGAGGGTGGATTTTATGGAGGCCATCTTGGGATTCATGATAAGATTAAACCTTTGTTAAAAACAGCGACCGCATCTTTTGGTATTACTGCATTTAATGAATTACAGCAACTTTATAATGGAAAATCTTTGGTAGAAGATGGTCAATTTGCCATTGAAGTGTTAGAGCACATTAATGAAAAAATAACAGAATATAAAAAGGAGGATGGAAATCTTTATGCTATTTATGCAACACCAGCAGAAAATCTGTGTGGTTTACAAGTAAAACAATTCCGCAAGAAATATGGAATTATAGAAAATGTGTCTGACAGAGAATATGTTAGTAATGGTTTTCATTGCCATGTAACAGAGAACATTACACCTATTCAGAAGCAAGATTTAGAATATCGTTTTTGGGAATTAAGTAATGGTGGTAAGATTCAATATGTGAAATATCCAATTAGCTATAACAAAGAGGCCATAAAAACATTAGTGAGACGTGCTATGGACATGGGATTTTATGAAGGAGTAAATTTATCTCTTGCATATTGTGATGATTGTGGGTATCAGGAATTAGAGATGGATGTCTGTCCAAAATGTGGAAGTCGCAATTTAACAAAAATTGAGCGAATGAACGGTTATTTGTCCTATTCTAGAGTAAAAGGTGACACAAGATTAAATGATGCAAAAATGGCTGAAATAGAAGAACGAAGAAGTATGTAAGGAGAAACTGATTTTATGAGATACCACAATATAACAAAAGACGATATGCTGAATGGTGATGGACTGCGTGTAGTCTTATGGGTGTCTGGATGTTCCCACTGCTGCAAAGAGTGCCAAAATCCTATTACTTGGGACCCAAATGGAGGACTTTTGTTTGATGAAGAGGCAAAGCAGGAAATTTTTACAGAACTAGCAAAGGACTATATATCAGGTATTACATTTAGTGGAGGAGACCCATTGTATTTTGGGAATCGGTCTGATGTACTAAAGCTTGCAAAGGAAATCAAAACAGACTTCCCAAATAAAACTATATGGATGTATACCGGATTTATTTGGGAAACAATAGAAACATTGGAAATTGTGAAATATTTAGATGTGTTAGTAGATGGAGAATTTTTGATAGCACAGAAAAACATTCAATTATATTGGCGGGGGAGTACAAATCAACGTGTGATTGATGTAGTTGCTAGTAGAGCTTCTGGAAAAGTTGTTTTGCACTGTAAGTGATAGGGTACAGATAGTTGTTTTCTATTACAAAAAAGTGGATAAGGTTTATGGAGAATACGAGTTGATAGAGCAAATATAATTGTTTTCTATTGTAAAGTATGTCTACATAAGTGTATAAAATAATTGATATGTGAATAGGAAGAAAAAAGCGTTATATTGACAAACACAGGGGAAAATAGGATAATTGTTCAGGGGATTTATAAAAGATAATTAAAATATAAACCTTGGGGGATGAAAGAGATGAAAGAGATGAATGAAATGAAAGAGATAAATGAGACAAATGAGATGAGTAAGAGGAAAGAAACAAAAAATACAAAAAGTACAAAGGTAAAGGGAATGAAAAGTCTTGCAACTATGGTAGTTTTGGTTGTATTTATTTTGATTGCATTTACAACTGTCAGTTTAGGTGGACTTGGCATTCATTTTCTAAGTAAGTCTATGACAGAATTTATGGAAAAATATGAGACAACAAAAAATGAAGATTATAAAACAGAAATAAAATCTCAAGTACAGGCAGCAATTGCATTGACACAAAGTTTTTATGACAAAGTTCAGAGTGGAGATTTATCAGAAAAAAAAGCAAAATCGCAAGCAATGGAAGCAATCCGTAATATGCGTTATAGAGATGATGGTTCTGGGTACATATGGATTGATAGAGCAGATGGTATCTTACAGATGCATCCAATTCTTTCAGACCAAGAAGGCAGTAATCGTATTGATATGACAGATCCAACAGGAATAAAAATTACACAAGGGATTATAGATGCTGCAGAAAAAGGTGATG
Organism: uncultured Lachnospiraceae bacterium; assembly: GCA_910586005.1. Lineage (GTDB taxonomy): Bacteria > Bacillota > Clostridia > Lachnospirales > Lachnospiraceae > Petralouisia. Next base: position 3,805 of record CAJUHG010000063.1, on the reverse strand, counting down.
GATATGTGGAATTTTCCTTTACAAAATCAGATGGTGTTACAGTTGCACCTAAAATTGCTTATTCACAGAAATTTGCACCTTGGGATTGGGTAATTGCTACTGGAAATTATGTAGATGACATGAATGCAGAAATTGAAACTTCCAAGACAACTATTAATGAAGAATTTCAAAAAATGATATTATTTTATGGAGTAACCATTGCTTTAATTCTGCTGGCAGCATTTTTGGTATCTTTGATATTAGGAAGAAGATTAACCAGAGGTATTAAACGGATCGAAGAGCATCTTGAGAAAACAGCAGAAGGAGATTTGTCTTTTGAGATTGATACTAAACTTTTAAAACGTGCAGATGAAATTGGAAAAATTGCTCGTTCTTTAGATGGTGTTAAGAATTCTTTGGCAGGTATGATAGGAAATGTAAGTGACACAGGAGCTCATTTGAAATCTAGTAGTGAAAAGTTCAGTGAGAAATTTGAAAATATTAGTAACAGTATAGAAAATATAAATACTGCAGTGGAAGAGTTGGCATTAGGAGCGACCAATCAAGCAACAGAAACAGAAACTGTAAATAACAAAGTAATAGAACTTGGTGGTGTTATTGAAGTAGAAAAACAAGGGGTAGATAAGTTAGAAGAATCTGTTTCTACAATGATGCAATATTCTACAGGTGCTTCAGAAAGTATTCATTCTTTATATAAAATTACAGAAATCACTACAGATACTATTAAAACTGTATATAAGCAAACCAATAAAAATAATGAATCTGCTACCAATATTAACAAAGCAGTTGAATTTATCAAAGAATTGGCAGAACAGACAAATTTACTTTCTCTAAATGCTAGTATTGAAGCTGCTAGAGCAGGAGATGCTGGAAGAGGTTTTGCTGTTGTAGCAGAAGAAATTAGAAATCTAGCAGAAGAATCTGCAAATAGTGCAGGTGAAATTGAGGGAATTGTACATGAGCTTACAGGAAATGTAACAAAATCTGTAGATAATATGCAAGTTTTAACAAAGAATGTACAAGAACAACATTCACGTTTGGAAGATACCAGACAAGCATTTGATCATTTGTACAGAGAAATTCAAGTAGTTGAAAGTGTGACAAAAGAACTTGGAGGTCAAACGGGAATCTTAGATTCTTTAAAAACACTTGTTGCAGATGCTGTAAACAATTTGGCAAGTATTGTAGAAGAAAGCGCAGCATCTATGGAAGAGACCAGTGCAAGTATGCAGGTTTTGTCAAACAATATAGAAGAATGCACCAAGGATACCCAGTCATTAGTAGAGTTAAGTGTAAAACAAAATGAAGCAACTCAAAAGTTTAAATTATAATTTTAAGGATATAATCTTGAATTATGCAGAACTGTAAAACGTAAGTTTGTTTTATATAATATTAGGAAAGAGTTTTTATATGAAAGTATAAAGGTATCTTCCTATAGAAAAAATAATTATAAAATTAACTATATCAGATGGAAGATAAATTCCCCATCTGATATAGTTTTTAGCAGATAAGTTTGTAATCATTTAAGTTATAGAGAAAAAGGAGTGTACATAATGAAGAAAGAACCCTTTGTAACGAATGAACAATTGCATGAAATTGTAAAAAAATATCCAACCCCTTTTCATTTATATGATGAAAAGGGGATTCGTGCGAATGCAAAGGCATTAAGAGAAGCCTTTTCTTGGAATCAGGGATTTAAAGAATATTTTGCAGTAAAAGCAACACCCAATCCTTTTTTAATCAATATTTTAAAAGAATATGGATGTGGGTGTGACTGTTCCTCTATGACAGAATTAATGTTAGCAGATGCATTGCATTTTGAGGGAAAGGATATTATGTTTTCTTCTAATGCAACTCCAGCCTCAGAATTTCGTTTTGCCAATGATATTGGTGCAATTATCAATTTAGATGATTTTACTCATATTGATTTTTTGGAAAAAACGATTGGATATATTCCTGAGACTATTAGTTGCCGTTATAATCCTGGAGGAATATTTAAAATTAGCAATAGTATTATGGATAACCCAGGAGATGCAAAATATGGATTTACTACAGAACAGTTATTTGAAGGTTTCAAAGTACTAAAAGAAAAAGGCGCAAAGTATTTTGGGATACATGCATTTTTAGCAAGTAATACTGTGACAAATGAATATTATCCTATCCTTGCAAAGACTTTATTTGAAGTAGCAGTAAAATTAAAAGAAGAAACTGGGGCAGATATCCGTTTTATTAATTTATCTGGTGGAATTGGTATCCCTTACCACCCAGATCAAGAACCAAATGATATTTATGCAATTGGAGAGGGTGTAAAAAAGGTCTATGAAGAAGTGCTTGTTCCAGCAGGAATGGGAGATGTTTCAATTTATACAGAATTGGGACGTTTTATGATGGGGCCTTATGGCTGTCTAGTTACTACTGCTATCCATGAAAAACATACCCATAAAGAATATATAGGATGCGATGCCTGTGCTGTCAATCTAATGCGTCCAGCTATGTATGGTGCATATCATCACATTACAGTTATGGGCAAGGATAATCATATGTGCAATTATAAATATGATATTACAGGTTCCCTCTGTGAAAATAATGACAAATTTGCGATTGATAGAATGCTTCCTAAGATTGATCTTGGAGATTTACTTGTGATTCATGATACAGGAGCACATGGATTTTCTATGGGATATAATTATAATGGAAAACTGAAATCAGCAGAAGTTCTATTGAAAGAAGATGGCAGTACACAGTTGATTCGACGTGCAGAAACACCAAAGGATTATTTTGCTACTTTTGATTGTTTTGATATTTTAAAGGATATGAAGCAAGTATAAAAATAAGAAATTGTGAAATATAAATAGTAGCACTTATGTAAGTAGACATAAAAATTTTATGTATTATTTAAAATATAAAGATAGAACTATGAGGGATATTATGATAGAACGTAAAGATATATTATCTATTCCCTATTTGAAAAAAGCAACATTTACCGGAAGCTATAAGGGATTACGCTTCCGGTTTGCTGTTATTGAGAAAGAAATTCCTTGTAAAGAAAAGGAAGAAAAAGGGGAAGATATCAAAAAAGAATTACTAGAGATTACAGCTTGGGAAGGGCCTTATGGCTTTGATGCAACACCTGAAGAAAAAAAGCAGAGAATAGAAGTAGATTTCTCTGAAGAAGGAATACAACAGGGGATTGATTGGCTGAATAAGCTTTGGATACAAAAACCAAAACGATGGATAGAGGCAAAGAAAAATTGATGTGCTTGTAATTCAGTTTATTGGTCTTCTTGCTTATAGATATTAGATTTTCTAATGGACAATACTTATGCCTACCAATAGTTATTATATCTGCCCATTGAAAACATTTTCCTAGTGAATCCCAGTAAAATAGAAAAGAAAAAATACCTATTAAATTTATTAAAAAATTTTTTCAGAAAGTGTCATATTTTGGTTAACTCAATTGTTACTATTACGGAGGGGAAATTTATATATTGATTTCGTGGATTAAGTTGGCGAAATCGAACAAAATTGTCACATAAAAAAAGATATCAGGGTATAAGGCGTATTTATCTATTATATTTTGTATCTTAATTCTTTATGTGACAATTTTTTTATCTTCTTAATTACTAAAAATTCTACAATGATGAATTATAGCAAAATCTTCTTGCAAAAAGTCAAATTTTCCTTTTATTTTTACCACCCAGTTAAAATCCCATCTAGCCCTGATAGAATGCGGGTTTGAGACCATTTTTGTGACTACATATATACAGGATAGGATAATCAGACAAAATCCATAAATGAAACAGAC
>CAJUHG010000062.1 GCA_910586005.1 uncultured Lachnospiraceae bacterium | reverse complement strand
ACCATATCCATTTAGAGAGAGCGAAACTAAGTTTAGGAACCTTGGGTGGTGGAAATCATTTTATTGAGATTGATCAGGATGAAGAGGGTGTTCTTTTTGTTGTTATTCATTCAGGAAGTCGTCACTTAGGCAAAGAAGTGACAGAATATTATTTAAGAGAAGGTCAGAAATATTTAAAGGAAAGAGAAAGACATATCCCTTATGAATTAACATATTTAGAGGGTAAACTAAAAGAAGATTATTTATATGATTTGCAGATGATACAAGAATTTGCAGAGTGGAATCGAAGAACCATCTTAGATGAACTTATAAAAGGAATGAAGTGGAAGATACAAGATATCTTTTCTTCTGTACACAATTATATTGATATTTCTAAAGAGGAAGCAATTTTAAGAAAAGGAGCAATTTCTGCTAGAAAAGGAGAAACTGTAATAATTCCTATTAATATGCGTGATGGAGTTTTAATTGGAACAGGTTTAGGTAATCCTGATTGGAATTATTCCGCTCCTCATGGGGCAGGGCGTCTAATAAAAAGAGAATATGTAAAAGATAAATTTACTGTTTCTGATTTTAAAACAGAAATGAAAGGTATTTATTGCTCTTGTATTGGAAAGGATACCTTAGATGAAGCACCTTTTGCTTATCGAGGAATAGATGAAATCATAGAAAATATTACAGAAACAGTAGAGATTCAAAAGAGATTACAACCTATCTATAATTTTAAAGCTGGAAGTTCATAAATTCTTATATATAAGACTTGACGAGCGCTAGTTCTCATGCTATTCTTTGAAGTACAATGGGGGTATTACCAAATATTAGAAAGAGAGGAAAAAATTTATGAGATGGAAAAAAACAAATAGTTTTTTATTGTCAATACTTTTGGCATTATCCTTATGTCTAAGTAGTTTAGAAATGGTTACATATGCCTCTAGTACAGAAGGTATTGACAGTACTGCATTTGCAGCAGAACAGAATAGGTATTTCTACAATCAACTTTCTGAAGAGTCAAAGAAATTTTATCAGGCAATGTATGATATGTATACAAAAGGGATTTTTAAGACGGGAACAGAGGAGTATGATCTTGTAAAAAATGGATATTTAACACAAGAACAACTAAAAAGCTATGCAAATGGAGATACAAAGCTAGCTTCTTCTGCCTATGATGCAAGAGATGCTTTTTATTTAGATTATCCAGAAATTTTTTATGTAGATTTTTCAAAAATTTCTTTTCGAGTAACACAAACTTCAACAGGTACATATGGTGCTTATTTGCTGCCAGATAAAAGTGGTAAATATTATAAAAAAGGATTTACAAGTGAGAGCAGTGTTGAGAAGGCACTTGCTGAATATGAAACTAGGGCAAATGAAATTGTAGAAGGTGCAAAAAATCTTACCATAGAAGAAGGGGATAATCTTATAAAACAACAAGTAAAATATGTTCATGATGAGATTATAAATCATACTTCTTATCGGTTAGAAAATGACTGTAGCAAAGGAAATACAGGGCATATTAAAACACCATATGGTGCACTTGTAAAAGGTGAAAGTTTATGTGAGGGATATGCAAGAGCTGTAAAATCTTTATTAGATAGATTAAATATTCCATGTATTTTAGTAGTAGGTACTTTTCAATCAAGATCTGATCGTGCAGAGCCACATATGTGGAATTATGTACAAGTAGATGGTATATGGTATGGATTAGATGCAACAGCAGATGATCCAATTTCTCCATATCCAGGTGAGAATGGTTTAGATGGATTTGAGAAATCTGAATTTTTGTTTGCTGGAGCTGATACCATGAGTAGAAGACATGTTATTACTGGAGTTATGTCAGAAAATGGTCAAGAGTTTCTATATCCAGACCTTACAGGTCAAAACGAATTTTTTGATGAGATAGCTAATAAAAATGGTTTAAAAGTTGAATATGGAGAAAAAGAAATAGAAGGTGATATTCCTGCTGGAATATTTAAAATAAGCTATTATGGAATGGGCGCTGCCAAAGCAATGGAAAATGGATATTATCTTTTAATGAAAGAAACACAGTACTATGAGAAAACAGATGAATGGAAATATGGTACTTGGGCATATTGCATTCCAGATTATTATAATTTGAATGATTCTCCAACAGAACTTACAATTCAAATTGCCGCTTCTCAATATGTAGAATTTGCTGTTACAACTGAAGCGCCAGGTGATTATCTAAGTAATCCCAAATATTTAACTTTTACTGGAGATCCTTTATCGTTTGAAGCTCATACAGATGTGATTTATAATCCAAAAGGTACTTATGTGGCACCACCTTTTATTAAAGAATCTACACCAACAGCAAATGCAAGAATAGATTGTGGAGAAAAATATCATATAAAGACTGTTTATGATGATCGATTAGAACTTGCGGAAGGTGCTACAGAAGCTGGATACAGTTTATATGTACCAAAAAATAGAAGTCTCACTGCCGCACAATATTGTAAAATTGAGAATTTTAAATGGGATGGAAATGCTACGATTGAGTTTGATTTTACACCAAGTAATATGTGGATAGATGATTTTGCTATTTATAACTTTAATATTACAGGATTGGTAGGAGTAAAATCTGGAAAGGTTCCCAAACCTATTGTGTATTCAGCATGTTTTCCAAGAAAAAGTGCTTGCCCAAAACTAAGAGGTCATTATTTGGATGTATTTGCAAAACCATCTCTTCTTGAAAATACAGATCTTTTTACAAAGAATTGGGAATCTTGGGAAACAGAAGATGGAGAGCCTATTACTGCTGATATGATAGAGGGAATTACACTTGTTGCAACTTCTCCTACTCATGCTCAGACAGATACAATGAATGAATTGATAGGAACTGAATTTCCAAAAGAGAATGTATTAAAAAGTGAAACTTATAATATTAACTTTGCAACTTGTAGAAAAGATTTTGTGAAATTAGGAGATGCTGTTAGGGTATCTGTTGGTTTTCCAGAGGGATATGGACCAGAGGACGAAGGAGTAACCTTTAAAGCTTATCATTTTATTAAAAATAAGTTAGGAGAGATTACAGGTGTGGAAGAAATTCCATGTACCATTACTAAGTATGGATTAGTTATTACTTGTGAATCTTTTAGTCCATTTGCAATTGTAGCAGTAGAAGATGATGGTAGTAATGTAAGTACTTCAAAATCTGTGATTTTATTAAATTCTCAAGGAGGTAAAATTACAGGAGCAGATAATATTTTTACCTTAGAGAATGGAAAGAGTAAGAAGCTTACTATTCAGGCGGAAGAAGGGTATGTTATTGATTCTGTTGTAGTAGGTGGAAAGTATCAGAAGATTACGAACAGCAAATCTATGACAGTGACAGCAAATTACAAAGATTTGACAGATGGAGATTTTATTGAAGCTCAATTTATTGCAGAGACCATTCGGGAGAAAGAAGAAAAAAGAGGAGAGAAGGGAGTTTTACCAACTCCAGTAGCAGCAAAGATAGCTTTAAATTCTGAGAAATTAACAGTTAAAGTAAAGGAAAAACTTCAGATAGCTCCTAAAATAACAAAGTATCATGGTCTTCATACATACCAATGGTATAAAAATGGAGTGGCAATACCAGGAGAAGTTCATGAGAACCTTGTAATTAATTCTGTTACAAAACAGGATGCAGGAGCATATACTCTAGTGGTTACTACAGCAGTTGGTGCTGCCAATGTAAAATCTACTAGTAAAATCTGTAATGTTACAATACAAGAGGAAACGAAACCAATAAAACCCAATCCAGAACCAGTAAAGCCAGATCCAGAACCAGTAAAACCAAATCCACAACCAACAAAGCCAAAACTTGCCAATATTTCAGGACTGAAAGCAACTTCAGTTACAACAGATAAATTGACCTTGAAATGGAAAGCTGTTAAGAATGCAGATGGTTATGAAGTGCTTCGTTACAATTCTTCAAAACGTAAGTTTGTAAAGATTGCTACAGCATCAAGAAATTCTTATACAGATAAGAAGAGAAGTTCTGGTCAGGCTTATAGATATAAAATAAAGGCCTTTAAAAAAGTAAATGGAAAGCCATATTATGGAAAAGAGTCAAAGGAAATTAAAATAATTGTAAAACCAAAGGCACCTACTAAGGTATCAGCAAAGCGTCTTTCCAAAACCTCTATTCAGATGTATTTTAAACCAGTAAAAGGTGCAACTACTTACCGTATTCATCAGTATGATAAGAAGAAAGAGGAATATAAGTTAGTTTATAGAGTAGAGGCAAAGAAACTTTATCAGTATAATAATAAGACCAAAAAGTGGAAGTATGTGCGTAAAGTCAAAACTACAAAGGATGGCAGATTGATTGTTAAAATAACAGGTTTAAAGAAGAGTGATAAAAACTTGAAATATTATATTAAGACTTCCGTGGTGAAAAAGGGATATACCACCCGATATAGTGAAAAGAGTAAAACTATAACAGTAAAATAGAAGTATCTAGTAATAGTTTAGGAAAATGTGTTTTGCAAATAAAATAAAGTAAACGGAACTGTTAGATATGGGGCTGTTGTAAAATATAAAATCAAGAACATTTTAAAATTGTTGAATAAGAGCAATATGTATTGTACTTGAGTGAAATTTTACAACAGTTCCTTTTTTCTTTTATAGCAAAATATTGTAAGTGTTCAAATAATTAATATAGACTTCTATGATATCCTTCTGGAGCATTCCAAGATGTTGATGCGGTTGTTTCACAAGGTACAGAAAGGACAAAATATGAAAAAAAGGCACTTAAAAAATAGGATAAAAATTATTATTTTGTGTGTAATATGTGCAGGAAGTTTTATTTTTTTTAAATTTTCTGGAAGAATATATCCTATGATGCAGATATCTGATAAGATGCAGTTTGGCAACGATCCATTTGAACAAAGGAATATAAAAAGCAAAAAAGATATTATTTGTCTTTTTAAAGAAAAAGTCAAGAATTTTATAACAGAAAAAAGTGAAATAGTTTTAAGTGAAAATGTTTCTTCTATGGAAGAACAGAAATATCAGAATATTTCTGTTCTTCAGTCTATGTCTGCTGGAGAAGTAATAGAAGTTTCAAACCTAAATCAGGAGATAGTAGGAGAGCTTTTTTATAGTACTGCTTTATCACAGGTAGTAAAAGAGCGAATTTGGAACAATTCTTATAAAGAAAATAATGATATTTCTATAGAAGAACTTTGTTATTTACGAGTATTACATATGGGATTTGATGGACAGACACATATAGGAGAGTTAATTGTAAATCAGACCATTGCAGAGGAAGTATTGGAAATTATGTTAAAACTTTATCAGCAGTCATATCCTATTGAAAAAATGATTTTAATTGATGAGTATGGAGCAGACGATGAACAGTCTATGGCAGATAATAATACATCTGCCTTTAATTATAGAAAAATTGCTGGAACAGATCGTTTGTCAAATCACAGCTTAGGTTTTGCTATAGATATCAATCCAAAATATAATCCTTATGTGAAGCAACAAGACAATGGAGAACTTATAGTCAGCCCTTTAAATAGTACAGAATATATAGATAGGAACCAAGAATTTCCTTATAAGATTGATGAAAATGATTTGTGTTGTCAGCTTTTTTTGGAATATGGTTTTACTTGGGGAGGAAATTGGAATTCTGTAAAGGATTACCAACATTTTGAGAAAAGTAAATAAACAAACTAATAATGCCAGTTATCAATGTTTGAATCATTACAATAAGTATTATTATTCTGTTTTTTTTTAGAATCATTGCATAAACTTGCAATTTATATAGAAATCAGGTAGAATAATGGCTAGATTTTTAGAAAAGAGTTGAGGTGAAATGAAGCGAAATTATCAAAAAGAATTAGAAAAAATTTTAAAACAACAAGAAGAAAAACAATGGATTCCTAAGCTTTTCTTACATAGTTGTTGTGCTCCTTGTAGTAGTTATGTGTTAGAGTATTTATCACAGTACTTTCAGATTACTGTATTCTATTACAATCCTAATATTTATCCAGAAATAGAATATTTAAAACGAGTGGAAGAACAAAAAAAATTCATTTATGATTTCCAGAAAAATAGGTCCTCTCATATTGATTTTTTAGAAGGAGTTTATAAGAAAGAACGTTTTTATGAGATGGCAAAAGGAATGGAAGAATTACCAGAGGGTGGAGAACGGTGTTTTCGCTGTTATGAGCTTCGATTAAGGGAAGCTGCTTATTATGCAAAAGAGATGAATATGGATTATTTTACCACTACTCTATCTATTAGTCCTTTAAAAAATGCAGAGAAACTTAATGAAATTGGAGAACGATTAGCAAAAGAATATGGAGTGAATTATCTGGTTTCTGATTTTAAAAAGAAAAATGGATATCAACGTTCCATAGAACTTTCTAGAGAATATCATATGTATCGTCAGGATTATTGTGGTTGTATATTTTCTATGCAAGAGCGTGAGCGACAAAAGTTAGAACGCTACAATAGCAACTATGAGGTTATAAATAAATAAGCAAGCAAGTAAGCGGAACTCGTGCCCTGTGGATATTGCGAGTAACCGCTTTAAACTAAGAAGAAAGAGGTAATGATATGGCACAGTTATGGGGCGGATGTTTTACCAAAGAAACAAATCAGTTAGTATATAATTTTAATGCTTCTATATCCTTTGATAAAAAATTTTATAAACAAGATATGGAAGGGAGTATAGCCCATGTAAAAATGTTGGGAAAACAAGGAATTTTAACAGAGATAGAAACGAAGCAGCTTGTAAAAACGATTAAGGAAATTTTACAAGAGGTGGAAGCAGGTACCTTAGAAATTTCTGATAAATATGAGGATATTCACAGTTTTGTGGAAGCAATGTTAATTGAACGTTTGGGAGATATTGGAAAAAAATTACATACTGGAAGAAGCAGAAATGATCAAGTGGCCTTAGATATGCGTCTTTATACAAGGCAAGAAGTGCTAGAAACAGACGAGCTACTAGAAAAATTATTAAATGTAATTTTAATTATTATGGAAAATAATATAAATACTTATATGCCTGGATTTACTCATTTGCAGAAAGCCCAACCAGTAACATTGGCACATCATTTAGGTGCTTATTTTGAAATGTTTAAGCGTGACCGTCAGCGTATGGAAGATATTTATCAAAGAATGAATTATTGTCCACTTGGTTCTGGGGCATTAGCAGGAACTACTTATCCATTAGATAGGTATGATACTGCCAAACAGATGGGGTTTGAAGGCCCAACCTTAAATAGTATGGATGGTGTATCTGATAGAGATTATTTAATTGAATTTCTGTCTGCGTTATCTACAATTATGATGCATTTAAGTAGATTTTCAGAAGAAGTGATTATATGGAATAGCAATGAATATCAGTTTGTGGAAATTGATGATGCTTATAGTACAGGAAGTAGCATTATGCCACAGAAAAAAAATCCAGATATTGCAGAGCTTGTGAGAGGAAAAACAGGACGAGTTTATGGTGCATTAATGTCATTGCTTACTACTATGAAGGGAATTCCACTTGCATATAATAAGGATATGCAAGAAGATAAAGAACTTACTTTTGATGCTATAGACACTGTAAAAGGATGTTTAGCATTATTTACTGGTATGCTTTCTACTATAAAATTCAGAAAGGATAGAATGGAGGCAAGTGCTAAAAATGGATTTACCAATGCTACAGATGCAGCAGATTATTTAGTAAATCATGGGGTACCTTTTCGCGATGCACATGGAATGATAGGACAATTGGTATTATATTGTATTGAAAAAAAAGCTGCTATTGATGATTTGTCTTTGGAAGAATTAAAAGCTATTAGTCCAGTATTTGAAAAAGATATTTTTGAGGCTATTTCTATGAAAACATGTGTGGAAAAACGTCTTACAATTGGTGCTCCTGGGCAAGAAGTGATGAAGAAAGTAATTTCTATTGAGAGAGAATATTTAAGTAAAGATTGGAAAGAAAAAATCAAAGATTGGGAAAGTGAACTATTTAAGTGAATACTAGAAAGAGAGCAAAGATTGGGAAAGTAAACCATTCACTTATACACAATATACAGAATTGAGAGGGATGCTCTAGTAATTTTGTATAATATTTGGGATTGAATTTTTTTTGTAAATGTATTAATCTATTTACTAGACTGACAATTGTCTGTGTACAACGGACATTAAAAGAAACTATTACGAGTGAGAAATGAAAAAGTAAGGAGATTAAAAAATGAATCAGAAATTAAAAGTTGGAATTCTTGGCGGAACAGGTATGGTAGGGCAACGTTTTATCACCCTTTTGGAAAATCATCCCTGGTTTGAAGTGACAACGATTGCAGCAAGTCCTCGTTCAGCAGGAAAATGTTACGAGGAGGCTGTGGGAAATCGTTGGAAAATGGATACATCAATGCCAGAATCTGTGAAAAATATTGAAGTGATGAATGTGAATGAAGTAGAAGCAGTTGCTTCTAAAGTAGATTTTGTATTCAGTGCAGTAGACATGTCAAAAGAGGAAATCAAAGCCATTGAGGAGGCTTATGCAAAAACAGAGACACCTGTTGTTTCTAATAATAGTGCGCATAGATGGACACCAGATGTACCTATGGTAGTGCCAGAAATTAATCCAGAACATATGAAAGTAATTGATTTTCAAAAGAAACGACTTGGAACTACTAGAGGATTTGTAGCAGTAAAACCAAATTGCTCTATTCAGTCGTATGCTCCAGTTTTGACTGCATGGAAAGAATTTGAACCATATGAAGTAGTGGCTACTACTTATCAAGCAATTTCTGGTGCTGGAAAAACATTCCAAGATTGGCCAGAGATGGAAGGAAATATTATTCCTTATATTGGAGGAGAAGAAGAAAAATCTGAAAAAGAACCTCTTCGTATTTGGGGAGAAATCAAAGATGGTGTGATTGTGCCAGCGACTAGTCCTATTATTACTTGTCAATGTATCAGAGTTCCAGTTTTAAATGGACATACAGCAGCAGTATTTGTAAAATTTAGAAAACAACCTACAAAGGAACAATTAATTGAAAAATTAAAAAGTTTTAGTAGTATACCTCAAGAATTAAATTTACCAAGTGCACCTAAGCATTTTATTCAATATTTAGAGGAAGATAATCGGCCTCAGGTATCAGAAGATGTAAATTATGAAAATGGTATGGGAATCAGTGTAGGCCGTTTGAGAGAAGATAGCATATATGACTGGAAATTTATTGGATTATCTCATAATACAGTAAGAGGTGCTGCTGGAGGAGCAGTCTTATGTGCAGAATTATTAAAAGCACAAGGATATATTACTGAAAAATAAATGTTTAAATATGATATATATTTTTTTTATAAGACTTAAAGTTTTTAAATTTTTGTAATATATAGGAATTAGAAGAAAAGGTTTATGTTCTCTATAAGGAATATAGACCTTTTCTTTGTCTATAAGAGAAAATATTTTCAGGGGATATTCGTGGTACATAAATAAAATAAAAAATTTATTATCATAATATTTTCCTTTAATATGAAAAATATAAGAGTAAATATAATACGACTGTTTAATCGTTTAATAAATTTTCAAAGGGTTATGATATTGTAAAAGAAATTAAAGCATAGTATAATGGCGATAGAAATTTGAAAAAAAGGAGGAATTTTCTTGGAACCAGATTTTATTACATTGACAATTGGAAAACAGAAAAATATTGCATTGATTGCTCATGACAGCAAGAAAAAAGAATTGATTGCGTGGTGTTATGAGAACCAAGAAATACTAAAACAACATTTTTTGTGTGGAACAGGAACCACTTCTAGAATGATTACAGAACAGACAGGACTTCCTGTGCGAGGTTATAATAGTGGACCTTTGGGGGGAGACCAACAGATAGGTGCAAAAATTGTAGAAGGAAAGGTCGATTTTGTAGTATTCTTTTCTGATCCATTGGCAGCACAACCCCATGACCCAGATGTAAAAGCATTGCTTCGTATTGCACAAGTATATGATATTCCTATTGCAAATAATAAGGCTACAGCAGATTTTATGTTAACTTCTTCTTTTATGAAAGAAGAATATGAGCATAAGATTATTAATTTTAATAAAAATATTAAAGATAGAGCCAATCATTTATAGGAGTTAGGGCCATGGCAGGAAGAAAAGCAGAATTGCATTATTTGGAACAAATGTACCATCAGAATGGAAATCAGCTTTTGGTACTGTATGGAAAGAAGGAAAACGAAGGTAGAGAATTCGTACAAAATTTTTGTAGTGACAAAAAAGTTTTCTATTACTATGCACCAGAGACTTCTCCTCAAGCACAGATGCAGAGAATGAGAAAGGAAATAGCATCTCACTGTCAAAGTGTTGTATCTGAAAATTCTTATGATACATTTTTTAAGCGAATAAAAAGTGAAGATGGTACAAAGTTAGTGTTAGTAATTGATGAATTCCATCATATTGTAAAAAAGGATGACCAATTTTTAGAAAGTATTTTAAAGTTAAAAGAAAAGAAACTTTATTCAGAACCAATTATGATTCTTTTATGTAGTTCTTCTATTTCTTGGGTGGAACAGGAAATGCCTGAAATATTAGGAAAATCTATAAAAAAAATTACAGATATTGTGAAAATAAAAGAATTGCGTTTTTTAGATTTAGTGAGAAGTTTTCCAAACTATGAGATAAGAGAATGTATAGAAGTGTATGGTATTATTGGTGGAGTGCCAGAATATATCAGACATTGGGAAGACAAATATGATGTCGGTTATAATATTTGTATGCAAATTCTTTCTAAGGATGGTTATTTATATGGAAAAGCTGAGGAAATGATTCGGGCACAATTAAGAGAACTTTCTGTGTATTATACCATTCTAGAGGCTTTGGCTGCTGGGAAACGTAAGTTAAATGATTTGTTTCAGGCAACCGGATTTTCTAGAGCGAAAATTAGTGTATATCTAAAAAATCTTATAGAATTTGATGTGGTGGAAAGGGTATATTCCTTTGAAACAGGTGGATGGCAAAATGCACAAAAAGGCTTATATCAAATAAAAGATACTTTTATTAATTTTTGGTTTAAGTTTGTTTATCCACATTTGTCTGACTTGCATCGACTAACACCAGAAGCGTTTTATAACAAGCATATTGAAAGTGAACTAGAGCTATATTTAAATCGTTATTTTGTAAATGTGTGTATGGAATATTTAGAATTGCAAGAGCTAGTAGGGGAGTTACCATTAAAAATTCATAAGATGGGAACATGGATTGGTAAGAAGGGACATATTGATATTATCGTACAAAACAGCATACGGGAAAATTTAATTTGCCTTTGCAATTGGTCGGAACCAAAAGTAACTTATAAAATGTGCCAACAACTTTTTGAAAGTATGGAACAAGCAAGAATTACAGCAAATTATTATTACTTGTTTACAGCAAAGTCTTTTGATGAAGAACTTATTAAATTAGTTTCAGGTGATAAACGTATCCTGTTGGTGGATATGAATAAAATGTAGATAGAAGGCAGGATATAAATTTATGGCAAAAGTTTTGTATATTGCAGAAAAACCTAGTGTAGCAAGGGAATTTGCAAAAGCATTAAAATTAAATTTAAAAAGTTATGATGGATATCTGGAATCACCAGAAGTTATTGTAACTTGGTGTGTAGGTCATTTGGTTACTATGAGTTATCCAGAAGTTTATGATGAGAAGTATAAAAAGTGGAATCTTGCTACATTGCCATTTTTACCAGAAGAATTTAAATATGAAGTTATTCCTAGTGTGAAAAAACAGTATAAGATTGTAGCAGAGTTATTGAATCGCTCTGATGTGGAAACAATTTATGTATGTACAGATTCTGGAAGAGAAGGAGAATACATTTATCGTTTAGTAGAGCAACAAGCGAAAGTAAAGGGGAAGCATCGTCTTCGTGTGTGGATTGATTCACAAACAGAAGACGAAATTTTAAGGGGCATTAAGGAAGCAAAAGATTTATCTAAATATGATAATTTATCTGAATCTGCATATTTAAGAGCAAAAGAAGATTATCTAATGGGGATTAATTTTTCTAGATTACTTACTTTAAAATATGGTAATACAATTTCAAATTTTATGCATACAAATTACACGGTAGTGAGTGTGGGGCGTGTTATGACATGTGTACAGGGAATGGTGGTACGCAGGGAACGGGAGATTAGAGAATTTGTTAAAACACCATTTTATAGAGTGATAAGCATGGTAGATATTCAAGGAAATGTGATAGAGGGGGAATGGAGAGCAGTAAAGGGCTCCATGTATTTTCAATCTCCTAAACTTTACAAAGAAAATGGATTTAAAGAAAAACAAAATGCAAAAAAAATAATAGATGATTTAATAAATAAAAAAGATATAGAAAAATTAAGTGTTACATTAGAAAATATAGAGAAGAAAAAAGAAACTAAAAACCCTCCGCTCTTATATAATTTAGCAGAATTACAAAATGACTGTTCTAAATTTTTTAAGATTAGTCCTGACCAGACATTGAAAATAGTTCAAGAATTGTATGAAAAAAAGATGGTGACTTATCCTAGAACAGATGCAAGAGTATTATCTTCTGCTGTAGCAAAGGAAATATATAAAAATATAGGGGGGTTAAAAAATATTCCTTCTGTAAAAGGATTTGTAGAAGAAATTTTAGAAAAAGGAAGTTATAAAAATATTGTCAAGACTCGATATGTAAATGACAAACAGATTACAGACCATTATGCAATTATTCCAACAGGGCAAGGTCTTTCTGCAATTCAGAGTTTAAATCAAACAACATTATATGTTTATGAAATTATTGTTCGACGATTTTTAGGCATTTTTTTTCCTCCAGCAGTTTATCAGAAAGTTAATTTGATAACAACAATGGAACTTTTAGAAGCACCTAATAAAATAGAGAAATTTTTTACATCTTTTAAAGTATTAGTGGAATTGGGCTATTTGAGGGTAATGAAATATTCCTTTCAGAAAAAGAAAGAAAATTTAAGTTCAAAGAATGAAAGTGAAACTCAAACTTCTAATTCTAATGATAAAAAAGAAAGTTCAAAGGATGAAAGTGAAACACCTGTTTCTTGTGATAAGGATTTTATAAAGATATTACTTTCTTTAAAAAAAGGAATGGAATTTCCAGTAAAAGCATTAAATATAAAGGAAGGAGAAACAGTTCCACCAAAACGTTATAATTCTGGTTCTATGATTCTTGCTATGGAAAATGCAGGACAATTGATTGAGGATGAAGAATTACGTGCTCAGATCAAAGGAAGTGGAATAGGTACGAGTGCGACACGGGCAGAAATTTTGAAAAAACTTGTCAATAACAAATATCTTGCATTGAATAAAAAAACACAAGTAATTACTCCAACTTTGTTAGGGGAAATTATTTATGATGTAATAAATGCATCCATTCGTTCTCTATTAAATCCTGATTTAACTGCAAGCTGGGAAAAAGGACTGACCTATGTAGCAGAAGGAAGTATTACACCTCAAGAATATATGGAGAAATTAGAGCATTTTATTCAAAGTCGAACAACTGGAGTATTGGGATTAAATAATCAATATGCATTAAAAGAATATTTTCAACGTACAGCAACTTTTTATAAAACATCTTCTAAAAATGAAGGAAGAAAAAAGACACAAAAAAATAGTAAAAAATAGTAAAATTAAAAAAGAATCTATATATCTGTATAGTAGAACTAATTGATATTTTGTAGTAAGGAAATAAAAATAAAAGAGAATTTATATAATAGAATTGGGGGATATCTAATAAAAGAAATTTTTAAATCTTAGAATTAAGATAAAAAGAATCTATCTATTAGAATTGATTTATAATTCCTATAGAAAATTCTTGAATTTAGAATAGAAGAGAGGAAAATATAGTGGAAACATGTAAAATAAGTAATTTATATACTTTGACAGAGACGATAGCCATAGAATTATTTCAAAAAGTTACATATCCTTGGGAAATCTTGCCCCAAATTGGAAGTTTTATCTGTGAACTAGGTAAGAGACTAGATATGGAAAAGTTTGAACAACATGGAGAAAATATTTGGATTGCCAAAAGTGCAAAAGTGGCACCCACAGCTAGTATTAATGGTCCAGTTATTATAGATGAGGAAGCAGAAATCCGTCATTGTGCTTTTATCCGAGGAAATGCTATTGTGGGAAAAGGAACAGTTGTAGGTAATTCTACAGAACTAAAAAATGTAATATTGTTTAATAAAGTTCAAGTGCCTCATTACAATTATGTTGGAGATTCTATTCTAGGATATAAGTCACATATGGGAGCTGGTTCCATTACTTCGAATGTTAAATCAGATAAAACATTAGTAGTAGTAAAAAATGGAAAAGAAGAGATTTCTACTGGTTTAAAAAAATTTGGAGCTATGTTGGGAGATGAAGTAGAAGTAGGTTGTAATAGTGTATTAAATCCTGGAACAGTAATTGGAAGGCAAACTAATATTTATCCTCTTTCTATGGTAAGAGGAGTAGTTTCCAAACATTCTATTTATAAAAATAAGAATGAAATTATAGAGAAAATAAAATTGTAAAAAGAAAATATATTGACAAAAAACATCATATGTACTATTGTATTATTTGAGTAATACAATAATGCATATGATTTTTTTAGTGTTACATAATGGATGGAATTAAGAAAGTAAATAAATTTTTACCAAATAACGATTTCACAATCGTCTAAAATTAGTTATGAAAAAGGAGAACAAGTTATGTTAGAAATTCAAGAATTGACAAAAAGGTATGGCAAGTATCTAGCAGTAGACCATGTTAGCTTTACTGTCCCTAATGGACAGGTAGGAATTTTATTAGGACCAAATGGTGCAGGAAAATCTACAATTATCAAAAGTATTGCAGGACTTTTGCGTTATCAAGGTGGAGTAGGGATTCAGCAAATGCCAGCAAGGACATTAGAAGCAAAAAGAATTTTTGCATATGTACCAGAAATACCAGCGATGTTTGATGCATTGACAGTACGTGAACATATTGAGTATGTAAAATGTGCTTATAATTCCTCTATTACAGAAGAAGAGATTTTACAGTTGTTGACACGTTTTGAATTAGAGGATAAACAAGAAAAACTTGGAAATGAATTATCAAAAGGTATGATGCAGAAAGTAAGTATTTGTTGTGCTCTTGCTATTAAACCAAAGGTAATTCTTCTAGATGAACCAATGGTTGGTCTGGATCCAGCAGCCATCAAAGAATTAAAAGAGGTTGTGTTAGAGCTAAAGTCACAGGGAGTTACTATCTTAATTAGTACTCATATGTTAGAAATGGTAAAAGATTTATGGGATGTTATGTATATTATGGAAAAAGGGAAAATTGTTGGAAGTTTTACCAAAGAACAGGCTAAAGATACAGATATTGAAGAACTGTTTTTCCAAATTACAGGAGGTGGCGAAGCATAATGAAAGGTCTTATTTATTTATACAAAAGAACAATTATAAATAGGATAAAAAAAGCATTAAAACGTCCTGTTACTTATATTATGATAGTATTTCTTTTATTGTATTTTGCTATGTTGTACAGTAGTTTTAGTGTAATGATTCAAGAGGGACAATTTAGTTCTACCCAAAATATGGTAACAATATTGTCTATTATAATTTTTTGGTTAATTCCTGCAAATCTTGTGAGTTATGCAAAAAGAAAAGGATTGTTATTTCGGCCCAGTGAAGTACATTTTGTGTTTTCAGCTCCAGTTAGTCCTAAAATGGTGTTAATGTTTGCAGGTGTAAAATCTTTTTCTGTAAATATATTATGTGGAATTGTAGTTTCTGTATTAGGGGTATTATGGTTTGAGGCAAGTATTTTGCAAGTACTTATCTATTTTTTATTTTTCACAGTGTTTGAGAGTATTTTAGAAGCATCTGCTATTATCTTTTGTTATGGAAATGAAAAATTATCAGAGAAGTTTTTTAAAGGTCTAGTGATTGCTATGTATGTATTTATGGCAAGCGTCGTAGCAATAGCTGCCTTTTTAATGATAACACAAGAACCTTCTTTTCAATTACTACAAGATTTTTTTGCTATGCCAGCCATTCAAATGATTCCAGTGGTAGGATGGAATATTGCAGTAACTAGATTAATTTTTTTGGGTGCAGATACTGTAAATATGATTGGAACGGGATTATTTTTGCTATCAACAATTGGTATGTTTTTAGCGGCTTGGCGTATGCAGTGCACGGGAGCTTACTATGAGGATGCTATGAAATTTGCAGATGAGTATCAAGAAAGACGTGCAAAACAGAAAAAAGGTGTGGCTTCCATTCCGTGGTTGGAAAAACATAGAAAATTTAGACAGGCATCTGTGGAATACAAAGGCGTTTATGCAAAGGCAATTTATTTTCGCCAAATATTAGAGTATAAGAAAAATCCTACTTTTATTTTTGGATGGAATACATTATTATGTTTAGGACTTGGAATTCTTATTGCAGCAGTTGGATATTTCAATGATGCAATCAATGAATTTGGAGCAGCCAAAATTTTTATTATTCCTGGAGTTACAAGTTATGTAGTATTTATTTTTAGTGGATATGCTACCAAGTGGTCAAAAGAGCTAGAAAATGCTTATACATATTTAATTCCAGATACACCTTTAAAAAAACTTTGGTATGCTACAAAAATTGAACATATAAGATCTATTGTGGATGGCATTTTAATTACAATTCCAGGGGCATATGTATTTGGAATAGGGCCAGTACTTACTATATTGACAATTTTGTTATATGTCTGTTTACAGGCAAATCGTCTTTACTATAATATGCTCGCAGATGCTATGATAGGAAATATATTAGGAGCAACAGGGCGTTCGTTAGTAAAGGTATTTTTTCAAGGTATTGCCATGGGGATTGGAATTATGGCGGCTGTGATTGCTGGTTTGTTTTTAGGTGTAGAAATGGCATTTTTTATTATGATTGTGGTAATGGGAATTTTAACCTTTGTGGGAGCAGCAGCGGCATCTATTTCCTTTAATAGAATGGAAGTTGTGGACTAGGATTGAGTAATTTAAAAAATTGTGTTATCTATGAAAAGTTCTTTTTATTTATATGACCACAAAGTGGGGAACATCGTTGCTCTGTTGGTAGGAAATCTGAATGTGCCAGCAAACTCGAACGGTCTCGCAGAGCGTGATACTTGTGATTGTTATTAAATAACATGTTCTTTTTGGAATTGTGTATTCACCAAAAATAAGCTTATAAATATACATTATAGGATAGGCAAATCATTAATGAGGAAACATTTGGTATGCTTTTCATTGTTGATATATATTCTTTTGAAGAATTACATAGTCAAATAGAAAGAATTGGAACCATGAAGTTGTTAAGTTTCAGTAGTATTTATTTAGAACAGGCTAAAGTAGAACATAGATAAAGACTTATATTTATTATTTCTATCATTGATAGAAATCTATAATCAGATAATTTATAAAATCTTATTAGTTACAAAAATTTATCACTTATAAGTAGAAAGTATCTTCTATAGCTAGTTAAATTATTAATGGTTACCAGAATTGTAAAAATTATCCGAAAAACACTAGACTATTTCGTCAAAATATGGTTAAATATGAGTAAATATGTTAAATACATAGAGATGTTTTTAACATGATAATATTAATGTATACATTGAAAGGAGTCTTAAAATGATTTACACTAAGGAAGTCGAAAATATGTGTCCAGTAGCTAAGGGCGCAAAACATGAACCAGCTCCAATTCCAGAAGAAGGAAAATGGGTTCATTCCAAGAAAATTGAAGATATTTCTGGTT
>CAJUHG010000061.1 GCA_910586005.1 uncultured Lachnospiraceae bacterium | reverse complement strand
GGAATCCTCTATGCTTGTGCTGTCTGCTTTTACCAAGCTCACCACCAAATTATGTTTGTTAATTATATGCCCTTTCTACTCCTTGCGCTATTTGGCATTGAACATTTAATTGAAAAAGGGAAAATAAGCCTTTTTATTATATCTTTATTTTTGGTATATTTACATAGTTATTATTTTGCACCAGCTGTCCTTGCAGTAGTTTTACTTTATTTTATTCATAACCTTTATTTTGAAAAAAGGCTTCCCTTAAATAAGGAAAGTTCTTTGATGGAACTTCCTTTCTCAAAGTCCTATAGAAGGAAATGCTGGTACCAACTAATAAGTTCCATTATACTTTCCATTGGTATGGCAGCTATTTTACTACTTCCTACTGCTTTAGATTTGTTATCTACACAGAAAGATGCTGGAACACCAGCTTCCCTTACAAAAATATTATCCATACAGTCTTCTTTTGAAGCCTTATTATATCATCCTTATGGATGTGGACTGACCATCCTTTGCTTATATACTTTATTTCTAAGTATAAGGCGTAAAAGTACACGTATCACTGCAATTATCTTGATTTTATGCCTTACTGTAAATATATTTTCCTATATATTAAGTGGATTTTTATATGTGCGTTATAAAGTATTGATTCCATTTGTTCCTTTGCTAGTTTTGCTTTGTGCTAGAACGCTACAAGAAATTTTTACAGGAAAAGAAAAGCATCATTTTGTTTGTGCCTTGTGCTGCTTGATACCTATTCCTTTCTCAGATTATCCTTTCGCAATGTTACTTGATGTTGTTGCTTTAACTCTTACGTTTTTACTCATTTATTTGAAAGGAAAAAACATGCCATCTATCTATTTATTATTGTGCCTTTTTCCGGTTGCAGCTTCTATTATGATTGGACAGCGAGAACAATATATTTCTATCTCTGATAACCGACAGACTATATTCTCTAGAGAAGAATTAAATGTTTTAAAATTAGATAAAAATTACCGTTTTGAAGTTCTTACTGAACCATATGCAAATGTAAATACACAAACGTTACAAGGAATAGGGCGTACTAATATGTACTCTTCTGTAACAGATAAAAATTATGCTGATTTTTTCTATCAAACAATGAGAAATCCAATCCGCATACGCAATCAAGTGGCCTTGATGACAGATGCAAACCCTTTCTTTTCTTACCTAATGGGAATACGTTACATTCAAACGAATGCTTCACACCTTCCTTGGGGTTATCATCCTATGACTGAAAAAAACAATATTGTGATTGCAGAAAACAATAAAGTGCTTCCTATTGCCTATACCAGTACCAAATGGATGAGTCAGAAAGAATATGAAAAACTTGATTTTCCCTATTCCCTAGAAGCACTTACTAACTATACGATAGCAGATGTGCCTCCAGCAATACAAAAAATAACGCCTTCTAGTATCAGAGCAAAACCCAAAACAGAAATTTCAGCCCAAACCTTTTTGGAAACTTCTAAAATTACTCCTGTTTCCTCTGATAATTTGCAAGCACTTAAAATAGAAGAGATATTAAAAGAACAGAAAGATACAATAACTTATACTTCCAGTGAACTTAAAGATACCATGAACTTTCATTTAACAGTAAAACAAAAAACACAAATTACTATCCCCCTTGCAAAAGCATTCCATGATAAAATTTTGATTTGTTCCTTTACTGTAAATGCTCCTACCAGAAATGAAGTCACCATTGATATCAATAACATTAGAAATAAACTTTCTGGTAAAAATGCACCATATCCAAACCACAATCATCTTTTTACTTATTTACTTTCTTCTAACGACACCATCACAGAACTTGAGATTACACTTTTTCCAGGAGATTATATCTTATCTAATTTTCAGTTCTGGACGATGAATACTGCTAATTTTGGTAATAGCAGCATACAAGCAGCAACCTCAGATAACAAAACCAAAACTGCTATGTTTACAGGAAGCGTTTCTTTAGAGGAAAATGGATATTTTGTTACTTCTTTTCCCTTCCGCAAAGGTTATAAGGCTTATGCAAATGGAAAAGAAATTCCAATTTGTCAAGTAAATCAGGATTTTGTAGGAATTTCATTACAGGCAGGAACTTATAAAATAGAACTATATTATTCTCCTCCTGGAAAAACAATTGCCTTATTTATTAGTTTTATTGCTTGGTTACTCTTTGTTGTTTATTTTATAATATCTCAAAAAAAATATTCCCCAAAAGTAGCAAGAACTATTTTTAACAAATCCTAATAATTACACTAGAAAAGAGGAATGAAACATGAGAAATATTTTACATGAAAAAAAAGAATCCTTACAAGAAATCATTAGTTATATAATAATAGGAGGTGCTACAACTTTAATCAATTATTTTGTTTACCTATTATCCCTTCAATCAGGTATCAAATATTTAACTTCAAATACAATCGCTTGGGTATTTGCTGTATCCTTTGCCTATATTACGAACCGTACTTTTGTCTTTCATTCCAAAAATCAGATTGGAAAAGAGTTCGTTTCCTTTGTATCTCTTCGATTTCTTACCTTACTTTTAGAAAATTTACTTTTATCCTTTTTTGTACAATTTTGTGTTTTACCACCCATAATTTCCAAAATTGCTGTAAGTTTTATCACTGTTATTAGCAATTACTTTATCTGTAAATGTCAAATATTTCAAAAACCTGCTAGATGCCTAAATCATATTTCTCTAGAACAGAAGAAAGGAGATTATCATGAATAAAATTAGTATTATCGTACCTTGTTACAACGAAGAGGAAGTTATTTCCCTTTTTTATACAGAAACTTGTAAAACAGTTACTGCCATCCCAGAAGTAACATATGAATTTATCTTTGTGGATGATGGTAGTAAAGACCATACACTAGATATTTTAAGACTGATTTGTTACCAAGACAAAAATTGTCACTACTTATCTTTCTCTAGAAACTTTGGAAAAGAAGCTGCTATGTATGCAGGACTAAAGCAAGCTACTGGAGATTACTGTGTCATTATGGATGCAGATTTACAACATCCTCCAAAACTTCTTGCTCCTATGTACTATGCTTTAAGTCAAGAAGGATATGATTGCTGTGGAGGAAAACGTGTGGGAAGATCTGGAGATGGTGCATTACGCAGCGCACTTTCTCGCAGCTTCTACCATGTAATTCAAAAACTTACCCATATGAATATGAATGATGGAGATGGAGATTTCCGTATGATGAATCGCACTATGACAGAAGCCATACTTCAAATGAAAGAATACAATCGCTACACAAAAGGGATCTTCTCCTTTGTAGGATTTGAAACAAAATGGCTAGAATTTGAAAATGTAGAACGTGTAGCAGGAAAAACGAAATGGAACTTGGGAAGTTTATTTTCTTATGCTTTTGATGGTATTTTATCTTTTTCTACTGCACCTTTAAAAATTTCTGGTATTTTAGGCATATTCCTACTACTTCTTTCTTGCTTTTTAGGTGCCTCTGCCTTTATACAACAGGTATTTTTTCACCAAAGTATCAGCTCTCTATATTTAGTAATAGGAATTGTAGTATTTTTAAGCAGCTTGCAAATGTTAATGGTATTTATTTTAGGAGAATATCTATCAAAAGATTATCTGGAAAATAAAAAACGACCTCTCTATATTATACGGGAACAAAATTAATATATTAGATGGAAAGGAGCAACTACCACTTTCTATATATTTTTCCATTTAAAGTAAAACACCATCCAAAAGATATTAATAAATTCCATAAAACGTCCGATAAACATAACAATAGATGATTAAAAATATTACATGTAGTAATTTTATACCCCCATGCTTTGGCATGATTTCATGGATGAAAGGAGGGGATTTGCATGGCTGCTATTGATACTGCATATAATTATTATTTAAGCACATATGCAAAACAATCAGCTTCCCGTTATGACTCGCACAAAAAGAGCGAATTGCGCAATGTATACAATACTATTGTTAAAATTAATAAAGATTCCCCCCTCTATAAGATTAAGCATTCTGGAGACGTGCAAAAATTTGCTATAGATATTAAAGAAAGCACTCGTATCATTAAAAATGTAGTAGCTTCTCTCTCTGATGCAGAAGACGGTATTGAAAATGCATTCCAGAAAAAAGTTGCTGTTTCTTCACAGGAAGATATCGTTTCTGCTGACTATATAGGAAATCACAGAGGTTCTGAAGAAACAGAAAACTTTCTTATCGAGGTAAAGGAGCTTGCAACTTCTCAAATTAATATAGGGAATTTTTTGGATAAAAATCGATTGACCTTAAAACCTGGTTCTTATTCTTTTGATTTGGAAAATAATTCTTCTACTTATGAATTTCAATTTAATATTAATTCAGAGGATACAAATTATACAACGCAACACAAACTTGCTAATCTAATTACCAATGCAGATATTGGTTTAAAAGCCTCTGTAATAGAAGATGAAAATGGATTAAGTGCTTTACAAATTGAATCAATTTCAACTGGAATTGCTGATGGAGATACTTTTCTATTCTCAATTTATCCACAGGGAACTTATGACTCGATAGCTGCAATTGATGCATTGGGTATTGACCAAGTTTCACAGGAAGCTAGAAATGCTGTTTTCTTATTGGATGGTGTAGAACGTACCTCTTATTCTAATACTTTTACCATTAATCATTCCTTTGAGCTGAAACTTCTTGGAATTAGTGAAGAAGGTAATCCTGCTGTTATTGGATTTAAAACCAATGCAGATGCTATGGCTGACAATATTCAAACTTTGGTAGATTCCTATAATTCCATTTTACATACTGCTAATAAATATTCAGATTCACAACAGCAAAGTGTAAAATTATATAGGGATATGAGTAGCACGGCTTTTGCATTCCAAAATAGCTTAGAGAGAATGGGACTTTTGGTAGATGAAAAAGGCGAAATTTCCATAGATAAAGCCTTACTTACAGAATCTGTTTCTGAAGAAAATTCAGAAGAACACTTGACAGTATTAAATAATTTTAAAAATTTATTAAATTCCAAGGCAAATAATGCTTCTCTTGATCCAATGAAATATGTAGACAAAATTCTTGTTACCTATAAGAATCCAGGAAAGAATTTAGTAACTCCTTATATTACTTCAATCTATTCTGGAATGATGATGGATCGTTATTGTTAAAAAAGGTATTGTTTTATAAATTGAATCATGCATAAAATATATAAGTCCCTCATAAATGAGGGACTTATATATTTTAATCTCGCGAGCAACCATGCTAAGTGCCCTGTGGATATAAATGGATATTTCACTTTAACATTAAAATATCTTTTCCACAATAAAATTAAGAATTAAATCTAAAAAGTTGAACAAATCTTCCATGTTCCTCTTGTTGTTTCTTCTGCATCATAATCCTATATTCTTGCAATAAATTATTCTTTTTCATATCAGAAACGGCACTTGCATAATCCAAATCTTCGATACGACTGCGTGATGCTGTAACATTATAAGAAGCATAAGAATTATAATTCATTGTATAACCCAAACGATTATAAGAAGCTCCTAACTCACTTCTTGCAGATGAAACTTTCTCAATTGCATCATCAATAGTAGAAATATCAAAATTCCCTGTTACATCATAATCTGAAATTCCCAAAGATTCTAATACTGCATTAGGCATTTTAATATCCATTCCACTTCCATCTGGACTGGATGCCACATGAGAACTTCCCATTGTTCCATCTAAAAGATTCATAGTATTAAATTGTGTATTTTTTGCCGCATCTGAAATATAATCCTTTAACTGGTCAATTTCTTGTTGCATAGACTCTCGGTCATCATCACCATAAACTGCTGTATTAGATGCTTGAATACTCAACTCACGAATACGCTGTAAAGAATCTGTAATCTTGGATAATCCACCTTCTGCTACATTTAACATATCTTGAGAAGTAGCAGCATTTCTCCATCCCACATCATATCCATTGCTTTGTGTAAGCATTTTCTGAGCAATGGCAAGCCCTGCTGCATCATCTGCTGCAGAATTAATTCTCTTACCACTAGATAACTGCCGATAATTCTGATATAAGTTCTGATTTCTGTATAAACTTTGACTACTGCCAATGGATGAAATACCCATAAAATATGCCTCCTTTCTCCAATGTAATGACTACTTATCACTAACACTTCTGGTTATTAATTCCATTATAACAAATAGCTAAAATTTTCTCAACGATAATTCTCAAAAAATTTAATCTCATCAAGGCTTAGCTTATTTTTCTGCTTCTAAAACTTCCTTTGCTATCTTACCTAAATTCTCAAACATTGGAAGTGCTTCTTTTAAAGCCTTTGCCATTTTAGAATCATTTTTATCTTGCAATGCTTTACTTAATTTTAAAATATTATTATTAAAATCTGCTTTTTGAATATGTTCTTCCTTTTCATTAATAAGTGTCATTGTACCATTCAATATTCCAATTTCCCAGTTAATTCCCTTAATAATTTCTTCTAAAAATTTATCTGTATCTTCTTTTCTTTTGCCTTCTAACTCCTTGATAAGTGTATGAACATTATTTATAAAACGTTCATTGAAATTGCAAAACACCTCCAAAGCCTCTATCTGTTCTTTACGCTGTTCCTCCATGGTATTTTCCTCCTATTTGATATCATGACATCCTCCCTCTCCTGAAGAGGAGGGACTTGCTTTTTGATATTTATGACAGCATTTATATCTCTGTCATAATGAATCCCTCATTTAGGGCACTCCCACGCACAAATACTAAGATTTTTCATCTCCAAATTCATCCCCTACCTTAGAGGTGGGGGACTTCTTAATTACAAAAGATTAAAACTTTAAAAATAGTTTTATCTCTCATTTTTTATATAGATTTAAAAATAGTTTTAATTCTTGCTTCTAAGGAATGTTGCTCTTTTGCTTTTTTATAACCATTTTGGGCAATTTCCTTGCGCTCTTCTTCATGTTCCAAATAATATCTAATTTTTTCAATTAAATCTTCTTCACTTGTATAAACTTCTAAATCTTTTCCAACTTCAAAATATTCTGGAATTTCACTTTGATAGTTGGTCAATACAAATCCTCCTGCCCCTAAAATATCCCAAAGGCGCAAAGGCAGCCCTGTTCGAATAGGCTTTGATGTAAAATTCAGATTAATTTTAGATAAATGAAATATTTTAGGCATATCCCTTGTTGTCTGAGCAAGTCCTCTGTAATGAGCTTTTGGAAGAGGACTAAAATCACTTGCCGTATACAAATCCAGTTTATATTCTTCTGAAACTCTCTTTAACAACCGCAATCTTTCTTGTTCTGTCACTTTATTTCCTAAATAGAGATGTGCCATTGCTGCCCGCTCATTGTGATTTGCCCGTTCTGGAAACTGATAAAAAGGTACTTTCTTTTTAAATTCTTGTAATACTTCATCTGTGATACACTCTTCTAAAAAGTTATATCCATATACCTTTAATTGCGCTTCTATCACACCATCTAAATATCCCTTTAACCAAGATTTCTCTTTCAAACGATTATAAGGGCATTTCTCTGTATACAAAGAACCAATAAATGAAACTTCCGCTGAAAATTTTTCTATCTCTTCCTCTGTTATTGTTTCCATCAGTGCATCTAAACGTGTATAGTCTGCTCCTAATGGCAAATAATAAATTCCTTTTGAATTTTCTTGATGAAATTCCTCATATAATACATAGTCAAACATAAAAACACGATTCCAAGAATTTCTAAGAGAATGGGAATACAGTTCCATAACAGGACTATCCACAATCCAACAAACATATGGAATATGAAAAATATTACAAACCTCTGAAACCACTGGAAAGAAATTAATACTAAATACAATCTGGTTTTCCTGCTTCTTTAAGGCAGCACTCACAAGATTCATCTGACCTCTTGCATCCAATTCCTTATTTCTCATTTCCTCAGTAATTTCATTTACTGTATGCCCCAATCTCTTCATAATAGCTATAATGTCTGGCTCACAAATACTGTTGTATCTATAAAATAATATGTTCATATATTTTCCTCATCTATAAAAGTGCATTTGTAAATGGATTCGGCAAAACGATTGCTTTTTACCAAAAAGTTATTTTATATCAAAGTAGCGATTATCTGATTTAAATAAATAGGGTCTTCAATTGGAGATAAATCTTGTTCTATCTCCATCTCATTGTTATATTTCCTTTCAATCAAAGTCCTACATCCTTCTCCTTTTAAAAACCATTCATATTCTAAATCTATATGACCAATATCTACTGCTTGATAACCTAATTTACATAAATCACTAGCAAGAATTGTAGCTGTAGGCCCTAACGCAAGTAAAAATAAAACATCTTTGTTTTGACACTTACAACTTTCCAAAAGTTCCTTATACCTAGAAAATGCATTTTCTGCAGGACCAAGAATCCTCTGAATACTCTTAGCATTATCAAACAAATCATTTCCAACACCCAAACCTGTAAAACATCCTTCTACAAAAATACAGTCACGTCCTTCCCAAATTCTTTTTAAATTTTCAAAACGTTTCTTAGGTGCATCTGTCTGATTGTCTTGATACATTACATAAGGTCTTGTAACATAAGCATCATAATATATTTTTTCAGGTTTCAAAAGCGCCAAATGCTCTTTTCTAACGAATGGATTTAAATAACAACGTATTTCTCTTTTTGCTTGTTCTGTATATTTTTCCAGGCTCCCATAATTATCTGCAATTCCAATCAACAGATTTTCTTCTTCTGATTGCAATACTTCTTGTAATTTCTGACTTAATTCCTCTTCTACCTCTAATTGAAACCTATGACGGACCCGACCTTCCATTGCTGCAAATTCTCCATCTCCAAACCTTGCTAAAGACTTGCCATGTGTTACAATTTCATCAATTGCAAGTTCTCCAGCTAAAATCTTAGGATAAAATCCCTCTTTAGGATGTTCCAAAACATCTTGCAATTCATATATAATATTATCCTGAAAATGCATATTTGCTTGATGATTTTGTTCTGACCATTCTAACAACTGTTTCTGACCACGAATTAAAAGTTTATTTTCTTCTTCTAACTGATATACTCTTCTCTGTAACCCTTCTACAATTCCTAAAAGGCTTAAAAACTGTTGTTCTAATTCCATTTTATATTTACCACCCTTCTTCCTCCTACCATATAGTTTTAACCAAAATTTACCTTTCTTCTATCCTTTATTTATCTATATAAATGATATTTTTCTCTGATACCCATTATATACAAAAGCTCAGATATTTACAATATACATTTCTATTCGGTTAAAACCAATAGCCTAATCATAAGACAAACAAAATGAAACGTGGCTTATCATACTTAAAAGCATTCCCGAATTTTCCTGTATATTGCTTTGCATCTATGTCCCAATGTCTGTTTCACAACCCGAAAAATTCCCCACAGATGAAACACATGGGTTTCCATACTAATCCCTACCTTTCTGCACATGTTCTAACATACGCAAATAGTGATTTGCTTCACGCAGCACATGGTCCGCCAAAAGAGGAAGAATAATAGAACGTATCTTACAACCTGTAATTCCTTCTGTTCCTGCTGTTTTAAACTCCTGATATTGCTTTGTGGTCTGCAAAATCATTTCTGTCAAGGCATCCATAACTTTTTTATCTTGTTTCCTTGCCTCTTCCAAAAGATGACAATAATCCTTGGCAAATTCATTGGCCGTTTCTATCAATTCACACTCTGTTGGGTCCAGTAGTCCCCGAATAAACTGGGCATGTTCCATCATAATCTGGTTCCAGAATAATTCTAATTCTTTTACATCAGGTATTGAGATTCTCCCTCTCTTCTCCAGCTCTAAAATATTCTGACGGTACAATTTTGCTTCCCGCAGAATATGCTCAATGAGCAATGGATAGTTTGTAGTATAAAGCCTACATCTTGTCATCTTTTCAAGAATCTCTTCCTTAAACGAAATTAATCCATTCAGGCTATTAAACATTTGCCTATTTAGCATTCTTATATGAGAAACAATTTGCCTATTTACCATCACACAATTTCCAGCACGAAGCTGTTCCTCTGCCTCAGTAATTTTCATATCTATTGAAATTCCTGTCAAATCTCTTGTCTGACATTCCGCTTTTTGTGTAAATTCTGTTACAATTTCCCCTGAGTTTAAAACTGATTGACTTACAATACCATTTGCAAGATTTACTGTTCTTCTCAGTCCATTTTCAAATTCTTCTCGGAACCGATCTGCACGCTGTATAAACTCTGTTTCCTTTGCTGGAAACCCTGCAAGTAAAAATAAGGAATGTTCCTTCATAATTCTTCCAAAAAAAAGATGTGTTTCTAATGATAAAATTACATATTCTTTCATAGTCTTAGCATACCTTTATAGTTTAGATTTCTTTATACTATATGCAAAAAATGTCAAAAAGACATAAAAAAATGAGCTACAAAATATAGGTATCTATATAAGATTTCCTATATTTTATAGCTTATTTTCCAATTTAAAAATAGTATCGACGTTCTTGCTGCGAGGCACGTACTAAAAAATCAAATCCGCTAGAAACATACCAGATGGGTAATTTGAATATAAAAATTTATTACTTGAAGCAAATATTTCTACTAAGTTGTCCAACAATATCATATCCATCCCAAAAAACATCCATATCCAGAGAATTTCCAAAAGGAACAATTCTATCAATTCCCTGCAAATGGTTATTAAGTACAAAATTCATTAATTCTTGTGCATCTAGTCCATAATACAATAAAGTTTGCACTCGCTCCTGAATAAAAGGAGCAAGTTCCTGAAGATTTTTCAGTGCATATTGATAAAACATTCCAAATCTTCCACGTAAAGTACAGATATCTTCAGGAAGCATATCCATATCAATAGTATATAACAGATTTTCCCATTGTGTAATTTTTTTAATTCCAGAAGAATTTTTCATAGCAGCAATACATAAATCTGTATATTTATCTACTACTTTAATAGGCTCTAAATTATATTTTTGAGCCTCTAAAAATACAGCTTTCCAAAATTTTTCTTGTGCAGCCTCTTTTTCCTTACCAAGCCAAAGCAAAAGATGTGGAGTAGAACAAGCATTTTGGTCCATCAAATAAGTATCATTATAAAAGTATCTTGCCAATTGAGTACACTCTGCTTCAGATGTTCTTAAAACAGCGTCACTATCTAATATTCCAAGAGAAAAACGATCTGCAAATACAATTTCTCCCGCCTTTGCTTTTAGTGGCGACTTTCGAATCTGAGCGATTGTGCCATCTCCTCCCCATATCACACGCATATCCGCCTTCTTTGACAAACTATCTGTAATTTCTTGATTATGCCCATATCTAATCAGTGCATTGCTCTCTTTTAGTGTCATATATTCTGGTTTCTCAAAAAGCATTTTCACTGCATGACAAATAAGATTTACCTGATGAAAGTCTTTAGAGGGAACTCGTACAATATTTGCATTTCCTGATAACAAGCCAAAGAAAAAAGAAAATGCAAAATTAACTGGTACATTTGATGGAGTAATATGAAACACAAGCCCTCGCCCCAAACTATTATGATTATTAGCCTTTTCCTTTAATTTTAGAATATGACTCTTACGACACCAAAATGCAAGAGATTGCACATCTGGAAGTTTCTCCTGTATTGCTTGCTTTCTCAAAATTCCTGATAACTCATCTAAAAAATAAACAACAAGGTCACTATATGGCTGTAATGGATGCACTATTATCTCTGTATTTCCAGCTAACCAATCAATATCAAGATTTTTCATAAGTATCACTGCACCCCCTAACTTCTGCTTTCTGTATTCTTCCCAAAATACGGAATGTTTTTCCTTTTCTTCCACAAGGACAATCATCTTCTCCTATGATTTGTCCCAAATCTTCTGACAATATACTATGCCCTGGGTAACTATCTGGCAATACAGATAAAAGTTGTATCAGTCCTGTTTCTCCTTGAGCGCATACAGAAAAGTCCTTAGGATTTCTAATAATAATATCAGAATAATTAGAAGCATGCAAACGCCCACACTCACATTCCATAAAAATGGAGCCGGTCTGCTCTACCATTCCATAATAATTGCAAACACGCTCAATACCACATACTTCCTTTAAGCACTGTTTATAAGTTTCATTATCTACTGCTTCTGCTGCTAATTTTTTAAATCCACCACCATGTAATAAAATTCCTTTTGAAAGGTCTAGTTTTCTAGAACTAGATTTAAGAACTTTATAAAAATGTTCCCATATCATATAAGTAAATCCAAACAACAAAATACTTTTTCCCTGATGTTTTTCTAAAAAAGCTTCTACTGTCTCAAAATCTAATTGCATCTTCTCATTCAATGCATAGGTGGTATCTCTTCCTAACATAGAAAAACCAAGAATCCCTGCTCCTCTTGCAGAAAACATTTTTCTATCCTTAATCACACTTTTTGTATCAATAATCAACATAGGGAATCGTTTACTCCCAAGCATATCTGCTGATATTCTAATTAATGCAGCCGATTGATTCATGGAAGTTTGCTTATCCAAATAAATTTTTGAAACTTGTTGTCCTGTAGTCCCAGAAGATGTCATTGTCTTAACAATTTCTGTCTTTGGTACACTTCTCAACTCTAATTCCTTAAAAAGACGCACTGGAAGAAAGGGATACTCCTCTGGCTCATGTGCTTCTTCCAAATTAAAATTTATTATTTTTAACATATTTTGATACTGTTTACAGTGATTATAATGCTTTTGTGTTAAAGCCTGCATAATCTGACTATAATAGTTTCTTTTTTCTTGTCTTGGCAATTCATATGGTTTTTTTCCTTCTAATTCTTTACGAATCTCCATTTTTTCCTCCCACAATGTACTTGTCAACTTGTCAAATAGAATCTAACATGGAATAGGCTACTTTTCCAGAGTCATTTCTTGGAATTTCCTCTATATATTTTACTTCAAAACCTTTTACATGTAATCCAAGTACAAGACCAATATATTTTTTCATTTCCTCATGTATTGCAACATCCTGATCTGTGGTATAAATGCTAAGTTTATCATCCACTCCGGCACATACACAAGAATAACCTTGTTTTTTTAATATCATTTCTACTTCATCTAAATTTACTCGATTTCCAAACAACTTCAAAAAGCGCTTTTTCCTCCCAACAATATAATAAAATCCATCCTTATCACGCTTTGCCATATCTCCTGTATACAATATTCCATGCCTCTCATCACCCTTGGCTAAATCTCTATCACTTTCTGCATATCCCAAAGTTACATTATCCCCACGATACACTAATTCTCCTGTTACATCTGCTTCTTTTATTTCCTTATCTTCTGCATCAATCAGTGAAAATTCTCCACCAGGAATAGCAATTCCAATACTTCCTGCTTTCTCTTTTGCATATTCCCAAGGAAGATATGACATCCTAGCTGTTGCTTCTGTTTGTCCATACATAACAATAAACTTCATATTTTTTTCTTTACAGATTGTATAAAATTCTTCTGCCATTTCCTTCGAGAGCTTACCGCCTGCCTGAGTCAGATACTTTAATGTAGGAAGATTCATTCTTGCAAAACGCAAAGTTTTCAACTGTTCATAAATAAATGGAACCCCACCAAATGTAGTTGGTTTTTCTTCTTTCATTAAAGTCCAAAACTCTTTCTGTACAATGGAATAATCATTCATAATAACCGTTGCACCTCGCAGAAGATGACTATTGATAATAGATAAGCAATAAGTATAACTCATAGGCATTGTAGTAATTGCACAATCCTCTGGTTGTATCTCTAAATATTCAGCAATAGAGTTGGCATTTGACACAATATTTTTATAAGACTGACGCACTAATTTGGGGCTTCCTGTACTCCCTGATGTTGTCAACAAAAGAGCTAAGTCTGGATGTATCTCATAGGATTCTTTCCATGAAGTTTGACACATCACAAACGAGCGATATTTGTCCATCTCTTGTAAAGTTAGATTTTCAAGTATTTTCCATTCTTGTGGTGCAAAAATATAAGAAGGATGATAAGCTTCATAAAGATGTTGAAACAATGATGCATCTATTCCCGCATTGATCATAACTGGAACAATTCCCTTTCGAAGTGCTGCAATATATGCACATACTGATTCTAGACAATTTCTACAAACCAGAAAAAGAACTTTTCTTTCTGGTAAATTTGTCATCAATTGATCTCCTTCTTCTAAAAACTGTTGATAGGATAATCTCTCTCCACCTTCTGTAATAATCGCTATTCGTTCATGATATTGCTCTAAATCTGTATAAAAATTCATATCAGTACTCCTTATAAGTTTCAATTTATTTTTTGATTTATATATTTGTTTCCTTTTATTTTTTAACTTATATATTTGTTATTTGTTTCTTTTGATTATATTATAAATTTTACTAAATACATAGTAAAAAAGCAACAAAGAAACTATAAAAAGCAAATATAAACCACAGAAAACACACTTTGCTAAAATTTCTACAAAAGTTTCTATGGTTATCATAAAAAGAGCCTAATAAAATAGTTTCTATAGAAGAAAAAAACATCTCTATAAGAAATCAATATTACTTAATTTCTCATAGGGATGTTTTATGGCTAACAATTAAAATCCTATTCAATGACCTTTTCATCACTTAAATTTCAATTTCATAATTTTTTAAAATTTCTATTCCTTTCTCATAAGAACTAAACTCAATAATATCTTCTGTTTCAAACATAATATCAAACGCATCTTCCAATTCTGCAATTAAAGCCATATGACCTACAGAATCCCAATTTTCAATACTTTGATACTTTAAACCTGAAACCACCTTTTCTATTGGCAATTCTAATCCTGTTACAAAAGCATTCTTATATTTTTCTAAATTTGTCATTTTTATCTCCTCCACTCCTAAGTGATCCCATTTTAAATATTTATCATTTTAAAACGGACAATATTCGCTCTAAAATATGTTCTTTCGTTAATCCACTTTTTTCCAATAAGGAAGTATAACTTGCTGCATGCAAGTATCCTTCTTCTATTCCAATCTTAAGCAATTTTGTTGAATAATTAAGATTTATCATTTCTTCTGCTACGATGGTTCCTAACCCGCCTATTATACTGTGTTCTTCTACTGTCACAATCAAGCTTCTATTTTTTCTATTCTTCAGTACTTCTAAATCAAAAGGTTTTATGGTATGAATATTGATTACCTCTGCACTAATGCCAAATGTTTCTAATTGTTCAGATACTTGTATTGCTGTAGATACCATAGAGCCTGTTGCTAAAATAGAAATATCTGTTCCTTCTCTTAATATCTGATTCTTGCCTATCTGATAATTATAATCTTGTAAGTATATCATTGGCATTCTAGCTGTCCCTGTAAGACGTATATATACAGGTTTAGGATAATTGCTAACAGCTTCCATACATTTTACTGCTTCTACACAATCTGCTGGTGATAAAATTGTAATATTAGGAATAGAACGTAAAATTGCAATATCTTCTAAGGCCATATGAGTAGCACCTAAAATACCTGAAGCATATCCTGCAGTTAATCCCACCAAATTTATTGGTAAATTCATATATCCCATAGAAATTCTCAATTGATCTAAAGATCTTGTTACCAGAAAAGAGGCATATGTGGCTGCAAATACAGTCAATCCCTCTTGTGCTAAACCTGCAGCAATTCCCATCATATTTTGTTCTGCAATTCCTACATTATAAATTTTATCTGGATATTCTTTACCAAATCTATCTAATCCTGAAAAGGTACTTAAATCGGCTGTAACAACAGATAATTTATCATTTTCTTTGGCCAATTCATTCATGATAACACCAAACAAACCTGTAGGACCAATCATAGACCACATTCTTGCTGATTTTTTATCAATTTTCATCTCCCTCAATCTCCTCCCAGGCTATTTTTTCTTCTTTTTCTGTCATGATTCCAAAATGCCAAGAAGGGATATGTTCCATAAAAGAAATTCCCTTTCCTTTGACTGTATCAGCAATTACAACTTTTGGATGGGAAGATTTCGCTGAAAATGCCTCACAGCACTGCTCAACCTTATGTCCATCAATAGTTTGTGTTTCCCATCCAAAACTTTTCCATTTCTCTTCTATTTGTCCCATTGGCATTATGTTTTGTGTTTCTCCATCATATTGTAAATGATTATAATCTATAATTGCAATTAAATTATCTAGATGATATTTTGAAGCTGTCATAGCAGCTTCCCAGACTGCTCCTTCATTACATTCTCCATCTCCTAAAACTACAAAAACCCTAGAAACATTTTTTTCTTTGCGCTTTAATGCCAATGCAATGCCAACAGCAAAGGAAAGTCCCTGTCCTAAACTTCCTGATGAAAATTCAATTCCCAAATCTTGATTTTTGCAGGGATGTCCATATAACATGGTTTCATCTTTTTTAAAAGTATATAAGTCTTGCTCTGTTAAAACTCCAATTTGCTTTAATGCTGCATAAACTGCTGGAACACCATGACCTTTGCTTAAAATAAATCTATCTCTATTTTCATCATGTAACATATTTTTGTTAATATTCATTACCTGTAAGTATAAAGAAGCTGCTATTTCAATCATAGAGAACGATGCACCAAAATGGAATCCTTGCTTCCCAGCAGCTTTTGCCATAATAAGACAATCTTTCCTCATTTCTCTACATGCATTATTTATTAAATTAATATTCATTTTTCCTGCTCCTCTAACTAGTATCACTCTGATTTATCTCATGAAATCTTTTCATTTGACCTTTTTATCCATTCGACTTATGCTAATATCCTATTGATATCTCTCATGAAATCTTTTAGTTTAACATTCCCCCATCTACTCGCAAGGTTTGTCCTGTAATAAAAGTTGACATATCAGAAGCAAAAAATACTACTGCATCTGCTATTTCTTGTGGCATGGCTTTTCTTTTGATTACCAATCTCTGAAACATCTCTTCTTGTAATTTTTCACTCATTTTTTCGCCCATCTGCGTATCAGTTAATCCAGGAGCTACAGAATTTACACGTATATTATAATGTCCAAGTTCAATGGCAAGTCTTTTTGTTGCACCTATCATTGCTGCTTTACTAGAAACATATTCTAACATCCCTGTATTTCCATCTAAGCCGGCACAAGAAGAAATATTGATAATACTTCCCTGTTTCCTTCTTATCATAATTTTTGATATCATCTGTGTGATTTGCATCTGTGCAAAAAAATTTATCTCAAATTCTTCTCTCATTTCTTGTATATTAGTCATTTGAAATAATTTTACCTGATTGACTGCTCCAACATTATTTACTAGAATATCTATACTTTTTTCTTGGCTTATTATTTCTTTTATGCCACGTTTTACCTCTTCATCCTTTGTAACATCAAAATATACAGGTACTATTTTAACTTTATATGTGTTAGATAGTTTTTTGCAATTTTCTTCAAATTCCAAATTTTTTGTTCTAGCATGTGCAAATACATTTGCTCCATGTTCTGCAAATTTCTGCAAAATAGCCTGTCCTATTCCTCGATTACAACCAGTGACCAAAGCATTTTTCCCTTTTAAAAGCATTCTGTTCCCTCTTTCAACTCAAATACAATTTTATCATATTTTAAATTATCTTTCATAGAATCCCATTCTTCTTTTAAAATTCCTCTGACAACCATATCATAATATTGTCCATTTTTGCATATATGAGAGCGAAGCACTCCCTCTCGTTTACTGCCACACATATCCATCATTCGATTTACTGCTTTATTCTCTGAAAATATCTCTTCACAAACCTTATTTACATGCAAATATTCAAAAGCATACCGATATAAATTCCATTGAAGATATAATGTTAGCTTTAGAGAACGCTTTTCTTTTACTGCAATATATACCCCCGTATAAACTTTATTTCCATCATAG
>CAJUHG010000060.1 GCA_910586005.1 uncultured Lachnospiraceae bacterium | reverse complement strand
ATGTAATCCTTGTTGATATGCATATTCTTTCCATACCTCAAAATCTGCTTCTACTTCAATTCTTTTCACGCGATCCAAAGTAACCACATCAAATTCTCTCACAGATTTATTGTATTCTGGAGGATTTCCTGCTGCAACGATTATCCATCCTTCTGGGATTTTATGATTACCAAAAGATTTACATTGTAAAAACTGTAACATTGCTGGTGCAAGTGTCTCTGAAACACAATTAATTTCATCAATAAAGAGAATTCCTTCCTGTAGTTTGGTTTGTTCCATTTTTTCATAGATGGAACCTACAATTTCACTCATGGTATATTCTGTCACTGCATATTCTTTCCCATTATACTGCTTCTTTGAAATAAAAGGTAACCCAATCGCACTCTGTCTGGTATGATGTGTAATTGTATAGGCAACCAATCCAATACCACATTCTCTTGAAATCTGTTCCATAATTTGTGTTTTACCAATCCCTGGTGAACCTAATAGAAATATTGGCCGCTGCCGAATAGAAGGTATTTCATAATTTCCATACGCATCTTTTTTTAAATAGGCTTCTATGGTATTTTTAATTTCTGCCTTAGTTCGCTTAATATTCATAGTTTAATTCCTGCTTTCTAATAGACTAACTGTTGTTCATCCAGTACCAATTTTATTGCCCAAGGTGGCACATCCACATCTAGGTAATCTTCTTGAAAAAACACAAAAGCTGTGTCATAAGGCGGTTTTTTCAAAGGATATCTTCCATATCCATC
Source organism: uncultured Lachnospiraceae bacterium (assembly GCA_910586005.1). Taxonomy (GTDB): domain Bacteria; phylum Bacillota; class Clostridia; order Lachnospirales; family Lachnospiraceae; genus Petralouisia. The sequence continues at coordinate 17,665 of CAJUHG010000060.1, read as the reverse complement.
TGTAAAATAAATAAGACCTCTTAATTTATGAAATACTTTTTTTGCCAAAAGTGTATCTATATAGTCAAATGCTGGCCGAAAATCTGTACCACCCATTCCTTTTACTTGAAATTGTTGCATATATTGCTCAAGTTGTTTTTGATTTTCAATTACTACATCAGACTGTACTCTCTCATCACATTGAATAATATGAATGCAAAATGTTCTACAAAAGGATTCCGACTGATTTAAAATACTATAAGTTTCCTCTAAAAATTTTTGAACTAGACATGCCTTACAAGACATAGAAGTGTCTATCACAATCACAAAATCCTCAATTTTTTGTATTTCTTTTGTCTCTTGAGGTTCTATTAATGGCATATTTCCATACAATTCCATTCCATAATTGTAAAAGATATAGTCAAAACTATCCATATCTACCTGTATTTCCTCTTTTAAAACAGAAAACTTTTTCAAAAATGTTCTATAATCATATCGCTCTCGATTTTCCACATGAAGTTGCTCTAAAAGCCCCTTAGAATCTTCTGCGGCTTCTTTTGAAAAAGTTTCCAATTCTGTTTGCATTTTATCTTGGAGATCTTTCCACTTGTTCTGCTGTTCTATTGGAATTTTAGGAGTAGAAGAATCCTTCTCCCATAAGCTATGATCGTCCACAGTAAATTCCTGTATCATCCTTGCCACTACCCGAATATCTAATTCCGCCTTTTCTAATAAGTGAAATACTCCTTCTGCATGAATCACAGAAATTTTTTTTAATAATCCTTCATATACAGCCCTACGATATGGCTTTGGTGGATTGCGCAAACACCTATAAGGAAGTCCATCTATGATATACTCTATAGAAATATCACAGGCAAGATTCCAAAGAGATAGTTCTTCTTGTTCTTTTTTATTCCAAATATGACCAAATAAACAATGAAACATACTATGGAGGTAACAACGGTTTATAGATACGTTTCCCACCTTATATTGTTCTATCAAAAATATAGGATTATAAGAAAATAAATTTCCATCTGTGGCTGTACTTTGCACTCTCATTGTTGGCTCAGATTTTAAACTATGCAATGCCACATCTAAAAAACGCATATTTAAATATAATTCATTTTGACAATCCTTTAGAATCTCATTACAAATATCTATTTTTTCTATTAATTTTTCTTCAAACATCATGATTTCCTTACATTATAATGTAAAACTTTTTTTCCTTTTGGAAAATCGCCTATGCAAAATACTCATCAGTTGACTTAAAGCTTCTGTATCTGCTTTCTTATTTGCGCTTTGTAATAAAATATCAAATTCTTCTCTTGTTTCTACAAATTCTTCTGCCATCCACTTCAATTCTTCTAATTTTTCTTGTTCTAAAAAATATTCTGTTGCTTCTTTTAAATGCTTTTGCAACCAAATAGCATAGTTTTCTCTTGCATCTTTTTCTAATGCATATGGATAATGAAGTCTTGCAGTTACCATTTCTATTACATTTTTTAAATCTATATGATATCTTCCAATCTCAAATAATTTATCATACTCAGAAAAAACTACTTGTGTATTATGGAAAGCATTTCTATATTGAATACCCATTCCATGCGTTTGAGTGGAAATAATTCTAGCAGGCGTATTTTCTACTGCTTCTTCAAAAAATTCTGGATAAACTAAGCACCAAATTAATTGCTTTTCCTTTAATATGCAAGAAGACAAACAAGTTACGAGTACAGCTTGTTTTAAATCTTGTAAAATTTCCCGCAGGCAAGATATCCCCTCTCTTTGATGCATCTCAAGATAAACAAGTCTTTCACATCCAGTAAAGGCTCCTGCCCCTATAAAGGAAATATTACTATAAAAAGACAATTTAACAAAATAAATACAATTATAAAATAAATATCTTCCCAATTTTTGAATTGTACTAGGTAAATACAATTCTTCTAATGCTGTCCCACAAATGCAGGACAGCCCACTCTTATTTTCTGGTTCTTCTTCTATTTCTTCTGCAAATGTATAAGCAGACAATTCTGTCACTGGTAAGCCTTCTAATGTTTCAGGTATTATTATTCTGCCACTTATTCCATAACAGCGCAGAATATGAACTTCTTGATTTACTATTTCATAAGCAAAACTCTGTTCTTGCATAATCTCCTCTATTCTGTGCATTTTTCAGCACAAGAAACTTGAACTAGTCCTTTCTTTGTCAAATCATATATTTTATCACATACTTCTTCCATAAATTTTCTATCATGGGATACACTGATAATTGCTCCTCTATAGTTTTTTAAAAGTTCTCGAATTACTGGATTTGACAATGGAGAAAAATTACGCGTAGGTTCATCTAGAAGCAACACATCATTTCCTTCCATACTCATTTTTAAAAAGAGTAATTTTGCCTTCTGACCACCAGATAATTCTGCAATACTATGTTCCATTTCATCTGCTGTATATTTCATACTTCCCAGATATGTGCAAATGTTGCTGCGTTCTGTTTGACTATATTCTTTTTGTAAAAATTCTATGGGCGTCTTTTGTAATTCAAGTAATTCTTCATAGTTTTGAGGCATATAAGCAGCACAAATATCTGAACGGTTTAATAATTCTTTGGCAATTCTTCTTAATAAAGTAGTTTTACCAACTCCATTTTTACCAATGATACAAATTTTTTCTGGACCTTGTACGTTAAGATAAATATTTTCTACTAAGACTCTTTCTTCTTTTTCTATGATTTCTCTATTCTCTACTACTTCTCTATCTATTTTCTTTTCTATAATCTCTTTTATACTCTGTTTTTCTAGTATATTTTCCTCTTTTTTCTCTTGCTCTTTTAGGATATCATCTTCTTTTTTTACCATTAATTTATCTATGGTTAAATCAAGAATAATCTTTCCATTTGGGATATAAATTTGTTCTGAAAATTTTGCAAAAATAGCAGATTCTGTATCTATCACTTGTGTTCGATTCTCATATTGTCTCTCAAATCTTCGCTCCATAGATTTTACATTGTGCATCTTCTTTTTTAGTAATTTTCCTCCATGAGGATCTTGTCTAGTAATAGTATTTTGCTGATATTCTACTTTTTGCTGAATTTTATGAAAGCGTTCCATCTGTTTTTTATATTCACTTTGTTCTTTGTGTGCTAATTGCTCTTGACGCTGTAAATTATGCAAACGTTCTCTAATATATTGTTCATATCCCATTTTTGCAATTGTATATTTTGCAACTGTCTTGCGTTTTATTTGTTCTAAATGAATAATAACATTTGCTGTTCTTTGGATAAAAGTCTCATCATGAGATACATAAAGTATTGGAAGGTGACATCCATTTATAAACTGTTCCAACCACTCTAATGTCTCTAAATCAATATCATTTGATGGCTCGTCTAATAAAAGAATATCTGGTTGTCTTAATAAAATCCCTGCTAATTGCATTTTAACCTTTTCTCCCCCAGACAAAGTTTGAATTTTTCTATCCTCGAAAAAAAAACTTTGAGAAAGCCCAAGATTTCTTGCAATCGCTCCTAATTCCTTAGGAGTTTTTTCAAAAAACGCAGGGATTTGGTAGAAATATTCATCTATTCTATCTGTCTTCTGATGAACAGACAATTCTTGTGCCAAATATCCTAATTGTTTATGATTTCTAATAATCTCCCCTGTATACTCTGCATAATTTTCTATTAGAGATTCTTGATAAATCAATTTTAATAAAGTAGACTTACCATTTCCCTCTTCCCCAATAATTACTGCCTTATCTCCAGCATTTAAAACAAAAGAAAAATCCTTTAAAATCTCTCTAAAATCTTTCTTATGTGTGATGGTTATATTTTTTAATTGTAACATCTATCTTCCTCCTAACTACCTCTTTGTGCATATACTTGCAAGTAGTTGCTATGTCTGAATATGAAAAACATTTTTATAGCAAACAAAAAAACCTGCTTTCTTTGATACACAAATAGTGGTTACCGAAAGCAGATTTCTAGATATGATTCTGATTATGATGTTACATGATACAAGCCTATTTTTTAAGCTTATACTTATAACCACAAACGTCACGCTCTGCGAGACTGTTTAGGTTTATGGGCGCGCTCAGATCTCTTTCAAGCGAGCTTGATGATGATCTTCACTTTGCCTTCGCGTAAATGAGATGATACCCACCTCTATAGGCAATGAGTAACAAGCTTATATACTATAAGTCTATCTTCTATTAGATTTTTCTATGAAATTTATAGTATAATAGTTGGAGGTTCTCCACTTAATATTTCAGAATATCATGTACAAATCATCTATTTCGGTAACAAAAAATACTCACCTGCAATTTAATCACAGGAAAATTCTTACATATATTTTTTATTTGATGCAAAATAGATTATCTGAACATGTTATCCCTCGCTTTCTTTTTATTCTTTACCTACTTTACCTATATTAACAACAGTATTAAACTTTGTCAACTACTTTTAATTCATCTAACAGTTGTGTTACCGTCTTATGTAACAATGGGTGTCGAACGTATGGAGCAAGTTCTACTAAAGGTTTTAAAACAAATTCACGATTTTGCATATCAATATGGGGGATTTGTAAATCTTTTGTATCAATGATACAGTCATCATAAAAAATAATATCTAAATCTAATGTCCTAGGTCCCCAATGCACCAATCGCTCTCTGCCAGATTCCTTTTCAATCTGATGAAGCAACTCTAATAATTCTTCTGGATTTAATAAAGTTTTCAATTTTATCATACCATTGAGAAACTCTGGTTGTTCTGTCACTCCATAAGGTTTTGTCACAAGAATTTCTGAGACTTGTTCTACAATACAATCTTTATTTTCTTTTAAAGCATTAATTCCTTCGTCTAGAAATTTCTTCCTATCTCCTAAATTTGAGCCAATTGCCACAAAAACTTGATGCCAACCACGCTCAATTTCTATAGATACAGATTCCAAGGGGAGACCAATTGGTGCCCACGGTTTTAAAATTTCCAATTTTATTTTTTCCATACTAGGAAATTCAAGCAATATGGCTCTTGCCATCTGTTCTGCTACCGTTTCAATTAATTGAAATGTATATTTAGTCATAAAAGAAGAAATAAAATGAGATACTTCTCCATAATGGATAGATTTTGTTAAGTCATCTTTTAATCCCGCTTCTCTAGTACTTATATACAAAATAGCATTGATTAAAAATTTTTGTCCTAATCTATTTTCTTCTGGTAACACACCATGTTTTCCAAATACTTCTAAATTCTTAATAAAAATTTTATCTAATCTTTTATTTTCCATTAATATTACCCTTCCTGTATAGCTTTAGCAAATGTTATCTATACCCTTAGTTCCCACTAAAGCCATCCCCCTTGTATTGCTTCCATCATTTGAATTGCACGTTTATTTTCTTTAATGTCATGTACACGCACAAAAGCACAATGACTGATAACAGCAAGTACAGTTGTTACTAATGTCCCTTCTAATCGTTCTAGTACTGGTAAATTTAAAGTTAAGCCAATGACTGATTTTCTAGAAGTTCCCAATAATATAGGATATCCAAGCTGCTTTATTTCTTCTAATTTATAAATTGCTTCCAAATTATTTTCATAGGTCTTTCCAAATCCAATTCCTGGGTCTAAAATAATTTTTTCATCTGCTATATTAGCAGTTTTTGCAAGTTGCAAAGTTTCTCTTAAATCTAACTTCATTTCTTTCATAAAATCTTGATAATTCGCTTTTTCCCGATTATGCATCAAACAACATACTGCTTGTGATTCCTGAATCACCTTTGCCATATTTTTATCATATTTTAATCCCCAAATATCATTCACTAAATCTACACCTGCTTTTAAAGAAGCTTCTGCAACTTTTGCCTTATAGGTATCAATAGAAATTGGAATATCAAATCTCGCCTTTATAAGCTCAATGACAGGAAGTGTTCTCTCTATTTCTTCTTCCTCTGTAATCTGCTGATATCCTGGTCTTGTCGATTCTCCACCAATATCAATTATATCAGCACCTTCTTCTACCATCTGCTGCACACGTCTCAATGCTTTATTCTTATTAACAAATTTTCCTCCATCAGAAAACGAATCGGGCGTTACATTTAAAATTCCCATTATATAAGTATGTTTTTCTATTTCAAAATTCTTATTTCCAATTTTCACATTTTTCTCCTAATTATATCTCTCATATCACAACTTTATCTTCCCATCATCCGCCAAAATTTCTCTTGTAATTCTTTCTCTTCTGCAAATTTTCCTCTAGTCACTAAAGTAACAGTTTGAGTTCCTGGTTTTTTTACCCCACGCATAGTCATACACATATGTTCTGCCTCTATCATTACTATTACACCCTTAGGTTGTAAATATTCCATTAATGCATCTGCAATTTGAACGGTAAGCTGCTCTTGTAGCTGTAGACGGTGTGCATACACTTCTACTGTGCGTGCCAATTTACTCAATCCTACCACCTTTCCATTTGGAAGGTAAGCAATATGAACTTTTCCATAAAAAGGTAACAAATGATGTTCGCAGGTAGAATAAAATACAATATCTTTTTCTAATACCATTCCGCTATCTTCCACTGTAAAAGTTTTTGTCAAGTATGGTTCTGGCGTTTGATTAACACCTGCAAATAATTCCTCATACATCCTAGCAATTCGGCTAGGGGTTTCTCTCAATCCTTCCCGATTCTTATCTTCTCCCATTCCTTCTAGCAAAAGAACAATTGCTTGTTCTATTTTTGTTTTGTCTATCATTTTCCATTTTCTCCTATTCTTTCTAACAAAAGAATTTTTCCTACTCAATTTTCCCTTACCCAATTTCTCTTTTTTGCTTCTTATTTCAAGAGATGTATTTCTAGGTGCTTGAAGAAATTACCTCACTTTTATCTGTCACTTTCTTTCTAAGAATTTCTCTTAGTTCTCCCAAATAAGATAAAGAACCAAAAGATACTATGATAGCTTCTTTCTCTCTTGCATAAGTTATAGCTTCTTCTACTACTTGCCCAAGATGTTTACCATAAGTCACATCAGAATGATATTTCCTAGCTTCTTTTGCTAATATTTTTCCATCTAATGCTCTTATATTATTGGGGGTGATAGTAAATACCTTCCAAGCAAAAGGTAATAAAATTTCTAACATTTTTTCATGTTCTTTATCTGCAAGTACTCCTATTATATAAATTATTTTTCTATTTGTAAAACCCATTTTCAAAGTTTCACACAATTTCTTTGCTGCATCTTCATTATGTGCTCCATCTATCACAAAATATGGATTCCTACATATGATAGAAAAGCGTCCTTCCCAACTTGCTTTTTCTAACCCTTGTTTTATATTTGCATCACAAAGCTTTATTCCTGACTTTTGTAATATATGTGCTGCTTCTATGGCACATATACTATTTTCTATTTGATAAGCTCCTAATAAAGATAAATGAATTTCTCCTAGGTTTCCATAAGAAAAACATAATGTTTCCTGCTCTCTGTGAATATCTTTTGCTGTTTCTTTTTTGGAATAAATAAGGGTAGCATTTTTTTCTCTACACACACGTTCAATTTCTCTTCTTACACCTTCTTGTTTTGGCTCTATTGCCACTACAGAACCTTCCCTCTTAATAATTCCTGCTTTAACACGAGCAATTTCTTCTATGCTATTTCCTAAAAATTTCATATGATCTTTACTAATAGATGTAAGTATACTAACTAATGGTTTCCTTATTATATTAGTAGCATCTGTGGCACCTCCCATTCCTGTCTCTAATACTACTATCTGACATTCCTTCTGAAAAAAATATAGAAAAGCTGCTGCTGTTTCTACCTCAAAGATGGTAGGTTGATTCTCTCCTTTTGCCACTATCTGGTCACAAGCATTTTTTACATCAAAAATCAATGTTAGAAAATCCTGCTTAGAAATAGGTGCTCCATTAATTTGATATTGTTCCATTTTATCAAAAACTGCTGGAGATGTATAAGTCCCTACCCGATAACCAGCTTCTATTAGAATAGAAGACAACATTGCACAAACAGAACCTTTTCCATTCGTTCCTGCTACATGAATAATTTTCAACTTATCTTGAATATTTCCTAACGCTTCCATTAATCTCCGAATACTATCTAATCCTAAAATACTACCTGATTTTTGTATTCGCTCTAAATATTCCAAAGCTTCTTTTTCTTTCCACATATTTTTTCCTTTCTATGTATATTCTTAACAGAATAAAGATTCGTTTTATATAATCTCGCAAAACATGACCCTCGTAGTTCTATAGTATAAAAAATGTTCTAATTTATATTTATAAAGAAATTCTTAATTTTTCTTATGCTAAGTATAAAATTTACTAATTTTAGTTGACTTTTATCAAAAAGTAAGCTAATCTTGCTATGGAAAAGGTAATATTCATAATTTGTTCACATTTAGTTCACATATAAAATTTAAAACACAGCTTAAGGATGGTGACCATATGTTTTACACTGTAAAAAACACTTTACAAAAGTTTACAACAAAATACAAGACTTTCCAACAAAAAAGAAATATCCAAGAAAAAAAACATTTGATAAAACCAGAGCAGAGAAAAAAGTTAATAACCTTTTTAAATCGTTACTCTCTAATTTTTCATTACTTACTTGCTTGTAGTGTCTGTTTTTTAATCGAAATGATTTCTAGACATTCTATTACAGGTGCATTTACATTTATATTTGATCGAGGATTGGCTTTTTTATACAATTCTTTGATTGTATTTACTTCTTTACATTTGGTATATTTTTTCCGCAGAAGAGCATTGATGCGTAGTATTATTAGTATTCTTTGGCTATTTTTAGGAACTATTAATGGATGTATTCTTTCAAAACGTGTTACACCCTTTACTTATACAGATGTAAAACTAATCAATGACTTATTTACCATGCAAAGTAATTATTTTAGTAACCTTGAAGCACTAATTGTTATCCTTTTAGTCCTAATTGTAATTATTGCTCTTGTCGTTTTATGGAAAAAAGGTCCCAAATATCAGGGCAAGCAAAATCGATTTGCAAGTATTCTTGCTATTGGTGCTTTTGCATTTTTTATTCCTATGGTAACACAAGCTGCTGTAAGCAATAATATTTTAGCAGACTATTTTGAAAATATTGCTCAAGGTTATGAAGATTATGGATTTGTTTATAGCTTTTCTGCTAGTGTTGTGGACCGTGGTATGACTGCTCCTAGAGATTATTCGCAAGAAAGTGTGGATGAAGCTTTATCCAAAATTGAAAAAAAGGATTCTGATACTACAGAACTTCCAAATGTTATTTGTGTTTTACTAGAATCCTTTATAGATCCAAAAGAAGTGAATTTTTTAAATTTCTCAGAAAATCCTGTACCAAATTTTGATCATTTATATCATAATTATTCCTCAGGTTATCTAACAGTTCCCGTTGTAGGGGCTGGTACCGCAAATACAGAATTTGAAATTTTAACAGGAATGGGAATGCAGTTCTTTGGTCTTGGGGAATATCCTTATAAAACAATATTAAAATCCAATTCTTGTGAAAGTATTGCTTCTGATTTAGGAAATAATTTGGGCTATGGCACTCATGTAGTACATAATAACGGCGGTAATTTTTATAGTAGAGCAAATGCATTTTCTCAGATGGGTTTTGATAGCTTTATTAGTAAGGAAATGATGAATATACAAGAGTATACTCCCTTAGGTACTTGGCCCACAGATGACATTTTAATTGGAGAAGTAGAAAAAGCTCTCGATTCTACAGAACATCAAGACTTTGTATATGCAATTACGGTTCAGGGGCATGGAGCTTATCCTACAGAAAAGGTAATTGAACATCCAGAGATTGTTGTAACTGGTGCTGAAAATGAAGCTAAAAACAATGAATGGGAATATTATACCAATGAAATTCATGAAGTAGATAAATTTATTGCCAATTTAACAGATATGCTTTCCAAAAGAGATGAGAAGACTGTAGTTGTATTTTTCGGGGATCATCTACCAACAATGGGACTTACTGATACAGATATGAAAAGTGGAAATATTTTCAAAACAAAATATGTCACTTGGAATAATTTTGGCATGAAAAAAATAGATAAAGATTTGACCTCTTACCAATTACTGGCAGCTATTACAGATCAAGCAAATCTTCATGAGGGAACTATGTTTTCTTTCCACCAGAATTATAATTATCAAATGACCGAAGAGACTTCCAGAGATATGGAATTATTACAATATGATACTTTATATGGAAAACATTATTCTTATCATGGTGAGGAATTGTATCCAAAGTCTAATTTACAAATGGGTGTTCAAGATATTATAAACGAACGAGTAGAAGAACAAGAAGATGGTCTTCATATATATGGAAATAATTTTACTCCTTGGAGTAAGGTTTTTGTAAATGAGACAAAGGTTCCCACTAAATTTGTCAGTGATACAGAACTAATTATCTCCATTGCTAGTTTAAAAGCAGGTACAAATACTTTAGTAGTAAATCAAATGGGTTCTTCTGAAACTATTTTTAGAAGTTCTAACAAAATTTCCTATTTGAAACCTATTACAGAACCCACAATCATAGAAGAAACTCCAGTAGATGATACCATAGAAAACACACCTAATAGCACAGATCAGGCGATTAATGGAGATAGACAAGAGGAAACAATGGATGATCAAACTTCCTCTGAAAAAGTAAATCATGGCTCACAAACAATAGAAAATTAAAGAATGATTTATTATATCAACCAATAGACACTAAGAGCTATTTATTACTTTCCCAATATCCCTAAAAATAGTTTATATAAAAAGCATCTCACAGAAATCTTAGTATTGATTTCTGTGAGATGCTTTTCTTTCCCTCGCGTAAACAATAGAACATACACTTTACAAATTTTCTATTGTTGTAAATTAAAGATTACAATCTACTACCATTCCTTTTATTTCTTCTGACAATAAACTTTGTGCTTCTAATACTTGGTCAATATTTTCCCTAATTATTTGTTGTTTATCTGCCATCTCTTGCACATAATTAGAAGATGGCAATGGTTTTCTGTTCTCTCTCATTTTTTTTCTTTTTTCTTGTTCTTCTTCTATTTCTTGTAACTTTTTCTCTTTCTCTAGCTGAACTTCTTTTAAATCTGTTTCTTTTTCTTCCTTTTCCTCTTTTGTCTCTTCTGCCTCTTCTACTTTCTCTTCTAGTTCTTCATCTACAGTATCCTTTGCTTCTTCCATTAACATTCCAATAATTTCTTTGCTTGCTGCCTGCAATTCTTTTTCTGCTGCTTTTGTTGCATCCACCATACCATGATGTTTTAAAGCCTCTTGCTTGACTGCTTTAATTGCTTGACTAGAATCAGAAATCAATGACTGAGCATTTTTCATTTCATTTTGCCAATGCTCCTCCATTTTATTTAAATCTTTCATATACGCTTTATAATCTTCATTATTCTGATCTGGATACTCTTCCATTAACTGTTCTTTTTGTTCTCTAACTGCCTTTAATTCCTTGGATGCCTCTAATGCCATTTCTTTACCCTCTGCAATCTGTCCACGGCATTCCTCCATATAATCATCCATCACAGAATCTGACTCAAATTGCTTTTTGATAAATTCCATTGCATCTTCCATTGCTTTTTTCTTTTTTTCTGCAATTCCATCTTGAAATAAATTTAACTCAGAGGCATTTATACTTTTTCCCTCTGTCTTTTCTTGTTGTTGTTTTTCTGTACTATTCTCTAAACGATCTTTTGCATAATCATTTTTAACAATAGTATCTTTTTCTATTCCAGTTCCTATCCTCATGTTATTTCTCCTTTCCAATATAACCATTCTTTAGACCTTTCTTCTAAACTTTTTGAATGATAGACTAATTCTATGGCAAATTTTAACTGCTTATTATTTATATCGGACTTTTCGAGGATTTCCTTAAAAATATTACTTTTCCTGTTGTAAATGGTCATTTCTATGTTGTAACTGTCATTCATTTTTCTTATATATCACTCAGTTTCTTCTTTCATTTCTCTTTCCATAATACTTTTTTGATAATTCATATTAGAAATAACCATCAATGCAATTTTAAATAACATTGCATCCTCAAAAGTACGAATATCCATCCCAAGAATTTTTTCAATTCTTTCCAATCGATATACCAAAGTATTTCTATGCACATATAACTGCCTAGCAGTTTCTGAAATATTCAAATTATTCTCAAAAAATTTATTAATGGTTATTGTAGTCTCTTCATCAAAAATATCTGGAATTTTCTCACCAAACACTTCTTTTAAAAACATTTCACACAAACTAATAGGAAGCTGATAAATTAAACGTCCAATTCCTAAATTACTATAAGAAACTGTATTACTCTCCACATAAAAAATACTTCCCACTTCTAAAGCCATTTTGGCTTCTTGATAAGAACGCGCAATATCTTGCAATAACTCTACTCGATTTCCATACCCTACCCGCACTCTTACCATTGCTTCTGCCTGAAGGTTGTCTACAATCATTTTGGCAAGATCTGACAATCCCTTCTCTGATTCTATATCTCGGACATCTTTCACTAAAATAACTGATTTCTCATCTACCTCTGTAATAAAATCTCTTGTTTTAGAAGCAAATAAATTTCGCACCGTTTCCATTACAATGCCATCTTTTTTGCCAGAAACTTCTATAATATACACTACACGTTGAGCTGTTTCAATATGTAGCTTTTTCGCCTTATTATACATATCCACAACTAGCATATTCCCTAATACTACATTTTGCATAAAATTATTACGGTCGAATTGCTCCCGAAATGCACCGACCATATTACGTATCTGACAAGCGGCAAGGCGTCCAATCATATATGCTTCTTCGCTACTTGCTCGTGCAAGTAAAATATATTCCAATTCATTTTCAATCCTAATTTTAAAAAAATGACACCCAGACAACATCTGACTTTCTGCCATAGATTCTGCAAAAAAACGAATAGCCTCCTCCATATCCTCTTTTGTATGATAGGTATACGCCAACAATTTACCTTTGTCATTATAAAGTGCTAAATCAATTCTAGATATCTCTTTAATTTCCTCAAGAGTAACTTGCAATTTATGATTTGATAACATCTTTTTCCTTTCCTATGATAGAATAATTGCCCCTTCCACTTCCTTTCGGTTGTGAAGGGGCAATCTAAGAATTATATGAAATTATATTCCTAAATTAGTGAGTAATTGTTAATTCTGTTTCTTTATCAAAAATATGCATCTTTTCAATATCCATTGCTAATTTAATAGAATCGCCAAGACGTGCAGGAGTTCTAGAATCTACTTTTGCAGTCATACTTGTTCCATTAATAGTATAATATAAAAGAACTTCAGAACCAAGTAATTCATATCCAGTTACTTTTGTATTAAAAATACTATCTTTATGTGTCTCAAGTGCAATTGGAGAATCATCAATGTCTTCTGGACGAATACCTATTACAACGGTCTTTCCATTATATCTGCCATCAATTAATTTCTTTCCTTTTGAAGGTGGCAATGCAATAGAGTTTCCTCCAATTTTCAAAGATACTCTATCTCCCTCAACCTTGCAAACTGCATCTAAGAAGTTCATTTGAGGAGATCCAATAAATCCAGCTACAAATAAATTATCTGGCTCATTGTACAATTTCTGTGGGGAATCTACTTGTTGAGTAATTCCATCTTTCAATACAACAATTCTAGTTCCCAGTGTCATAGCTTCTGTCTGGTCATGTGTTACATAGATAATAGTTGCGCCCAATCTCTGATGCAAAGAAGAAATTTCTGCACGCATCTGTACACGTAATTTTGCATCCAAGTTAGATAAAGGTTCGTCCATTAGGAATACTTTAGGCTCACGAACAATCGCACGTCCCATAGCCACACGTTGTCTCTGACCACCAGATAAAGCTTTTGGCTTACGATCTAATAATTTCTCCAAATCCAAAATTCTAGCAGCTTCTTCTACTTTTTGTTTAATCTCTGCCTTTGGAACTTTTCTTAATTTCAATCCAAATGCCATATTATCAAATACGGTCATATGTGGATATAATGCATAATTCTGGAAAACCATTGCAATATCTCTATCTTTTGGTTCTACATCGTTTACTACTTTACCATCAATAGAAAGTTCTCCAGAAGAAATTTCTTCTAGTCCAGCAACCATACGAAGTGTGGTAGATTTTCCACATCCAGATGGGCCTACAAAAATAATAAATTCTTTGTCTTCAATCTCAAGATTAAAGTCCTTAACTGCCTCAAATCCATTTGAGTATACTTTGCAAATGTTTTTTAATGATAAACTTGCCATTTTTTAAATACCTGCTACTAAAAACATATACAACTATGTACATGATGGATGATTATGCCTATCAATACTACAAAGTGTAGATAACAGATCTCATCCATATTTTAGCTTTTCCTTTCCTAAATTTTGTTTTTATTTATTTGTCCTTCATTTTTGGGACCTGACTCTTGCCCAGCTGTATCTAAAGATTCTTATCTTTTTGTTATATCAACTGATAAGAGCTGCCTTTCCAAATTTTCATTTGCTATAAAGTTAGCAAAAACTATTACTTGGAATTTTAGGTATTTATTTTCTACCTTTTCATGATATAATCCCTGTTGAAATTCTCTATTTCAGTAAAACTCTTTCTGGGAATATAGTATCAAAATTTACTTTGAAATACCAGTTGCCAACTGTACAAAAAGAGAGATTCTTTCTTGTAAAATCCGCCAAGAAAGGATAGTAATTTAATATTCCTTCGTCATTTTAACGAATCTATCATTTTTTTTTATACAATTTAACGAACTTTGACTAGTTTACTCCTGTTGTTCCAAAACCTCCACGGTTTTTATTTTCTAAAATATTTGTTTCTTCAAACACAATCATTGGTTGATTTTCCATAATGCGGAATTGACAAATTCTGTCATTTTTATGTATAATGGTATCCCTAGTTGCATAGACTGGCATTTTCCACATATCTTCATTTCCACAATAACTTCCATCAATCACTCCGCAACTATTTACCTGTAAAATGCCATAAGTTTTAAACGTTGAGCTTCTGGGTACCACATGAGCTTCATAGCCTGCTGGAAGTTCCATAGCTATTCCCAAAGGAATTAATTTAAAATCGCCTGATTTCAACTCTACGGTTTCACTTGCCCGCAAATCAATCCAATCTGATTTTCCATCAATATAAGCTAATTTATCAATATCCAGATCAAAATATTTGATTTTAATAACTTCCATTAGTCTATTCCTCCCAACAGATTCATAACTGCAGGGCTATATCTAATTGCCTGATAATTATAATAAGCCTCAGACTTTTCTTTCTGTTGTTCCTGTTCTTCTTTTTCCTTTTCCTGTTGTGCCTCTTGAAGTTTTGTATACAAATCAATAAAACGAAGATACTCTTCATAAGAGAAAATTTGGTCTAAAATATCTTGATAAAAATTATCTTCTGCTTCTTCTAAGGAAGCTGCTCTTATATTATCTGCATGTATAGAATCAGTATGATTGCTTTTTTCCACAGCATAAGTAGCATTAGGAGCTTCCACACCCTCTTGCATATACTTTGTTACCTTTACTACATAATTTTGTGTTTCTTTAAAAGGAGGAACTCCACCATACTTTGCCACATTATTACTTCCTGCATTATAAGCTGCCAAAGCAAGTGTTACATCTCCATCATATTTTTCTAGCATCTGACTAATATACTTCGTTCCACCCATAATATTTTGATAAGGATCATAAGAATCCTCAACTCCCAACTCCCGTGCTGTTGCAGGCATTAATTGCATAATTCCCTGCGCTCCAGCTTTAGAAGTTGCATTTGGATTAAAATCTGATTCTGTTTTTGCAATAGCTTTAATTAAACTTTTGGGCACATGATAGGTCTGAGCTGCCTCTTCAAAAATATCTTCCAAAGAAGTTGGTGTCTGTAAATAAGAAGAAAAATCTTCTCCTTTCCCTGCCACTGAAGTAGTTCCCTGTGCTCTTGTACCATCTGTACTTTGTATTGCATCTACTTTCATTGTGACTCCTTTCCATTATTTTAGTCTGTTAATTACTTCATTCTATCACTTTTTTAGTCTATCAATTATTTAATCTTATCACTTTTTTAGTCTGTCAACTATTTAATCTTATCACTTTTTTAGTCTGTCAATTATTTAATCTTATCACTTTTTTAGCCTGTCAATTAATCTTATAATTTTTTTAGCTTGTCAATTACTAAATTTTATAATTTTTTAGCTACCAACTATTTAATCTTATCACTTTTTTAGCTTATCAACTAATCCTATAAATTCTTAGCCTATCAATTACTTAATTTTATAACTCTTTTAGCTTATCAATTACTAAATTTTATAATTTTATTTTAGAAAGCAAGTCCCCTAAACTGGTAGATGCGCTTTCATGAGAAACATACTCTTCTACTTCTTCTATTTTATCTACATCCACCATTTCTTCTTCCAATGCTTTCATACTAAGGCTTACTTTATTATCATTGGTATTCAACACTTTTACTTTTACTTTCTGACCTGTACTTAACACTTCACTTGGCTTGCTAATACGCTTCTGAGAAATTTGGGAAATATGAACTAGTCCACTAATTCCATTTCCCAAATCTACAAAAGCTCCATAAGGCATAAGTGTCTCTACGGTTCCTTCTAATATACTACCAGGAACCATTCTAGCAATCTTACGATTGTGCTCTTCCTGTTGCTGTTCTTTTAAAATAACTTTGGCAGAAAGAACTAACTTCTTCTTAGATTCATCCACAGTAATCACTTTTACTTTTACTTCTTTTCCTAGCCATTCTTCTGTAGCTTCTACATAGGAAAGAGCCAATTGAGATGCCGGAATAAAACCACGGATTCCCTCCACATAAGCAACTACTCCACTTGGCACAATCCCTGCTATCTTCACAGATAATTCTGTTTGTTCTTCCATATAAGTATTTAATTTTTCCCATGCCAATATATCATTTGCTTCTTTTTTAGACAATAAAATATTTCCTTCCCCATCGTCCATCTTTACTACAGTAGCCTCTATCACATCCCCAAGATGTACCTCTTCCATTACTTGAAAATTGGGGTCATTACTTAAGTCTGCTACTTTAATGATACCTTGCGCATAATATTTTAAATCAAGTGCCACTTCATCCTCATCCACACCAATAACCGTTCCAGAAATAATATCTCCTTCATTGATTTTGCGGAAAGAGGCTTCTAATTCTTCCTTGTAATCTTCCATAGATTCTGCCATAATCAACGCTCCTTTTCTTCAAATATTGACCATATATTACATAATTACTTTTATTTTAACAGAAACCTTAAGAAAATACCAGAAAAAAATTGTTGGAAAATTGCAACTGCAATTTTATATATATTGTGCTTCTTAGAACAAAGTGAGCAAGCCACTTCAGCTTCTCTAACTCCTCAATCTTGAGGGGATTGTAAACTTTGCTGCGTCGAACGCAGTCACTTTCGTGAAATAGTTCCTTTTGTGCGAGTGCGCACAATATTTTTATTTCATAGGAAAGACATATACTTTAACACTTCACAGTAACATGGTCTTTTCTATGAAATAAAAGAAAAAATCGCCACTTGCTATAAAGCAAAGCAACAATTTTTTCCTTAATCATTGATTGATACCAGATAAAGATAAAAATAGATATGTATGGGCAGGAGCATAGATTTTCTCCTGCCACGCCTATA
>CAJUHG010000059.1 GCA_910586005.1 uncultured Lachnospiraceae bacterium | reverse complement strand
CTCACGGCCCCCAGCCGTGCGCTCTAGCCAAGCTGAGCCATACCCCGAATGTTTTCATTATATCATAAAGAAAAAGTAAAATCAACTGTAAAATATTGAATTTTGAAATTATTTGACTTTATGGAAAATGGAATTATAATAGAAACAGAAAGCTTAGGAGAGCTTTCTATTTCACGAGTGAAAATCTAGAGATTTTTACAAGTAGAAGAAGGGAAAACCTAATAGGACTTTTTGTTTAACTCTATTTCATAAGGAAAATCCTTGTATTTTCTTTGAGTTACAAGCATAAGTTAAGATTGGTGGGAGGGAACCATAGATAAAAGAAAGGCAAAAGGAAATGAAGAAAGCGAAAAAAACAAAAAGAGTAAAAAAAACAAGGAAAAAACAATTAATGATTATGTTAGGAAGTACTGTTCTAATGCTCGTAGCAGTATATTTGGGCTTTGCAGTATATTTTGGCAACCATTTTCTATATGGCACAACCGTAAATGGAATTGATGCTTCAGGAAAAACGATAGGAAAAGTGGAAGATTTAATTGTAGATGAAATTAAAGGATACCAACTTAGAATAGAACCAAGAGAAGGCAATGAAGAGATTATTCAGGGAAAAGAAATTGATTTAAAACCAATATTTGATGGTTCTCTTGAAAGAGAATTGATGAAACAAAATGAATTTGCATGGCCAATGGCATTATTTCAAAAGTCTAAGATAGAAGTAGACACCATCATAGATTTTAATCAAAAATCCTTGAAAAAATCAGTATATGATTTAAAATTAATGGATAAATCTAAAATGCGGGAAGCCTTAGATGCAGTTGTTTCCAACTATTCTGAGGTAGATGGATATAAAATTATACCAGAAGAAGAAGGGACTGTTGTAGAAGAAGATCATTTTTTTGATGTCTTAGAAAAAGCCATTTTGAACTTGCAAGACAGTATTTCTATGAGTAAGGAGGAATGTTATGTAAAACCTAAAATAACACAAGAATCAGAAGAACTGATAAAGTTGGTTGAAACTATGAATAAATATGCCAATGCATCAATTACATATGAATTTGGAGAAAATCGAGAAGTTTTGAATGGAAAAACTATTAGTCAGTGGATTTCAGTAGGTAATAATTTAGAGCTTAATCTTTCTCAAGAAGAAGTTCAAAATTATGTAGCATCTTTGGCAGAAACCTATAATACGGTAGGGAAATCAAAATCCTTGGTATCTTCTTATGGGGCTACAGTTACTGTGAGTGGAGGTGATTATGGATGGAAAATAGATCAGGAAGGTGAAGTAGCAGCATTGATTGAAAACATTAAAAATGGTGAGAATATATCAAAAGAACCAATATATGCTAAAACAGCAAATAGCAGGGGAGCAAATGACTATGGGGATACCTATGTAGAAGTAAACTTGACAGCACAACATTTATATTATTATAAAAATGGTTCCTTAATTTTAGATACAGATTTTGTTTCAGGAAATGATGCAAAAGGATGGAGTACACCAGTAGGAGCTTATGGTTTGTATTATAAACAGCTAGATAAAACTTTACGAGGAGAAGATTATGCAACACCTGTATCTTTCTGGATGCCTTTTAATGGAGGAGTGGGGTTTCATGATGCGACTTGGCGTAGGGATTTTGGAGGAAATTATTATAAAAAAAATGGTTCTCATGGCTGTGTGAATATGCCATATGATGCAGCAAAGAAGTTATATGACAATATAGAAGCAGGTTGTGCAGTGTTGGTATATAATTTACAAGGAACAGAAAGTGCGAAAGCAAAAGAACAAGAGGAAGCTGAAAGAGCACAAGAAGAGGCTGAAAGACAAGCACAAGAATCTGCAGCCGTTGTGATACAGATGATTGATTCCTTGGGAGAGATTACACTAGCAAGTAAAGATATGGTTGTAAATACAAGAAATCAATATAATGCTTTGAGTGATAGAGCAAAAGAATATGTCACTAATTATAATGTATTAGAAGTGGCGGAGGCCACAATTGGACAACTTGAGACAGAGGCTTTTGCAGATCAGCAAGCTCAGGCAGAAGCACAACCAGTAATTGATGCCATTAATCAACAGCTGGCGGACAGAGAAATTACATTAGATATGAAGGAAACTGTAGAACAAGTAAGAGCACAATATAATCAGCTTTCAGAGGCAGCACGAAGTAAAGTGTTCAATTACAATATATTGATAGAAGCAGAGAATATTATTCAAGAATTAGAGAATCAGGCAAATGAAACGAATGAGCCTGAAGAAGATAATGGTTGATTTTTGCAAATTATCGATATAAGAAAAATAAGTGAGTTTTCTATTTCTTAAATTTATCTGCAGGTATAGTGTAATTGACCACCAAGATAAAATACAAGGTATATGGTGAGACTATGGCACAAGCAAAGGAGAATGAAAAAAAAATAACAATTTCAGATGTTGCAGAGGCATTAGGGGTTTCAAAAACAACTGTTTCTAGAGCGATTTCTGGAAAAGGAAGAATTGGAAATGAGACAAAAGAACGTGTATTAGCATATATTCAGGAGCATAATTATAAACCAAATGTACTTGCGAAAGGTCTTGCACAGTTAAAGACATATAATATTGGAATTATGTTGCCAGAAGATTACACCGTTGTAGATTTGCCTTTTTTTCAGACTTGTCTTATAGGCATTCAGGAAACTGCTGTTAGTATGGATTATGATATTTTACTTACAATGGGTAGAGAAAATGATTGTTCACAACTTATGCGGATGGTAGAGAATCATAAAGTAGATGGAGTAATATTGATGAGGACCTTTACAAAAGATATTCACATTGAATATTTAAAATCTAGGGATATACCATTTGTAACGGTTGGAAGTAGTAATTATCAGGGAGTGATTCAGATAGATAATGACCATCAGAGCGCTTGTCGAGAGTTGATTTCTATTCTATTGATGAAAAGAATGAATAGAATTGGATTAATTGGTGGAATAGAATCTCATGTAGTAACACAAAATCGCCTACAAGGTTATATAGAAGCACATGAAATAGTTGGAATTCCTATAGATAATAATATTATATTTATTAATGTAGCGAAGGAAATCATGATAGAGCGAGCAGTGGAAAAGCTATTAGAATATCAGGTTGATTGTATTGCCTGTTTAGATGATGCAGTTTGTATCCATGTTTTAAATAAATTGCGAAAAGAAAATATTGTAGTACCAGAACAGATGCGTGTAGCGTCCTTTTATGATAGTTCTATTTTAGAAAATAATCTGCCTTCTGTTACATCTCTTTCTTTTGATGTTAAAGAATTAGGAACAGTAGCATGTAAAACGTTGTTAGAATTGATTGAGGGAAATTATGTAGAATCTAGGACTTTATTAGGTTATGAGGTGATTTTAAAAACTTCAACAAAATAGGATATTTGTATCAGTGTATCATTAGGAATTATCACATTTTTATATAGTGTTATTGTTAATAGTGTGAGAATTTACTAAATATATCAGATAAGAATGCCATTTCATATAACCTTTAGTGATTACAAAGATATCAAAAAGTTTTATGTTAGCAAAACATATCTCTATTTATGTAATCACTAAAGGTATTTTTTCTAGTAAAAATAGGTCAATTTTTATTGGTAAATTTACCAATAAATTCAGTAAAATCAAAAAAGCCGAAAAATATATGATTTTTTATAGGTTTAACACGTTATTAGAATAAAATTTGCACAAAAAAATAGAAAAAAAATAGGTATTTTCACTGTAACAATAAGGGTATAACACTTAAAAGATAGTAAAAATGACGAAAATTTCTTAGTCAGAATATACAAAAAATGAAATAAAAATCTGGAAAGTGTTGACATTGACAATAAATGTTATATTTGATAAACTAAATAACATAGAACAACCGCTTGCGCAAATATGTGTATTTGTTGTTCTAAACAAAAATAATGTTTTTCACGGGAGGGAAACAAATATGAAGAAAAAATTTATAAGTGCATTGCTTTGTGTGGCAATGACTGCAACAATGTTGACTGGATGTGGTGGGGGAAATAATGATAAAAATTCCAATAACAATTCAAGTCAAGTAGAAAACAACAATACAGGAGATGATGCAAATGCAGGAGACGATGCAAATGCAGGAGATGATGCAAATGCAGGAGACGATGCAAATGCAGGAGATGACAGTTCAAGCGGAGGCGGCAAATTAACTGTTTGGTGTTGGGACCCAGCATTTAATATCAATGCAATAGAAGAAGCAGGCAAAATCTATCAAGCATCTCATCCAGGATTTGAGTTAGAAGTAACTGAAACACCTTGGGATGATGTTCAGAAGAAATTGACCACAGCAGCAACAGGTAATGCACTTGATACATTGCCAGATATTATTTTAATGCAGGATAATGCATTCCAGAAGAATGTTATTTCTTATCCAGAAGCATTTACAGATTTAACAGGCAGTTCTATTGATTTCTCTAACTTTGGTGCAGCTAAGACGGCTTATTCTGTTGTAGAAGGTAAGAATTATGGTGTTCCATTTGATAATGGTGCTGTTATTGCATGCTATAGAACAGATATTTTGGAAGAAGCTGGAATGAAATTGGAAGATTTTACAGACATTACTTGGGATGAATATCTTGAAAAAGGGAAAGAAGTTCTTGCAAAAACAGGCAAGCCATTACTTTCCTGTCAGTCTGGCGAATCTGATGTTATTATGATGATGCTTCAGTCTTGCGGTTCTTCTTTATTTGATGAAGAAGGAAAACCTGCAATTACTGGAAATGAATCATTGAAGAAAGTTATGGAAACATATGCTGCATTAGTAAAAGAAGGCGTTTTAGTTGAAGTAAATGACTGGGATCAATATATTGGAACTCTTAATAATGAAACTGTAGCAGGTACGATTAATGGATGTTGGATTATGGCTTCTATTCAGACTGCAACTGATCAGAGCGGAAAATGGGGTATTACTAATATGCCAAAACTTGTAGACGTTGCTGATGCTACTAATTATTCTAATAATGGTGGTTCTTCATGGGCTGTTACCAGCAATTGTAAAGATGTTGATTTAGCAACAGATTTCTTGGCTAGCACCTTTGCGGGAAGTGTTGAATTATATGAAAATATTCTTCCTTCTGGAGCTTTAGCTACTTATTTGCCAGCAGGTGATTCTGATGCATATGGCAAAGCACAAGATTTCTATGGTGGGGATGCAGTATTCTCCAAGATTACAGAGTATGCAGGTAAGATTCCTAGCAACAATACTGGTGTATATTACTATGAAGCTCGTGATGCTATCGCAACTGCAATTCAGAATGTTGTAGGCGGTTCAAATGTTGATGATGAGCTTGCAACAGCACAGGGTACTGTAGAGAGCTTAATGCAGCAATAAGCGTAATAGAACATAATAATCACTTTTCTGTGGATAGGAAGTGATTGCATTTAATAAAAATAATTTAGGGGGACAGCGCTTGCTGACCCCCGAATGATGCAAAGGGGGGCACAGATGTGAGCCAGGCGAATGAACCCAAAAAGAAAAAAATGTCCTTAAGCAGACGGCACAATTTGACCGGCTGGGCATTTTTAACACCAGCTACTCTTATGATTGCAGTTATGAGCTTTTGGCCCATGATTCAAGCATTTATTCTTTCCTTTCAAGTAGGAAAAGCGAATGATTTGAGATTTGGCGGAATTGATAACTATATTAGAATGTTTCAAGACAAAGTCTTTATGAAATCCGTTGGGAATACATTCTTTTATTTAATTCTTCAGGTGCCAATTATGTTAATTTTAGCATTGTGTTTGGCACAGATGTTGAACAATAAAAATCTTCGGTTCAAAGGATTATTCCGTACCGCTATCTTTTTACCATGTGCAACATCACTTGTTTCTTATGCGATTGTGTTCCGTTCACTGTTTGGTGTAGATGGATTTATCAATTCAGTTTTAATTAAACTTGGAATTTTAAATACAGGATATAACTTCCTAGGTCATGCGACCAGTGCAAAAATTATTATTATCTTGGCTTTGGTTTGGAGATGGACTGGATATAATATGGTATTTTATCTCTCTGGATTACAAAATATTGAATATTCTGTTTATGAGGCTGCTAAAATTGATGGAGCAAACCCATTGCAGACTTTCTTTAAAATTACTGTACCATTGTTGAAACCAACCATTCTTTTAACAGCGATTATGTCTACAAATGGAACATTGCAGTTGTTTGATGAATCATTGAACTTGACAAAGGGTGGACCTGCAAATGCTACAATTACAATGTCTCATTACATATATAATGTTTCCTTTAAATATGTGCCAAACTTCGGCTATGCGGCAGCAATGTCCTTCTTAATCTTTATCTTGGTAGCAGTTTTGGCATTTATACAGATGAAAGTAGGTGACAAGCGTGACTAAGACAAAAAGAATGAATGCATTAATGTATGTTGTTTTAATAATTGTATCCATTATATCTGTGTTTCCATTATATTGGATGGTAATAGCTTCCACTAATAAGAGCGTGGATGTAACCAGAGGAACGCTGTTGCCTGGGGCTGCTTTTATTGATAATTTAAAATCACTTTTTGCTCAACAGCCAGTGCAAAGAGCAATGTTTAATTCTTTTAAATATGCAATTATATTGACTCTTTTGGCATTAGTTATCTGTTCTTTGGCAGGTTATGGTTTTGAAATTTATCATGATAAAGGGAAAGATGCTGTAATGTCAGTTTTATTATTGGCAATGATGGTACCTTTCGTTGCAACAATGGTTCCATTGTTCCGCTTGTTTTCCTCAGCAGGAATGTTAAATACTACACCAGCAGTTATCTTACCTACAATTTCAACGCCGTTTTTGATTATGATGTTCCGACAAAGTGCACGAAGCTTTCCACATGATATTATTGAAGCGGCTAGAATTGATGGATTAAATGAATTACAGATATTCTTCAGAATGTTTATTCCTACAATGCGTTCTACTTATGCAGCAGCTATGACAATTACATTTATGAATGCATGGAATAATTATTTGTGGCCAAAGGTAATTATATTGGATGATAACAGTGTTACCATGCCAATGTTAGTGGCAAACTTAACAGAAGGTTATGTTACCGATTATGGAGTATTGATGTTAGCCGTTCTGTTATGTAGTTTACCAACAATTATCATTTTCTTCTTATTACAGAAGAGCTTTGCAGAAGGTATTACTGGAGCAGTTAAATAATAATATATTGGCAGATTACAGGGGTGCCAAAGTTTGTTAGTAGAGTTGACCTAACCTGTACCCCGCAGTAAGGATGCATGAGAACATTGTTCGGCAGCACTTTTTGGTGCTGCCGAATTAATACATACAGAAATGATAGAAGTATTACTATTGATATAAAAAATATTAATGACATTGATTCTGTATAGGATAACAAACTATACAGATACATAGAATATGATTGGGAGGTAGTATATGCAACAATTTGATTATAATAAAGTAAAAAATCCTCTTATATTTGAAGAAAATCGTTTGGAAGCGCATTCAGATCATATTTGTTATGCATCTATGGAAGAATTAGAAGAGAAGGAGACTAGTTTTAGATATTCTTTGAATGGTCCGTGGAAATTTGCTTATGCAAGAAATTATGATTCTGCAATTAAGGGATTTGAGACATTAGATTATAACTGTAAATCTTGGGCTGATATCAAAGTTCCAGCACATATTCAGATGGAAGGATATGATGTGCCACAGTATGCAAATACACAATATCCTTGGGACGGTCGAGATCAAGTTGAACCAGGAGAAATTCCTTCCTATTTCAATCCAATTGCAAGTTATGTGAAATATTTTACAGTTCCAGAAGCTATGAAAGGTAAACCAGTGTATATTTCTTTTCAGGGAGTGGAAAGTGGTATGGCACTTTGGTTAAATGGCACTTATATTGGATATAGTGAGGATAGTTTTACTCCATCTGAATTTGAGTTGACACCATATCTTGTGGAAGGTGAAAATAAATTAGCTGTTCAAGTATTTAAGTGGACAGCAGGAAGTTGGTGTGAAGACCAAGATTTCTTCCGATTTTCTGGTATTTATCGAAGTGTTTTTTTATATACAATTCCAGAAGTCCATATACAAGATATCAGAATCAAGACTTTGTTAGATGATCAATACAAAGATGCAGATTTAGATGTTTGTATTAAGGGAATTGGCAAGGGAAAAGTTTCTTTGATATTGCAAAACAGCGAAGAAGTTTTAGCACAAGTGTCAACTGATATGGAAGCAGAAGTAAAAGTATCAATTCCAGTGAAGGAACCAGCTCTTTGGAGTGCAGAGGAACCAAATTTATATAAATTGTTGCTTGAAGTGACAAATGCGGATGGAAAGACAGTAGAAGTTATTTCCCAGATGGTAGGATTTCGACGTTTTGAAATGATCGACCGTATTATGTGCATCAATGGAAAGCGAATTGTATTTAAAGGAGTAAACCGTCATGAGTTTAGTTCTAAAACGGGACGAACTGTATCAGATGAAGAGATTCTTTTGGATATTATAACCATGAAGCGCAATAATATCAATGCGATTAGAACCAGTCACTATCCCAATGATTCTAGAATTTATTCTCTTTGTGATAAATATGGTTTATATATGATTGCTGAAAATAATTTAGAGAGTCATGGCGTATGGGATCATATTGAAAGAGAACATACTGATATTGAAACGGCTATTCCAGGAAATAATAAGGATTGGCAACCTATGATGTTAGACAGAGTCAATTCCTGTTATCAAAGAGATAAAAACCATCCAGCAATTGTTATTTGGTCTTGTGGAAATGAAGCTTTTGGAGGAAGCGTTATTTATGAAATGTCTCAATTGTTCCGACAATTAGATGATACCAGACTGGTACATTATGAGGGATTGTTCCATGACCGGCGTTACAATGATACAAGTGATATGGAAAGTCAGATGTATCCTTCTGTGGCATCCATTAAAGAATTTTTGGAAAAGGATAGAAGTAAACCTTTTATCTGTTGTGAATATACACATGCTATGGGAAATTCTTGTGGGGCAATGCATAAATATACAGATTTAACAGATACAGAACCTTTATATCAGGGTGGATTTATTTGGGATTATATTGATCAATCCATTGAAAAGAAAGACCGTTATGGAAAGAAATTCCAGGCATATGGTGGAGATTTTGGAGACCATCCTTGCGATTATAATTTTAGTGGAAATGGAATTGTATATGGTGGAGAAAGAGATGAATCACCTAAGATGCAAGAAGTGAAATTTAATTATCAAAACATTTCTGTGGAAATTTCCAAAGATAAAGTATTGGTAAAAAATAAGAATTTATTTATAAATACAAATCAGTATCAGTGTGTTGTTTTGCTGGAAAAAAATGGAAAGTTGATAAAACAGGCGCAACTTATCACAAATGTACAACCACTAAGTGAAGAAACTTATGATTTGCCAGTTCAGTTGCCAGATAAGTCTGGGGAATATGCTGTTACTGTATCATTTCGCTTAAAAGAAGCGATGGACTGGGCTCCTATTGGTCATGAAGTTGCTTTTGGACAAGCAGTATTTACTGTGAAAGAAGAACAGAAACCAATTACAATTACCGATGAACTTACCATAGTAAGAGGTAGATTAAATATTGGGGTAAGAGGACAGAATTTTGAGTGTATGTTCAGTGTATTAAATAAAGGTTTGGTATCTTATCGTTATGGTGGAAAGGAAATGATAGAAAAAATTCCAGCACCAAATTTTTGGCGCGCACCAGTTGACAATGATTATGGAAATAATATGACAGGACGTTATGCGCAGTGGAAGATTGCAAGTATGTATGTTAGACCAGACGATGATTATGAGAGAAATCCTGTTCTAGAAGAGAAAGAGCACAGTGCAGTAATTACTTATTATTATAGTATGCCAACAACTCCAGCAAGTAAGTGTCGTCTTGCTTATGAAGTATTTGGAGATGGAACGATTACCACTACTTTATCTTATGATCCTGTAA
The DNA here is from genome assembly GCA_910586005.1 of uncultured Lachnospiraceae bacterium. Classification (GTDB taxonomy): domain Bacteria; phylum Bacillota; class Clostridia; order Lachnospirales; family Lachnospiraceae; genus Petralouisia. The sequence continues at coordinate 8,882 of CAJUHG010000059.1, read as the reverse complement.
AAGAATTAGGAGACATGCCAGAATTTGGTGTAATATTTAAGTTTAATGCAGATTATGAGAATGTAGAATGGTATGGTAATGGACCAGCGGAAACGTATGCGGATAGAAAGCATGGGGCAAAATTAGGAATTTATCAAAATAAGGTAGTGGATAATATTGCAAAATATCTTGTTCCACAAGAATGTGGCAATAAAACAGAAGTGCGTTGGGCTAAGATTACAGATAATAGTGGAAAAGGAATATTATTCACAGGGGATAAAATGAGTTTTTCTGCCTTGCCATATACACCACATGAGATGGAAAATGCTTTGCATCCTTATGAATTACCAGAAATTCACTATACAGTAGTACGTGTAATGTCACAACAAATGGGAGTTGGAGGAGATGATAGTTGGCTTTCACAAGTGCACCCAGAATATTTAATAGATGCAAGTAAACCTATGGAATTTACATTTAGTTTTAAGGGAATTGTATAAAAAATATAGAAACTTGTATCTATCAATGGTCAATGGGAAAGACCGAAAAACCAAGGGCAGAAAAACAATGATTAAAAAAATTAGGGAAGGAGAGCTACTAAGACAAAATGCCTATTGTTCACCAGTGAAAAGAATTGATAGGCAGGTACTGTAAGTATATTTGTATATGTTTTTAGTAGCAGGAAAAAAATGGATAAATTTGTAGTTAATATTATCCATCGCCCAGAAATGGTGCCAGAGTATGCAGAAAAAGTAACTGGACATGGAAAGGCTGAGGATATTGGAAGAAAGGCTTTATTGACAGAATCATTAGATATTTTCAAGACACAGCAGAGATTAGCACATGAAAATGGCTTGAAAACCACAATTCAGATGACTTATGCAAGTTTATTTAATGAAGAAGCAGTTGCTCTTGCAAAGGAAGATCATGAGAAATATGGTGATGAAATTGCATTATCTTTGTTGGGACTTCCTTGTAAAGAGTTCCGTGAAAAATATAATACCAAAGACTTCTGTATTTGGATGTTTTCTATGGAAGATAAGAAATCCATTGTAGATGATATATTTGAGAAATTTCATGAAATTTTTGGATTTTATCCAGAATCTACAGGTTCCTACTATATGGATGCTGATTTGACAAATTATATCAAGGAAAAATATCCTTCTGTGAAATGTGCAGTAGCAACCTGCTGGGAGGAAGGACCAAAAGCATATCATACTTGCAATAATTCTTGGTACACTTTATTTGATGGAGGTCCTTGGGCACCTTGGATTCCATCCAAACAAAATACACATGCGCCTGCTGCAAATGAAGCAGAGGATAGCGGAATTGTTGCAATTCCTCATCTTTCTAGAGACTTGATTGCATGTTATGATGGAAATGGTTCAAACTTTGGAACACATCCTCAGAATGTCCTTCGTGGTATGATTTATGACAGTGAGACATGGGAATATCCTTATATGTACAATTTAATTGACCAATATCGTTCTTTGGAGAAATATAACAATGGTTATGCTTATAATATGATGTTTGTTGGTCCAGCATGGATGAATAAGATGGGACGTTGGGAAGCACCTTATGAATTATTATTGAAATCATATTCTGATGGCTGTGCATATTATGGTAAATTGAAAAAAGAAGGCAAGCTAATAGATATGACTATGGCAGAGTTTGCAGATTATTATCGTGAGAAGAAAGGTTATACTGAGCCAGAGTGTGCATTGTGGAGAGATATTTTATATGGATCAGATAAGCAGTTGTTCTGGTATTGTGACCCTTATATGAGAGCTTGTGTCAATATGGACCAAGGCGGTGCGATTGTCGACTTAAGACCTTATGCGGCAAAATTAGATTGGCCAGTTGGTATTGGCACAAAACATGTACAAGATGCATCTTATCCTTTCTTGATTCAGGAGAAATATCGTGCAGGTTACTTTACACATTATGCAGGAGAGGGAACGGTAAGAAGTGCTAAATTATCTTATAATGGAGAGGAAGTTGACCTTTGTCTGTGCCGTACAAAAGCTCATTTCTCTCAAGAGGGTAATACTAGAATTTTAACTTTAGATCCAGTAGAGATTGAGTTCTATGATTTAACAGTAAAATTACAGACAAAAATTTATTTTGAAGAAGGTAGCTCAAATATCAAAATGGAACGAACGATTTTAGAGATGAGCGATCCAGAGGCAAAAGTAGAATTAAATGAATATATGGTAGCATGTTATGGAACCACAGAATATCCAGAGGATATGACAGGGATTACATTAAAGTGTGAGGGAAGCGAAGAAAAGACCATAACTTATGAATATAAATGCAGAGAAGCACAGCTTGCTGGTGCAGATGCAGTAAGTGCAGTAATTCCAGCAATTGATACTAAGGTGTCCTTGACAGCATCAAACAAAGATGCTATTGGATATGTAAAAGAAGGTTATGCATTCTCTCCAATGTTTACCTTAGGTTACACAAAAACAATCTCAGATAAGGAGGTATTTGCAACATGGCTCAATCTGGAAAAGGCAAATTAAATTATAGATGTCCCTCTTGTTTTATGAGAGATTTGGATATTGATATGTTTTATGATAAAGAAAAAGATGAATATTATTGTATTCGCTGTCAGTACACTGGAAATGAAAAAGATGTTTTAGAGAAAAATGAAATGGTAAGATTTCGTTATCGTGCAATGGCAGAGCGTATAACAAAATTTGATTTTGATTAAAATATCTGTAAAATAGTATTATTTATAGATGTTAGAACATTGGGGGTGTAAAAAGAAAATTTTTGCACCCTCATTTACGCGAAGGTAAAGTCTTAAATAATATGAGGTAATAGAAATATGGGAAAAATTTCAGAGAATAAGAAATTTATAAAAGGAATGGATGTTTCTACTCTGTTAGAATTAGAGCAATTGGAAGCAAAATTTTATGATGAAGATGGAGAAGAGAGAAATTTACTTTCTATTCTTCAAGAATATGGAACGAATGCTGTCCGAATCCGTTTGTGGAACCATCCTTATTCTACACAGGGAGAACCTTATGGTGCAGGAACCAATGATATGGAAACAGCACTAGAATTAGCAAAAAGAGTGAAAGAAAGAGGAATGGATATACTATTAAATTTCCATTACAGCGATTTTTGGGCAGATCCTGGCAAACAAATTAAACCCAAAGCATGGTTTGATTTTACAGGAAAGCGTTTGGAGTATGCAGTATATGACTATACGTTAGCAGTGCTTCGAAAATTTCAGGAGGAAGGCGTATTCCCAGATATGATTCAGATTGGAAATGAATTATCCAATGGTCTTTTATGGCCTGATGGGAAAAGACCAGATTTTGAAAATATTTCCTTATTTGTCAATGCTGGAATAGGCGCAGTGCGTGCTATGGACCCAGATATTCCTATTATGATTCATTTGGATAATGGTGGAAACAATGAATTATATAGAGAGTGGTTTGATAATTATTTTGCCAATGATGGAGCAGATTTTGATATTATTGGATTATCCTATTATCCCTTCTGGCATGGTTCTCTTGCAGATTTAGAATATAATATGAAGGATATCGCCTTGCGATATGGTAAGCAATTGGTAGTAGCAGAAGTTTCTATGGGATATACTATGGAAGATTATGCATCTTATGAAAAGTTAGAACCATCACAGCGGAAAGGAATGGCAACAAAGCCTGCGCTTGTAGAAAAGATTGATTATCCTATGACCAAACAAGGTCAGGCAGATTTTATGAAAGATTTTATGAACAGAATTGCTAATGTTCCGAATGGTTTGGGAAAAGGATTTTTCTATTGGGAACCAGGATGGATTCCAGTACCAGGAAGTGGTTGGGCTACAGAAGCATCTCTGAAATATATGAAAGATCCAGGACCTTGTGGGAATGAATGGGCAAATCAGGCTCTGTTTGATTATGATGGAAAACCTCTTCCAGCTTTAGAAGTTATAAAAAATTTCTAAGTATGATAGGTATCCATACTTGTTTTAAAAGAACTATTACATAAATTTTTTATGTAATAGTTCTTTTTTTCTACCCATATGCACTCTTATATAAACGAAAGGATTTTATTTATGAATTGTTTTCCAGAATGTTTTTATAATTTGCTATTGATACAGTATTTCTCTTTTTTTTTACAAACATTAATGTTAGAATAAGAAACATGTAAGTCAAAGTGGATGAAAATACACTTTGTGAATTTTTTGTTTTTCTAAATAAAAGAAACAATTTTCATTATTTTATGTAAAAATTAGGAAATTTAAGGAGGATAAAAATTATGATTTCAAAACAAATGCAGCAAGAAATAGCAGGTAGTTCTGCCATACGTGCCATGTTTTTGGAAGGAAAAGAAATGGCAAAAAAAATTGGTGCAGAAAATGTATATGATTTTAGTTTGGGAAATCCTATGACACCTGTTCCAGAAGCATACAATCAAGCAATTATAGAAGCAGTTCAGACAGAAACCTCTTTAGAATTACATGGATATATGGATAATGCAGGATATCCAGAGACTAGACAAGCAATTGCGCAGAATTTAAATCAGAGGTTTGGCACAGAGTTTGAGTTTAAGCACATTGTGATGACAGTAGGTGCGGCAGGTGCTTTAAATGTAGTTTTTAAAACAATTTTAGACCCAAGTGATGAAGTATTAGTACTTGCACCTTATTTTGGAGAATATAGAGGATATATTGCAAATCATCAAGGGATTTTAAAAGAAGTAAAACCAGATACCTCTACATTCCAACCTGATTTAACAGATTTGGAAGAAAAAATAAGTGAAAAAACAAAAGCTATTATTATCAATAATCCAGTAAATCCTACTGGTGTTATTTATTCAGAGGAAACCATTAAAAAAATTGCTAGTATTTTGGAAAGGAAACAAAAAGAATATGCACATGAAATTTATATGGTATCAGATGAACCATATAGAGAGTTAGTTTATGATGGATATAAGGTTCCATTTTTGACAAAGTATTATCATAATACATTTGTAACTTACTCTTTTAGCAAATCCTTATCTATTCCAGGGGAGCGTATTGGATATATTGCAGTTTGTCCCAATATGGCAGATTGTGAACAGGCAATTAGTGGCTTATCAGTGGCAAACCGTATTTTAGGATTTGTAAATGCACCTTCTTTGATGCAAAAGGCATTGATAAAATGTATGGATGAAAGAACAGATGTTGCATATTATGATAAAAATAGAAATTTAATTTATGAAACTCTTACAAAATTGGGCTTTTCTTGTATTAAGCCACAAGGTGCTTTTTATCTGTTTATTCAGTCCCCAGATCCAGAAGAAAAGAAATTTGTGGAAACTGCAAAGAAGTATCATATTTTGCTGGTAGGAGGAACTTCTTTCTCTTGTCCAGGATATGTGCGACTTGCTTATTGTGTTTCTTATGAAATGATAGAACGTTCTCTGCCGGCCTTTCAAAAATTGGCAGAAGAATATAAATTAATACCAGAAGAATCATGTTAAGCGTTTAGGAGGAATCATATATGGCAGCATGGGAAGAACTTGTGCGGAAGGTAGTGCCTTATACACCAGGAGAGCAGCCAAACTGCTCCAATATAATAAAATTAAATACCAATGAAAATCCATATCCACCATCACCAAAAGTATTAAAGGTCTTGCAGGAAATAAAGATAGAAAATTTAAGAAAATATCCAGATCCTACATCACAAATATTGGTAGAGGCACTTGCAGAATATTATGGAGTATCCAAACAACAGGTGTTTGTGGGTGTGGGTTCTGATGATGTATTGGCAATGAGTTTTCTTACGTTTTTTAATGGCTCAAAACCTATTTTATTTCCAGATATTACTTACTCTTTTTATGATGTATGGGCAGAATTGTATAGGATTCCTTATAAGTGTCAGCCTTTGGATGAGAATTTTGAGATACAGACAGAAGATTATCTGCAAGAATGTGGTGGTATTGTAATTCCAAATCCAAATGCCCCTACTGGAATAGAAAAAAATTTAGAAGAGTTGGAAAAAATTATTGCCGGAAATCCAGAAATAATTGTAATTATTGATGAAGCATATATTGATTTTGGAGGAACTTCTGCCTTATCCTTACTTTCTAAGTATGAAAACTTATTGGTTGTGCAAACATTTTCTAAGTCTAGAAGTCTTGCAGGAATGAGAATTGGATATGCATTTGGAAATGAAAAACTGATAAAATATTTAAATGATGTAAAATATTCTTTTAATTCTTATACTATGGATACTACAGCTCTATTGATTGGAACAGAAGCAGTGAAAGATGAAGTATATTTTAGGGAAACTTTGCAAAAAGTAATTCATACTAGAGAGAGAACAAAAAAGGAATTGCAAAGGCTAGGATTTATTTTTCCAGATTCTAAGAGTAATTTTATTTTTGCATCCCATCCAAAATATCAAGCAAAAGAGTTGTTTGAGGCTTTAAAAGCGGCAGATATTTATGTGAGATATTTTAATAAACCAAGAATTAATAATTATCTGCGAATTTCTATTGGAACAGATCAAGAGATGGATGTATTGATACGCTTTCTTGAAAAATATGTATTATGAAAGTATTTTTAATGGATAGATACAACAACTGCTTGCAGGTGTAAGTATCTGCCCATTAGAAAAACTGATGTATAAATATGTATAAGCAAGAAGGCATGAAGATAGGAGAAAATTATGATTCGAATGATTTTAAAGGGTGTTGTAATAGGAGTAGCAAATATTATTCCAGGTGTCAGTGGTGGTACTATGGCAGTTTCTATGGGGATTTATGATAAGATGATTCATGCAGCAACCCATCTCTTTTCAGAATTTAAAAAAAGTATGACAGTTCTAATTCCAATTGTGATTGGAGCAGCCCTTGGTATTATAGCTTTAGCGCGAATAATAGAAATTATGTTTGCAAAGGCTCCTTTCCAGACAAATTTGCTGTTTATTGGATTGATTGTAGGAGGACTTCCAGCAATTACTCATAAAGTAACAGGTAAAAGTATTAGAGGAAGTCATATCCTTGCTTTTCTTATCTTTTTTTTCTTGGTAACAGGTTTAGCCCTTTTAGGAGAACAGGAAGGTGCAACTGCAGATTTAAGTTTTAATCTTATCAATGTTGTGAAATTGTTTGGAGTAGGAATTGTTGCGTCTGCAACAATGGTAATTCCAGGTGTTAGTGGTTCTATGATGTTAATGTTAATGGGATATTATAACCCTATATTAAGTGAGATAAATCAATTTATTGATAACCTGATGGATTTTAATGTTTCAGGACTTCTAGAAGGATGCTTGATTTTAGTTCCTTTTGGAATTGGTGTAGTAATTGGAATTTTTGCTATTGCTAAAATGATTGAAATTATATTTGAAAATTATGTAGAACATGCATATTGGGCTATTATTGGTTTGATTGTGGCTTCTCCTATTGCAATATTGTTGTTAAATAAGTTTGGAAAAATTACATTTGTGACTATTATAACAGGAATCATTGCTTTGATAGTTGGGGTAATAATTTCTTTGAAACTTGGAGAAGAAAGTTAAGTGGAACTTATACTATAATTATAATATATCAAATGTTATATGTTAAATAAAGGATACTTTGTTTTGGTATCTTACTCTAATAGTGTCATAGAGTTTTTTGTTGTGGAACGTAGATTAATGTTACAGATTTAACCATAAAAGAAAAATATAGGATTTTATAATAAATGGGAACAATAAATATAGAATTTTTTATTTATCTAATAGTAGTAAATTTCTTAGGATTTTTTTTGATGGGATTAGATAAATGGAAGGCAAAGAATAAAAAGTGGCGAGTTTCAGAAAAAACATTTTTTGGTGTTAGTCTTTGTGGAGGAAGTATTGGAACTTGGTTGGGAATGTATGTGTTCCACCACAAGACAAGACATTGGTACTTTGTGATAGGAATACCTTTCATTTTGCTATTACAAGCCATAATAGGATATCTATTGACATCTGGTAGATAACATAATATCATATTGAAGTAGATATCTCACATCTGATATACATAAAATAAATATGAAGAAGAGAGAGGAAAAATACATGTATTCATTTGATGAAGTGAAAAAAGCAGATCCACAAGTGGCAAATGCCATCACAGCAGAGATGGAAAGACAAAACAGTCATATAGAATTGATTGCTTCTGAGAACTGGGTAAGTAAAGCAGTTATGGCAGCTATGGGAAGTCCAATGACAAATAAATATGCAGAAGGATATCCAGGAAAGAGATACTATGGTGGATGTGAATGTGTGGATATAGTGGAGAATCTTGCTATTGAGCGTGCAAAAGAATTATTTGGTTGTGAGTATGTAAATGTTCAGCCTCATTCTGGTGCTCAAGCCAATATGGCAGTACAGTTTGCTATGTTAGAGCATGGTGATACGGTTATGGGAATGAATTTAGATCATGGCGGACATCTGACACATGGAAGTCCTGTCAATTTCTCTGGAACCTATTTTAAAATTGTTCCTTATGGGGTTAATGATGAAGGCTTTATTGATTATGATAAAGTGAGAGAAATTGCCTTAGAATGTAAGCCTAAAATGATTATTGCAGGTGCAAGTGCTTATGCTAGAACGATTGATTTTAAAAAGTTTCGTGAGATTGCAGATGAAGTAGAAGCATATTTAATGGTGGATATGGCACATATTGCAGGTCTTATAGCAGCAGGACTTCATCCAAGTCCTATTCCATATGCACATGTGGTAACCACTACAACTCATAAGACACTTCGTGGTCCAAGAGGTGGTATGATTTTAGCCAACAAAGAAATAGCAGAAAAATTTAATTTTAATAAGGCAGTTTTTCCAGGAATCCAAGGTGGTCCCTTGATGCATGTAATTGCAGCTAAAGCAGTATGTTTCAAGGAAGCTTTAGAGAATGAATTTAAAATATATCAACAGAAT
>CAJUHG010000058.1 GCA_910586005.1 uncultured Lachnospiraceae bacterium | reverse complement strand
CCACTCATAGCAATTATAAGATAATCTGCCTGTAGCTTTTTTTTCATAGTTTCAATCTGATAAGCATGTCCTTTGTGAAAAGGATTGTATTCTGCAATAATCCCAATAACTTTCATAAAATTTTGACTCCATTTCTGTTTTAGTGTTCCATTAGCTAAAATTTTTATCTTTTTTGAATTAGAATTTGTATTGATATTTTGTTTCTTGATAGCTCTATTTTGTGTCTAGAAACAGAAAATATTTTATATTAGAGGTAACGTTGTACAATCTCAAGAAATCGCTCTTTGTGTTCTGATACAAATTGATGATAAGTCATATTTCGGGAGGAAATTTCTTTTCCAAGTGTTACTAAAAATTCAGGAATGTCATCTTCTAACATAACACCTAATTCTTTTCCAAATGCCTCTTCTCCTTGTAGCTCACATCCATGTTCAAAAACGGCAAAAGCTGGTCGTGGGCCATCTGGGGTTTGTTTTACACCACCTCGAAATCCAAGTGAGGCAATTTGATGTGCAGAACAAGAAGAAGGACAGCCAGAGATATGAATCTGAGGCAGTACACCATCTGCAAAATTTTCTTTACGTACGCGTTTGACACAAGCTTCTAGAAGACCCTGAGAATTTCTTGCACCAATTTGACAAATAGCAGCACCAATACATGAAACAGATGTTTCAAATAAAGTTTGAGAGCCATCTTCTGTGAAAGCCAATACTTTTTTTGCTTCTGAGGCAGTTAGATTGATAACATATAAACTTTCATCTGGAGAAAGTCTTACAATTGCTTCTTTCATAGGTAAAAGCGTATGATATAGCTTTCTAAAAAAAGTTGGCTTGGGGCTACCACCAATCGGATGGTAAAATACAGCATACAGACCCTCTTGTTTCTGAGGAATCACACGTGGATGTTTTATAATGCTTCCATCTCCCTGTTTGGTAATTTGAGGAATGAAGGGGTTGATATCTAAATATTCCTCTTCAAGTATTTTTTCAAGTTTTTCCTGAAAGGCTTTTTTATAACCATCTGTTCCAAGTGTATCTTGCATAAAACGGGTACGTGATTTTCCACGATTTTCATAATTTCCATAAGTAACAAAAGTTTCTATCATTGCTTTTATATAATAGAGAATCTTAGAAGGTGCTACATCTGTGGCTGTTAAAACACCCATTTTAGGTTCACGTCCAAGTCCTCCCGCACTATATACATCAAAAGTACCCCTTTCTGTGGCAACAAAGCCAAGGTCGCGAAACGTAGCATGTGTAATATTTTCTTTGGAATTAGAAAAACATACTTTTAATTTTCTAGGTAATTTTACTGTTTTAATAAAGCCTAAAAGATAATCTGCGGCTTCTTTTGCATAGGGAAGTACATCAAAATATTCCTCTTGTTGCACACCAGAAAGAGGAGAGCACATTACATTTCTTGGATAATCCCCCCCACCACCTCGCGTAATAATTCCATGATCAAAAGCTTCTTTTACCAGTTCACAGACTTGAGCTTCTGATAAATTATGGAGTTGTACTGTTTGACAAGTGCTAAAATGTGTTAGAGAAATTTGGTATTTTTCCACACTATCTGCAATAAATAACAGTTGTTCTTTGCGGATTTCTCCTCCTGCAAGGCGTAGACGAAGCATACTAGCAGTTCCGCCTCTTTGGGCATAGCTGCCAAAACCGCCAGAAATTTTCTTGTATTGGGCAACATTGATTTCTTTTTGATAAAATTTCTTGGTCATTTCATAGAATTCTTCTAAATCTCCCCGAAATTCTGCTACATAATCTTTTGACATAATAACCTCCTGTATCTATATTATAATTTAAGAATGCCTCTAATAGGACTTTTTAGAGCAAGATATATTCTTAGTATTTACTTAAATGTTATAATATAGTACATATTTTTAAAAAAGTATAAAGGAGGGTTCTTTTGAAAGAAAAATTAAGAGGACATAGTCATAATTAAATCAGCAAAATCTTGCATTTGTGAGTTCATAGGATGATTTTGATTGTGACAAAGATAAAAGTAACGTTTCATAGATACCCCTTCGACAGGACAGGTAAAAATATCACCTTTTTCTACATATTCTTTGACACATCTTTGAGATAGAATACCCAGTCCTAAATTGTGTCTTACTGCATCTACAATAGCACAGCGACTGCTGCATTCCCATTTAATAACAAAGGGAATATGATGTGTCAACATAATATTTTCAAAAATGGATCGTGTGCCACTTCCTTTTTCCCTCATAATAAAATTTTGATATCGCAAATCTTCCATAGAAATAGAAGTTCTCGTTGTGAAAGGATGTTCCTTTCCACAAATAATACAGAGAGAATCCTCAAGAACAGGTTTTGTGATAATTTCCTGACGTACAATAATCCCTTCTACTATAGCAATATCTAATTCATTGTGAATCATTCTATGTTCAATAATTTTTGTATTTTCAACAAATACAGTGACGTCAATATCTGGAAATTTGTGATTTAAGGTTTCTACCAATGTTCCCATTAATGTATTCCCAATCGTAAGTGTGGCACCAATACGCAGCGGCCTTAGAGCATTGATATTTTTCATAGATTGTTCTAATTGTTCATGAATAGAAACAATTTCTCGCGCATGATTTAAAAGGAGTAATCCTGCAGGAGTGATTTTAAGTTCTTTGGAAAAACGCTTAAAGAGCTGGGTCTGATATTCTTCCTCTAAATCTGAAATAGATTGGCTTACGGTAGGCTGAGAAATATAGAGCTTTTTGGCTGCTTCACTCATTTTTTTATAATCTGCAACTGCAATAAAGGTTTTTAGTTGTTTTAAAGTTGCCATATTTAAATTCTCCCATCAGCTTTTAAATTGATATAAATGTGGATGTATCAGCATTATTAGTATAGGAAAATACCTATAATACAATTTGAATTTTACTATTTTACCTTTAATTTATCAAGTGTTATTATAAAGGTATGAAAACTGTCATTTTTTGACAAAAAATAGGAGGTAAAAAATGAAGGTATTAGTACTTGGTGGGGTTGCCGCAGGAACTAAAATTGCAGCAAAATTAATGAGAGAGGATCGCAGCAATGAAGTAGTTGTACTAAATAAAGGAAAGAATATTTCTTATGCAGGATGTGGTTTGCCTTATTATGTAGGGCATGTTATTGAAGATAGAGAACAATTAATTGTAAATACACCTGAGAAATATTCTAAGTTGACAGGAGTTTCTGTATTAACAGAAACAGAAGCCACAAAAGTAGATCCAGAAGTAAAAAAAGTAATAGCTACTGATTTGAAAACTGGAGAGGAAAAAGAATATACCTATGATAAGTTGGTTATTTCTGTAGGCGCAAGTCCAGTCAAACCACCAATTGAAGGTTGTGATCTTGAAAATGTATTTTTTGTAAGAACTCCAGAAGATGCAATTAAACTTCGTGACGTTGTAGATTCTGGTAATATAAAGAAAGCCGTTGTAGTTGGGGCTGGTTATATTGGGTTGGAAATTGCTGAAAATCTAAAACTACAAGGAGTTCGTCCTTTTGTATTAGATATGGCAGAACATGCACTTCCTGGTTTTGATGCTGAGATGGCAGAATATGTAGAGGGAAAACTTCAGGAAAGTGGTATTCCAGTGGTAACAGGTGTTACTGTAACAGGAATAGAAGGCGATGGTAAAGTAGAGAAAGTTACCACTAATAAGAGAGCTTATAAAGCGGATTTAGTAGTATTGAGTGCTGGTATTAGACCAAACACTGGATTTTTAGAAGAAAGTGGTCTTGAGATGTTCAAAGGAACCATTTTGACAAATGCTCAAGGCGAAACAAATATTCCAGATATCTATGCAGCAGGTGACTGTGCAATGGTACATAATGCCTTAACTGAAAAAGCAGCTTGGTCTCCTATGGGTTCCACAGCAAATATTGCAGGGCGTCAGATTGCACAGAATATTATGGGAGCAGGAATTGGATATAGAGGTGTATTGGGAACTGCTGTATGCAAACTTCTAGGAATGAATGTGGGAAGAACTGGATTAACAGAAGTTCAGGCTACCGCAGAAGGTTTTCAGCCTATCAGTGTAATTACAGTTGTAGATGATAAAGCTCATTATTTCCCAGGTGCAGGTTCTTTTATTATTAAAATGATAGCGGACAAAGAAACTTTAAGACTCTTAGGTGTACAAGTAATTGGTGCAGGTGCAGTAGATAAAGTTGTTGATATTGCTGTAACAGGTATTATGCTTAAAGGAACACTTAAGGATTTAGCAGATATGGATTTGGCTTATGCACCTCCTTTCTCCACAGCAATCCATCCATTTGAACATACCTTAAATGTATTAATGAATAAAATTAGTGGTAAATTTGAAACGTTTACACCTGTGGAATATGCGCAAGGTGCAGCAGAAGGTTATAAGATTGTGGATGCTTGTTTAGCTCCTTCTATTGAAGGTGCACCTTATGTGGATTTAACAACCGTAGAGGGACTTGTAGAAGGATTAGACCCAGAAGAAAAGATACTTCTTGTCTGCAACAAAGGAAAAAGAGCTTATTTATTACAGAATCGTATGAGATTTTATGGATATAAAAATACAAAGGTACTCGAAGGTGGAATCACTTTTAATCAAGTAGAATTATAAGGAAGGAATAAAGGAGGAAACAAAAATGGGATGTACAATTAAACCAGAGGAAATCAAAAGAGTAAAAGGATTGGGGTTCTTAAATAATAAGGGAACTGATTTATTCAATGCACGTGTCATTACTGTGAATGGTAAAATTACTGCTGAGCAGGCAAAAGTAATTGCTGAAGCAGCAGAAAAATATGGAAATGGTGAAGTAGAATTTACAACACGTCTTACCGTTGAAGTAAGAGGCGTACATTTTGATAATATTGAACCTTTCCGTGAATATATTGCTAAGGCAGGACTTGAAACAGGTGGCACAGGATCTTTGGTACGTCCAGTAGTAGCTTGTAAAGGAACAACTTGTCAATATGGTTTATATGATACGTTTGATTTATCTCAGAAAATTCATGAGCGTTTTTATAAGGGATATCGTACTGTACGTTTGCCACATAAATTTAAGATTGCAACTGGGGGATGTCCAAACAATTGTGTAAAACCAGATTTAAATGATTTAGGAATTGTAGGACAACTGATTCCCAATATGGATGAAGACATGTGTAATGGATGTAAAAAATGTCAAGTTGAGACATCCTGCCCTATGAATGCTGCAAAAATGGAAGATGGTGTTATTACAATTGATGAAGAAATTTGTAATAATTGCGGTCGTTGTATAGAAAAATGTCCATTTGATGTAATCGAAGAGGGAACTCCTGGTTACCGTATGTATATCGGTGGAAGATGGGGCAAAAAAGTGGCACATGGACAATCTTTATCTAAGATTTTTACAACAGAAGAAGAACTTTTGGATACAGTAGAAAAGGCAATTTTATTATTCCGCGAACAGGGTAAGACAGGAGAACGTTTTGCAGATACCATTGCAAGAATTGGATTTGAAGAAGTGGAAAAACAATTGTTATCTAATGATATTTTGGAAAGAAAACAGGAAATTTTAGATGCTAAATTACATTTAGTAGGTGGAGCAACCTGCTAGTGATAATACAATGATCTAACCTCATCAAGGAAGTCGCCGCTTCCATGTCGCAGAGACATAAGCGACGAGTGGAGGTAGCTAGATAATTACATCTAATTCATAACAATAGAACATTTGCGAAGTATGTATTCTATTGTTTTAATAAAAGTATTAGGAAGGAACTTATATGGAGTCAAAGAAAAAATATGGTGCGATTTTATTGTGTCTGATGATTGGATTTCTTGCAACGAAATCTACAGATTTACAATCTGCAGTATTTGGGCGTGTGGTAATGGGGGGACCAATGGTGGCATTATTAGTCTCTATGATTATTTGTAATATTATGCCAACATTGGATAAAGATTTTAAAGAAGGAACTACTTATAGTAGTAAGCAATTTTTAAATTGGGGTATTATTTTAACGGGTGGTACACTAAGTTTTGCTTCGATTCTTGGAACTGGTGTTAAGGCTTTGCCTCTTATATTATTTAATATCTGTTTATCCTTTGCAATCGCTTTGCTAATAGGAAGAAAAATTGGAGTTACCAAAAATACTTCCGTTTTAGTAGGAGGAGGAACTTGTATCTGTGGTGGTACAGCAATTGCTACTTTGAGCCGTATTATCAAAGCAACAGATGCAGAAATAGCCTTTGGTATGGCAGCAATTTTCTTATTTGATACAATTTCTGCATTTTCTTATCCTTATATTGCACCTGCAATTGGATTGACAGATAATCAATTTGCTTTTGTAGCTGGTACAGCAATCAACGATACTTCTTCTGTGGCTGGTGCACAAGCTACTTTTCAGGCGATGATAGGAAATCCAGATTTTAATGGAGCATTAAATGTAAAATTAGTACGTACTACAATGTTAATTTTTGTAGCGGTTGTTTGGACTATTTTAATGGCTCGTGAGGAAAAGAAGAACAGTGGAACAGGAAGCAATGAGAGTATTTTTGCGGTAGTAAAGAAAACTTTCCCAATGTTTATTCTTTGGTTTGTAGTAATGGCAGGGTTAAATACCTTTGGTGTATTTACAGAAAAAGGAATTAGTCTTTTGACAACTGCAAGTAAGTTTTTATTTGCATCTGCTTTGGCAGGGGTAGGTTTTAAGATTAAATTTAAAGATGTATTTTCCAAAGGATTAAAGCCAATTGCACTGGGTGGAATTACTTGGGCGTGTGTAGCAGCATCTTCTTATATCTTTGCATTTGTTTTTGCTGGATATATTGGGTAAGAAGATGTAAAATTGGAAAAACTATGTTATACTTATTGAACTGCTAATGTTCAATAGGGTATCGTGTAAGAGACATAAGCAGGGACTGCCAATGTGCAGTCCCTATTTTGTCTTATAGAAAATACCTTATCACGCTAAAGCGTGAAAGTATATTTCCTATAAGAGAAAAATAATTATGCGCACTCGTGCGAATGGAATATATCACTGCGTGACCGCACTCGGCGCGTCAAAGTGCGTGTAAAATGGTACGGCTGCAGCCCGCTTTGTTATTAAGAAAGGAGACAAAGTTTTATGCAATTTGGTTTTTTTGGAATAAATTACAAAAGTGCACTGTTAGAGATTAGGGATAAGATGTTTTTTACAGATGCAATGAAATTGGATTTTTTTCAAAAGGCAGAGAAAATAGGAGTAGATCAATGTTTTGTATTGTCTACTTGCAATCGGAGTGAGGTTTATTATTTTTATGATAAAGAAGAACAAAAGATACAATTACAAAAGATTTATGAGGAAATGTTTCCAGACATAACTTTTAGAACATATTTGGTAACCTTATCAGGGAAAGAGGCAATTGACTATTTATATCGCATTGCGGCTGGTTTAGAATCTCTTGTATTGGGAGAAGATCAAATTTTAGGGCAAGTAAAAGAGGCATTCGATTATTCTAGAACGATGGGATATAGTGGAAAAGAACTTAACAAAGTAGTGCGGGATGCAATTACTTGTGCAAAGCGAATAAAAACAGAATTAAAAATCAGTGAGAAGCCATTGTCTGTTAGTTATGTGGGGATCAAAAAATTGGAAGAAATTTGTGGAATGGCAGGAAAAAGAATTTTAGTAATAGGAAGTGGAAAAACAGCCGTGTTGGCTTTGAAATACATTTATGAATATCAAGCAGGCGATGTGGTTGCTTGTAGTAGAACATATGCCCATGCAAGATTGTTGCGAGAGACTTTTCCTGATATTAAGATTATTTCTTATGAGGAGCGTTATGAGGAAATCAAGCAATGTGATATTGTAGTTTCTGCTACATCTTCTCCCCATCTGGTTATAAAAAAAGAGAAGTGTTCTTTAGAGAATCCTATCACTTTTTTAGACTTAGCTGCACCTAGAGATATTGATATTGCTTTTACAGGGCAACCTCTAGTAAATTTAATTAATTTAGATACACTACAAGAAATTGTTTTAAATAATCAAAAGGAAAGAGAATATTTGGTAGAAAAAGGAAGAAAACTAATTGAAGAAGATTTGCAAGAGACAATCCTTTGGTTGATGCAAAGCCGAATGGATGCTACCATTGATTCTTTACAACAGCGTTGTACTACTATTGTAGAAGACAGCTATGCTTATTTAAACCGAAAGTTAGAACTTGGCCAAAGAGAACAGAAGATTTTAAAAAAAGTATTAAATGCTTCTCTGCAACGGCTTTTGCGAGAACCAATTCAAGAGATGAAGCGTTTAGACACAGAAGAAGAACAAGAAAAATATAAGCAGTTTATCAGACAACTGTTTCAGATTTAACAGGGGTTATAGGTTTCCTTCTAAATAACCTAAATACAGGATACAAGGAGAATAATATGAAATATGTAATTGCTACACGGGGCTCTAAACTAGCACTTACACAAGCAAAATATGTGTGTGATAGATTAGCAAAAGCATATCCCAAAGAAGAATTTGAAATTCAAATTGTCAAGACAAAGGGCGATCTTGTGTTGGATAAACCTCTACAAGAAATTGGAGACAAGGGACTATTTGTAAAGGAAATAGAAGAAAAAATTTTAAAAAAAGAAGCAGATATCGGTGTACATAGTATGAAAGATATGCCACCTTTTCCTGCTTTAGGGCTTATATTTACAAAAGCATGGAAACGAGAAGATTTTAGGGATGTACTAATTCTGCGTGAGAAAAAGACCTTGGAGGAATTACCAATAGGAGCAATGATTGGAACAGGCAGTAAACGTAGAGAAGTACAATTGAAGCGTTTTAGACCAGACTTAAAAGTGATAAATATTAGGGGAAATGTAGATACAAGACTAAAAAAAATGGAAGAGCAACAACTAGATGGCATTGTACTAGCTGCTGCTGGGCTTCACCGCTTAGGGATGCAAGATAAAATTACTCAATATCTGGAAACAGAAGAAATGATTTCTGCTCCAGCACAAGGAGTATTAGCCTTAGAAATTCGGGAAGGGGAAGAACAGCTTCTTGAAATGCTAAATGCGCTTAGTGATAATGACACGATTCAAACAGTAGAAGTAGAACGAGAATTTTTGCAAAAAATGGGGGGTGATTGCCATATGCCTGTAGGAGCTGTTTGCAAAAAAAGACCAGATGGAATCTTCCAATTGCAGGCTATGTTTGGAAATAAAATTGGCAGTAAACAGGCTTATGTTACAGTATGTGGAGAGCATCCAGATAAACTTGCTCAAGAGGCAGTATCCCAAATTTATCACCAAATGGCTGGAACCGTTTACTTGGTAGGAGGAGGACCAGGAGACCCTAGTCTAATTACTGTAAAAGGATTACAGGCAATTCGGGAAGCAGATTGTATTGTCTATGATAGATTATCCTCTCCAGAATTATTAGAGGAAACAAAATCTGAATGTGAAAAGATTTATGTAGGAAAAGAAAATCATAACCATACAATGAGACAAGAAGAAATCAATGTTTTATTGGCGCAAAAAAGTATAGAATATGAGAAAGTAGTTCGATTAAAAGGCGGAGATGTCTATGTATTTGGGCGTGGTGGAGAAGAAGCCTTATTTTTAAAAGAGAAAGGCATACATTTTGAAATTATTCCTGGAATTACTTCTAGTATTGCAGGATTGGCTTATGCAGGTATTCCAATTACACATCGGGGGACATCTTTGGGATTTCATGTAGTAACTGCTCATGATAAAAATGATAGTTTGGCTAATATTGATTTTAAAGCAATGGCAAGCGGAACAGAAACTTGTGTGTTTTTAATGGGGTTAAGCAAAGTGGCAGAGATTGCAGAACATTTAATAAAGGCTGGAATGTCTTGCAATACAAAGATAGCAGTGATTTCTTGCGCTACCACTCCTAGACAAAGGACTTGTGTGTCAGATTTAGAACATATTGCAAAGGATATGAAACAGGCAGAAATTATTTCTCCAGCCTTGATTGTAGTAGGAAATGTAGTTGCTTTGCGAGAACAGTTAAATTTTTTTGAAAACAAGCCTTTGTTTGGGAAACGATATTTAATTCCTAAAATTGGAGAAACATCTACTAGACTAAAAAAACTATTTTTAGAGCAAGGTGCCTTTGTAGATGAAATTCAAGTAGGAGCTATTCAATATACAGAAAAATTATTTTGTACCGACGAGTTAAAAAATGCAGATTGGCTTATTTTTACCAGCAAAAATGGAGTAGAAGCATTTTTTTATATCTTTGCAAAGAGTGGACTGGATATGAGAAGTCTTGCAAAATGTAAAATAGCAGTGATTGGTGATAAAACTGCGAAAGAGTTAAAAAATCATGGATTGTATGCAGATTTAATCCCAGAATCATTTCATAGTGATGCGCTTATAGAAGCTTTGCAAAAACATTTGACAGGCAAAGAAAAAATATACTATTTGAAAGCAAAAAATGCAGATAATCATTTAAAAAGAGCCTTAGAAGATACTTGCAAGTTTAAAGAAATTGTAGTATATGAAAATCAGGCTGTAAAACCAGATTTTAAGAAATTACAGCCTTTATCTAAATATCATGGAATTTTATTTACTTGTGCATCTTCTGCAGAGCGGTTGCTAACTGCTATAGGAAAAGAATGGGATTTTTGTAATAAAATATATAGTATTGGACCTAAAACCACAGAATTTCTAAAGTCAAAAGGAATAGAAGATGTGTTAGAGGCTGAAAAATCTTCTTATGAAGCACTTGTAGAATTGTGTATAATGGAAAACTCTGATATAATTTCTAGTAAATTGTAGAAGTAGAGAGGAACATTGGATCATGAAAAAGGCAATATTTTTTGATATTGATGGAACTATTTGGGATGAAAAGCAACAAATTCCTAACAGTACAAAAGAGGCTTTTCAAAAGATGAAAGAACAAGGACATTATCTGTTTATCAGCAGTGGAAGAACAAGAATTTTTATTCCAGATGAAGCACTAATGCCTTTAGGTTTTGATGGTATTTTGGCAGGATGTGGAACTTATGGAGAATTTCAAAAAGAAATAAAATTTTACCATAAAATTCAACTAGAAGAGATACAACGTGTCAATGAGTTTTTGCGGAGTCTAGATGCGGCTTATATTTTAGAGGGAAGATATTTCTTATATTTAGATACAGAACGTTTTCCAACAGATTCTCCTTTTCCGCAAGAACTGAAAAAGGTTTTAGGGGAAAAGATGATGCAGGTAACAGGAAACGAAGGAAACTTAGAAGTCAGTAAGTTTTGTGTCAATTACCTAGAAGAAGAAAAGCGTCAGAAAGAATTAGAAGAGGAAATTGGAAAGGCATATACCATTATTCATAGAGGCGGAAACTTTATGGAAATTGTTCCAAAAGGATATAACAAAGCCTCTGGTATTCAAGAAATATGTAGGATATTGGGAATTTCTCATGAAGATACTTATTCTTTTGGAGACAGTACCAATGATTTGGATATGTTGCAATATACTGCACATTCTATTGCTATGGGAGATGGAATGCAGCAGGCGAAAGATGCAGCAGAATATGTGACTGCTCCGCTTTGGGAAGATGGAATTTATCAAGGTTGTAAACATTTTGGATTGATATAATATGGATAACTTGATTGACCCATGAAATATACCTTATAGTAAATTAGGGAATTTTAGATTTCTGTAAGATTGTGAAAATTGCAAGGCAACGAAACAATCTATCATTCAGGGGCATCAAACAAATAGAAGGAGAAGTACAAATGAATTTTGAAGAAAGTAAATATGGTCAAAAAGCAGAAGAGAATTTTTTAAAAGGATATAATTGTACACAATCTGTATTTCTTGCATTTGCAGATTTACATGGAATGGATGAGAAAACAGCGGCAAGGCTCAGTTCTTCGTTTGGAGGAGGAATGGGAAGGCTAAGAGAAGTGTGTGGCGCAGTCAGTGGAATGTTTTTGGTGGCAGGAATGTTATATGGTTATGAAGAACCTAAGGATTTTGAGGGAAAAAAGGCGCATTATGAAAGGATTCAGCAACTAGCAAGAGCATATGAGGCAGAAAATGGTTCTATTGTATGTAGGGAATTGTTGGGATTGAATAAGAAAAGAGAAGAATCGACACCTGAACAAAGGACAACAGAATATTATAAAAAGCGTCCTTGTGGAAAATTAGTTCGTATGGCTGCTGCCATTATGGAAGAATATTTACAGGAACATCCATTAGATTTTGAAACCGAAAAGTAATATCCAAATTTAGGCTTTTTATAAAATAGAAAAGCGATATCCAAATTTAGGCTCTTTATAAAAATAAAAAAGTAATGCTAAAATCTAAACTTTTTATAAAATCTAAAATTGTATATTGACAAAGAAAAAAGAGAGTGCTAAATTAGGTACATAGCAATTAGCACTCAATATAAATGAGTGCTAATAACTGAAAAGATTAAGAAGAGAACATAGAATAAGAGCTTATTAAGGAGGAATTATAATGAAATTAGTACCATTAGGAGACAGAGTTGTATTAAAGCAATTTGAAGCAGAAGAAACCACAAAATCTGGTATTATTTTAACCGGAAGTGCACAGGAGAAGCCACAAGAAGCAGAAGTGGTAGCAGTTGGACCTGGTGGAACTGTAGATGGAAAAGAAGTAATAATGCAAGTAAAAGTGGGAGATAAAGTTATTTATTCTAGATATGCAGGAAATGAAGTAAAGATTGATGGAGAAGAATATATTATTGTAAAACAGAATGATATTCTTGCAGTTGTAGAAAACGACTAGTAGAAAGTTAGATGGGAATCCCATTTTTGAGATAATAAGTGATAAATTTATATTAGGGGAAATATATTAAAACCTATACCCTCTGGAGCACTCCATTAGGACCATTTGGTCAGTTCATAAGGATACTTATTAACTGCTAAGGGATACCTTCTGGGGCACACGTGGCCATTTGGCCAGTTTTATAAGTTACAATCAATAAAAACCAATAAAAAGGAGAAAAATAATTATGGCAAAGGAATTGAAATATGGCACAGAAGCCAGAACAGCATTAGAAGCTGGTGTAGATAAATTAGCAAATACAGTGAGAGTGACTTTGGGACCTAAAGGAAGAAATGTAGTATTAGATAAGTCTTTTGGAGCTCCATTAATTACTAATGATGGTGTTACCATAGCAAAAGAAATTGAGTTAGAAGATGCGTTTGAAAATATGGGAGCTCAGCTTGTAAAAGAAGTAGCAACCAAGACGAACGATGTAGCTGGGGATGGAACTACCACTGCAACTGTTCTTGCACAGGCAATGATTAAAGAGGGTATGAAAAACTTAGAAGCAGGAGCTAATCCAATTGTATTAAGACGTGGTATGAAGAAAGCTACTGATAAAGCAGTAGAGGCAATTGCAACTATGAGCCAGAAAGTAAATGGCAAAGACCAGATTGCAAAAGTAGCAGCAATTTCTGCTGGTGATGATGAAGTTGGAAATTTAGTGGCAGATGCTATGGAAAAAGTTTCTAATGATGGTGTGATTACCATTGAAGAATCTAAGACAATGCAGACAGAATTGGATTTAGTAGAAGGTATGCAATTTGACCGTGGATATATCTCTGCATATATGGCAACAGATATGGATAAAATGGAAGCTGTATTAGATGATCCTTATATTTTGATTACAGATAAAAAAATTAGCAATATTCAAGAAATTCTTCCACTTTTAGAGCAGGTAGTACAGTCAGGAGCAAGACTTTTAATTATTGCAGAGGATGTAGAAGGAGAAGCATTGACAACTTTAATTGTAAATAAGTTGCGTGGTACCTTTAATGTAGTAGCAGTAAAAGCTCCTGGATATGGTGATAGAAGAAAGGCAATGTTAGAAGATATTGCAATCTTAACAGGCGGACAGGTGATTTCAGAAGAAGTAGGTTTGGAATTAAAGGAAACTACTTTAGAGCAATTAGGACGTGCAAAATCCATAAAAGTTCAAAAAGAAAATACAATTATTGTAGATGGTGAAGGCGATAAAGATGCAATTGCAGCAAGAGTTGCACAGATTAGAACACAGATTGAAGAAACTACTTCTGAATTTGATAAAGAAAAATTACAAGAAAGACTTGCAAAATTAGCAGGCGGTGTAGCTGTTATCCGTGTAGGCGCTGCAACTGAAACAGAAATGAAAGAAAGTAAGCTTCGTATGGAAGATGCATTGAATTCTACAAGAGCAGCTGTAGAAGAGGGAATTATTGCAGGTGGCGGTTCTGCATATATTCATGCAGCAAAAGAAGTTGCATCTTTGGCAGAAGAGTTAGAAGGCGATGAAAAGACAGGTGCAAAAGTAATTTTAAAAGCACTGGAATCTCCTCTTTACTATATAGCAGCAAATGCAGGTTTAGAGGGTGCTGTTATTATCAATAAAGTAAAAGAATCTGAGGTAGGCATTGGATTTGATGCAACAAAAGAAGAATATGTAAATATGGTAGAAGCAGGTATTCTAGATCCAGTAAAGGTAACTAGAAGCGCATTACAAAATGCAACTTCTGTAGCATCTACTTTATTGACTACAGAATCTGTAGTGGCAAATATCAAAGAAGAAGTTCCAGCAATGCCAGCAGGTGGAGCAGGCGGTATGGGAATGATGTAATTTCCAAAAAGTTTTGAAAATTTAAACATTTATTTCTAACATAATAGATAGATGTAATTTTTAAATAGAATGAAAAACTTAAAAAGTTTAAACAATAGAAAACACACTTTGCGAGTTTTCTATTGTCATGAATAATAGAAAACACACTTTGCGAGTTTTCTATTGTTATGAATAATAGAAAGTACACTCTGTGAACTTTCTATTGCCATAAGTAAAAAAGGAACTGTGCAGTTTTAAAATTGTCACAGTTCTTTTTTTGGTGAATCTAATCTCAGACTGAAAGAAAAGTTTCCAGCGGACGGCAGAGGTACAGATTTATTTTGTCCGCAGAGCTGCTCTACACTCCCATAGCGAGAATGACAATGACATTCTTAAATACTATAGCAGATGAATGGGGAAAGAGTTGATTTTATTTATATACTTGTGTATTATGATAAAGGAAATATATAATTAAAAATAAAGTTAGTAAAATTATAAAGAAAGAACCATATTGGAAGGAAATGATAGTGCTCATTTGAAAAGAATAAAATATTGGGAGCCAAAAAAATATGGGGAAATCGTGAAGAAGTTATTTCAGAAATGCCTGTCTGGAAAATACAAGAAATACCTAATAAAGAGTACTTTGATGGAATATATCATTATTTTTCAGAGTCTTATTATGTATTTAAATTTTCAGATGTATATGGAAATATTACTCTGCTTCAGATCATCAGATTATGTTAGAAAAAATTTTAAAATAATTACAAAGGATATTATTCTAACAATTGGTTCCTTTGGAATGTTAAAAGAATTGTAGAATGAAACTAAAAGATGTATAGAAGAAGATAATAGTAGGAATTACACAAACTGAACTATAGGATTAATTGGAAAATAGTATTAATACAAAATTTATAGAAAGGTAAGAAATTGATATGGAACAAGAAATAAAAGAAGCGTTAATAAAATCAGGGGTCAATCTTGAAGATGCACTAAAACGTCTTATGAATAATGAAAAGTTATTGGAACGGTTATTAATTAAATTTAAAGCAGACACTAATTTTCAAGGATTAGAGAAGGCACTGAAGGAAAAGGAATATGAGGGAGCTTTTCATTGTGCACATACTTTAAAGGGCGTAGCAGGAAATTTAGGAATGAAAAAGTTAATGGATGCAGATATTATAATAGTAGAAAAGCTGCGAAATAAAAATTATGAAGGGCTAGAAAGTGATATAGAAGATTTGCGGAAGGTATACCAACAATTAATGGATGTCATTCAGAATTTGAAATAAACAAGATTGTATCACAGAATAGAATATGATAAAATTTGAAAAGAAAATATAATACCTGATGATGCAGGTTTCACCATTTCGGAAAGTCGATTGCTTTATGTGTTGTACCTTTGCAGTCGCTATATGTATTTGCAATTTAGCCTATCGGCCTTCTTGCTGATACACATTAGGTTTTCAAATGAACAGATGTTACATTGCTTGTAGATACAAGAAGGTGTTCATTTGAAAACACTTTCACAGTAATATAGAAGGAGGACAATTAGGTGGGAAAAATTGCAGTAGTAACAGATAGTAATAGTGGGATTACCCAGAAACAGGCAATAGAATATGGGGTAAATGTATTACCTATGCCTTTTTTTATTGATGGAGAGACATATTTTGAAGATATTGATTTAACACAGGAACAATTTTATGAAAAATTAGAAAATAAAGCAGAAATCTCCACTTCTATGCCAGCCGTAGGTTCCGTTACAGATTTATGGGACAATTTATTAAAAGAATTTGATGAGATTGTGCATATTCCTATGTCCAGTGGCTTAAGTAGCTCTTGTGAAACAGCAATTATGTTAGCTCAAGATTATGATAATAAAGTTCAAGTGGTAAATAATCAGCGTATTTCTGTTACTCAGAAACAAGTGGTACTAGATGCGATTGAGTTGGTGAAGCGTGGAAAAAGTGCGAAAGAAATTAAGGATTATCTAGAAGAAACAAAGTATGACTCTAGTATTTATATTATGGTGGACACGCTTTATTATTTGAAAAAAGGTGGAAGAATTACACCAGCGGCAGCAGCTCTTGGAACTTTATTGAAGTTAAAACCCGTTTTACAGATTCAAGGAGAAAAGTTGGATGCCTTTGCCAAGGCTAGAACTTTAAAACAAGCAAAGAATATTATGATAGAAGCTATAAAAAATGATTTTGTAAAGCGTTTTAAAGATGAGTCAGGAGAAAGTATGCATCTTGCAATTGCATATACAAAGGATAGAGAGACAGCTTTGGAATTTAAAGCTCAAGTACAAGAAATATTTCCAAATCAGGAAATTATAGTAGATCCTTTATCTTTAAGTGTTGCATGCCA
Source organism: uncultured Lachnospiraceae bacterium (assembly GCA_910586005.1). GTDB lineage: Bacteria > Bacillota > Clostridia > Lachnospirales > Lachnospiraceae > Petralouisia. The sequence continues at coordinate 1,965 of CAJUHG010000058.1, read as the reverse complement.
TATAGGTCATGGAGCTCTTGCCCTTGCTTGTTCTAAGAAGTTAAAATAAGTAATATTAATTTTAATCTTAGTGAGAAAATCCACCGCTTCTATGTTGCAGAGACATAAGCGGTGGGTGAGAATTTGCATTAATTTTCTGAAATTTGTTGAAGTTGTATTTTTCTTTTCCACAATAGATAGGTAATTAATAGCGGAAATCCAGCACCTATCCAAGCAGCAGGACTAGCATAGCAGACAGCGGTATATCCAAAAGGAGTTAAACAAAATGTGATTACCAAAAACCGGAAAACTAATTCTAAAATACCACTCATAACAGGAACTAAGGTTTGATCCAGACCTTGTAAAGCGCTACGATACAGAAAAATCATTGCCAAAGGAATAAAAAACCAAGAAACTGTGTGTAAATAAGTAGTAGCATAATCTAGTACAAGCTCAGAAGGTTCACTTAAAAACCAACATACAATATATTTTCCAAATCCTGCTGAAATAATTGCTCCTAATACTGAGATAGCTAGTACAAGAAAAAAGGCTTTTTTCATGCCATCAAAAATACGGTCATATTTTTTTGCTCCAAGATTCTGTCCACAATAAGTAGACATAGTGGTCCCCAAAGTGGGCATGGTTTGAGTTGCAAGTGTTTCCACTTTGGAAGCGGCTGCAATAGCCGCTACTGCACTAGAGCCAAATACATTTACAGCACCTTGAAGAATCATAACACCAATGGCAGTGACTGAGTAATTGATAGACATAGGAATACCAATAGATAAAAGTTCTACAGAACTTTTATAGTCAAGATAGAAATCCTTTCGGTTTAGTTTTAAAATTTCAAAACGTGTAAACATATACAAAAAGCAAAACAATGCGGAAAGTCCTTGTGCAATTACTGTTGCATAAGCAGCACCTTCTGGACCAGTATGAAGTATTACAATAAAAAATAAATCCAAGAGGATATTTAAAATAGAAGAAAGTACAAGAAAATAAAGGGGGGTTTTACTGTCTCCTACTCCTCTTAAAATGGAAGAAGTTATATTAAAAGCCATAGTTGCAATTGTTCCAGCATAGATAACAGTAATATAGCTATTGGCCATATCTAGAATATTTTCAGGTGTTTTCATAAATAAAAGTAGATTCTTAGACAAGGTGATCGTAAGTGCAGTAATTAATAGAGAAGAGATAAATCCTAAAATTAGTGAAACTGCTACATAATGTTTGAGACGTTCCTCATCTTTTGCTCCAAAAGCATGAGAAATAAGGATACCAAAACCTTGTGCAATTCCCATAGCAAATCCAAGGACTAAGAACATAATAGAACCCGTACACCCCACAGCAGCAAGCGCATCTTCACCTAAAAATTGTCCTACAATAATGGCATCTACCATATTATAAAACTGTTGGAATAAATTCCCTAGAAGAATTGGAATGGAGAAAAAAATAATAATTTTCCACGGACTTCCAGTTGTCATATCTTTTGTCATTATGAAATCCTCCTTTAAAAAATACTGAATGCTATTATACAAAAGAAAATGGAAAAAGACAATATAGAAAATATTTTAATTTACAATATATGAAAGTATGCTTTGAGAACTTTCTATTATTTATGCACAGCCCCATACAAAGGAAATATGCCGCTAAAGCGGCACATGGTGCGCGCAGCAAGTAGGGAAAGAAAATCTTTCCCACTCGATTTATAATAGAAAATTTGTAAAGCGTGTTTTCTATTATTTTAGAGGTTAATGTTAGGAAGGCTAATTATAAAAAAACAATATATGCTTGTTTTATGGGATATGATAGGAGTAATTATGGATATCAATTTAGAATATTATAAAATTTTTTATTATGTGGGTAAATTACAAAGTATTACATTGGCAGCAGAGGAATTATCTGTTTCCCAACCAGCAGTAAGTCAGGCAGTAAGACATTTAGAGGAAACACTAGGAAGTGCTTTATTTGTGCGTACCTCCAAAG
>CAJUHG010000057.1:19032-19357 GCA_910586005.1 uncultured Lachnospiraceae bacterium | reverse complement strand
AAATAGTATCTGTGACAAGCGCAGGTAAAGTAAAAGCATTAAAGAAAGGTAGTGCGACTATTACAGTACAAACCTTTAATAAGAAGAAAGCAACTCTGAAAGTTACTGTAAAATAGAACAAAGGTTTTTTACTTATAGTAACTCAAACAAAGAACTACCACAGTATCTGTGGTAGTTCTTTGTTTTATGATAATAGAAAGTTCACAAAGTGTGTTTTCTATTGTTTATGACAATAGAAAATTCGCAAAGTGTGTTTTCTATTGTTTATGGCAATAGAAAATTCGCAAAGTGTGTTTTCTATTGTTTATGGCAATAGAAAATTCGC